>CP060260.1:0-323674 GCA_023898805.1 Rhodospirillales bacterium
AGCACGCGGGTTGCGCCCATATCCTGCCCGTTCGGGCCGATCAAGCCCACCGCGACGGGGATGTGCTGCGCCTTCTTCGCGGCTGCGGGTTGGCCCGGCGTGTCCGGCAGGGTTTGCGAAAGGGTGAGCGTATAGGTCTTGCCTGTCGCGTCGTAATCGCCGCGCGCATGCACGACGGGCGTGCCGGCCTGATGATACCACAGCATGAATTGTGAGAGGTCGCGGTGCGACGCGTCCTCCATGCACTTGACGAAATTCTCGCAAGTCGCGGCATCGCCGTCATGGCGCGAGAAGTACAAATCCGTGCCCTTGCGGTAAACCTCCGGCCCCAAAAGCGTATGCAGCATCCGGATGACCTCGCCGCCCTTTTCATAGACGGTCATGGTATAGAAATTCGAGATTTCGATGTAATTGTCCGGCCGCACCGGATGCGCCATCGGCCCGGAATCCTCGGGGAATTGCATGGTCCGGACCAGGTTGACCTCGTCGATGCGCTCGACCTCCGGATCGAACAACGCCTGCCCGAACTGGTTTTCACGAAAAACGGTCAATCCTTCCTTCAGCGAAAGCTGGAACCAGTCGCGGCAGGTGACGCGGTTGCCCGACCAGTTGTGAAAATACTCGTGCCCCACGACGCGCCGTATGTCGATGAATTCCTTGTCCGTGGTCAGGTCCGGGCGCGCCAGAATCCGCGCGGTGTTAAAGATGTTCAGCGATTTGTTTTCCATCGCCCCGTAATTGAAATCAGACACCGCGACGATATTGAACACGTCCAGATCGTATTCGCGGCCATACGCCTCCTCATCCCAGCGCATCGAGGCGATCAGCGCCTCCATCCCGAACCGCGCCTGATCGAGATCGGCAGGGCGGGTGTAAATGCGCAAGGCGACGTCGCGACCGGACATGGTGATGAATTTATCTTCGATATGGGCAAGATCGCCCGCCACCAGCGCGAACAGATAGGCGGGTTTTTTGAACGGGTCGTGCCATACCGCGAAATGCCGGCCTTCCGGCAGGTCGCCCGCTTCGATCAAATTGCCGTTGGCCAGCAGGACGGGCAGGGCGGTCTTGTCCGCCTCGACCCGCACCCGGAACGTGGTCATCACGTCGGGCCGGTCGGGATAATAGGTAATGCGGCGAAACCCTTCGGACTCGCACTGCGTGCAGTATATCCCGCCGGAACGGTAGAGGCCTTCCAGCGAGGTATTTTCCTCCGGCACGATTTCGGTTTCAAAGCTCAGGACGAAGGAGCCTTCGCCGGGGCAGGGCATGACGAAGCCCTGCGCGCTCATCCGGTAACGGTCCGGCGCAAGCGGCACGCCGTCCAGAAATACGCCGCGCACCTTCATGCTATGGCCGTGCAGCTCCAGATCCGGCAGTGCCCCGTGCGCCGCCTTGACGCCATAGCGCACATGCGAGGTGACAAGCGTCCGTCCGTCGAAAATCCGCACGTCCATTTCCACCCCACTGACCTGATAGGGGAAAGGCGTGTAATCCTTAAGATAGGTCGTCTCGTGCGGGGCGGCGGGGGCGTGTTCGGTCTTCATGCCGCACAGGATACCCCGCGGCGGAATTTCAGGAAATGCCCAAAATCCGGATCAAACCCCACGCCATGCCGGCAATCGCGACCAGCGACAGGGTGACGGCGGCGCTGACCCGCGGCCCCGCGCGCGCCACTCCGCGCAGATCGACGCCCAGCCCAAGCGCCGCCATGGCCAGCACGGTCAGCCACAAAGACGACATTTGCGCGATATGTACCGCTATTTGCGGCACGGGCGCGAGCGAGCGTACCGCCATCAAACCCATGAAGGCGGCGATGAACCACGGCACCATGGCCGACAGACGCATATTGGCGTGTCCCCCGCGCGCCAGCGCAAGCCCGAACACGACCGGACCCAGCATCAGCACACGCACCAGCTTGACCAGCGTGCCCATCTGCACCGCGATCGGACCGCCGGGCGCGGCGGCGACCAGCACCTGCGGCACCGCATAGACCGAAAGCCCGGCCAGCACGCCATAGGAAACCGGCGTCATCGCGGCCAAAGCCAGCGGCAAAAGCAAAATCGCAACGACCCCCAGCAACGCGGTGAAGGCGATGGAGGATGCGATTTCCGCGCCCGTGGCGCCGATCGCCGGAGCCACGGCGGCAATGGCCGAATTGCCGCAAATCGCGTTGCCGCACGCGGTCAAAACCGCGATGCGCGGCGAAAGCCCCATCATCCGCCCGATGCCGAACCCGATACCCAGCGCCAGCACGACGAAAACGGCGATGCCGCCCACCAGCATCCAGCCCGCCTGCGCGATGGCCTGCGTGCTGATGGTCAGGCCCAGCGCGGCAACGGCGATTTCCAAAAGCGTCTTGCCGCAGAATTTGATTCCCGGCTCGAACGAAGCCGAGGGCGCCCGCGCGGTGCGTACCGCCGCACCCAGCAGGATGGCCAGCACCAGCATCTCGAACCACGCCCGCCCGAACAGATGCGCCTCGATATGCTCAAGCCCCGCCGCCGCCGCCGCTATGCCGACGCACAGCGCGAAACCCGGTAAAATCGCGACCGCGCGCTTCATGCGCCGTCTGCAGGAAATACGATATCCGCGACCGCGTGCAACAGCGCCTCCACCCCGTCGCCCGACACGGCGGAAATGACATGCGGCTTGACCTTGGTTTTTTTGGCGAAGGTCTTGGCCACGTCCGCCGCAAGTTCGGGGCCCAGCGCGTCCGCCTTGTTCAGCGCCACGATTTCTGGCTTTTCGTACAGACCTTCGCCGTATTTTTTCAATTCGCGCCGCAGGGTTTTATAGGCGCCCGCCGGGTCGTCCTGCGTAATGTCGATCAGGTGGATCAGGACGCGCGTGCGCTCGACATGGCCCAAAAACCGCGTGCCCAGACCCGTGCCCTCGCTTGCGCCTTCGATCAGGCCGGGGATGTCGGCAACGACGAATTCGCGGCCCGTGGTTTTGACGACGCCAAGATTGGGGTGCAGCGTGGTGAATGGATAGTCCGCGATCTTGGGTTTGGCCGCCGACACGCGCGAAAGAAAGGTCGATTTGCCGGCGTTCGGCATGCCCAGCAAACCCGCATGGGCGATCAGCTTAAGCCGTAGCCACAGCCCCACTTCCTCCGACCCCGGCCAGCCGGGCAGGGCCTTGCGCGGGGCCTGATTGGTCGCGGTCTTGTAATGCGCGTTGCCGAAACCGCCGTCGCCGCCCTTCAAAAACACGATGCGCTCGCCCGGCTCGACCAGATCGAACAGGATGTTGTCCTTTTCCTCGTCCAGAATCTGGGTGCCGACCGGCACCTTGATGACCATGTCCTTGCCCGCCGCGCCGCTGCGGTTGCGGCCCATGCCGTGCGATCCGGCGGGCGCGCGGAAATGCTGGGTATAGCGAAAATCGATCAGCGTGTTGACGTCCTTGACCGCCTCGAACACGATGGATCCACCCTTGCCGCCGTCGCCGCCGTCCGGTCCGCCGAATTCGACGAATTTCTCGCGGTGGAACGACACGCAACCCGCGCCCCCGTTTCCGCTTTTCACATAGATTTTGGCTTCGTCGAGAAATTTCATGCCCCGTGTTTACCGGGCAGGAACGGGAAAAGCCAAGGAATAATAATCACCTGCGCGATTAACCAATAATTATGCAAAAATATGGGATGCTCGCGGAATGGAATCCATTTTCGTGCATCTTTATCCGCTGGTCGGCGTGGTATCCTTGATGGGGTATATGCCCCAGATCTGGCGACTGATCCGCGCGAAAACGCTGGAAAGCGAAATTTCCCTGCATTCATGGATGACCTGGGTGGGGACGTATTGCATCTCGCTTGGTTATGCCGCGCTGCATTTACGCGATTTCATGCTGATTTTGACCGTCGTGCTCAATCTTGCCGCGACGGTCGCTGTGGTCGGGCTGGTGTTGTATAACCGGCATGTGCGCTTTGCCGCCCGCGCGCCCGCGCGCATTGAAAACCGGTAAAAAGAACCAATAAAAAGAAAAGGCCCCGCGAACGGGGCCTTTGATCTTGTGTGTCCGCGATTACTCCGCCGCTTCCGCCGCCTCGACATTCACGAACTGGCGGCCGCCGCGCTTGGTTTTGAAGCCGACGGTGCCGTCCTTAAGCGCGAACAGCGTGTGGTCCTTGCCCATGCCGACATTGGTGCCGGGCCAGAACCGCGTGCCGCGCTGGCGCACGATGATGTTGCCGGCCAGAACCGACTCGCCGCCGAATACCTTGGTGCCCAGACGCTGGGCGTTCGAGTCGCGACCGTTGCGGGAAGAACCGCCTGCTTTCTTGTGTGCCATGATGTATCTCCGTAAAAATCCTGATGATTAGCCGACCGAAACCACTTCCAGCACGGTGTGGTGCTGTTGGTGACCGCCTTTGCGGCGATAGTTGTGACGGCGTTTCTTTTTGAAAATAATGACTTTTTCGCCGCGGTTGTGCGTTACGACCTTGGTCGTGACCGGCTTGCCCGAAAGCATGCAGGTCATCTTGATTTCGCTGCCGGCGTCGCCCGTCAGTTTTTCGACAGTGATCTTGTCGCCTTTCTGGACGTGGTATTGCTTGCCGCCGGTTCTGATTACAGCATACATGGCTGACTTCCTTGAAATTCGTTGTTCTTGCGAGGGCGGAATATACTGATGCGGTCGGGCGTGTCAAGAAAATCCGCCCTTCATGCGCGCTTTTTTCATGGTTTTTTGCGCGACAAAATCCGGCTGGCGAATTTGCGGCGTCTCAATTTCATCAGCCTGCCAAGATTTCACCACAATTCTTCGTTAACCTTTATCTTCGAGGGGGCGGTACGTTGACGTACGCTGGCCCAAAGAACCGCGGATTAAAGCCATTATGCTTGGGCCTGGTCCGTACCAACCAACCTTTGAAAGGTGACACATGAAAAAACTTCTTCTGACCGCCGCTCTGGCGCTCGCCATCTCCGCTCCGGCCTTCGCGCAGGACGACACGGCCCCGGCCGCGGACGCCACCATGGCGCCGGCTGCCGAAACCACCATGCCGGCCGCTGACGCCCCGGCTGTCGAAGCAACCACCACGGCCGCCCCGGTTGACGAAGCTGCGGAAGCCGCGAAAAAGGCCTGCACCGACGAAACCAACGAAAAAGTGAAACTGCCGGAAAACGCCGGTGAAGCCGAAAAAGCCCAATGGGATGCCGCCTTCGCCGAATGCGTGAAGGCCAAAGGCGTTGCCTCGACCGACGAAGCCCCCGCTGCCGATCCGGAAGCGACTTCGGACGGCGCTGCCGCCCCGGCTGCCGATGCTCCGGCTACCGATGCTCCGGCCGTTGGCGCCCCGACTTCGGACACCTCGTCCGACCCGGCTGCCGAGTAATCCGCGCTACGATTTGAATACGATCCCGCCGGCACCCCCGGCGGGATTTTTCTTTGTCATCAGCGGTCAGTTTTAGGATGACGGGGATGCGCCGCTGGATTCCAGCACGCATTCCGGCTGGAAGATCTCGTCGACGGTGATACTGGCCGCATCCCCCTTGGCCCAGAAGGTCAGGGCAGGATCGGCACTGACATATTTCGCGCCTGAACCTGAAACAGCGCGTGCCAGCTCGTAACTTTTATCGTTGTACCGCAACAGCATCGTGTCTTCGGCGAAATTGGCGATCGCGGTTTTATCGCCACAACGAAATACGGCCTGATGCGCGTCCACCGGTGCGCGCGGCGATCCGGTGCGCGGCGGCGCCGGAAGACTTGTGCAGCCTGCAAGCAACAGCGCCGTCGCAGCAACGGTTATTCGCAGCGTGCACATGCGTGTACATTCACTTTCAGAGTTGAAATTTTTGTACGCGTGACCATAGATCCGCTTCATATATTTCGCTGATGAACGGAGAACATTTCTTCCTGACGTTTTCCGGTGTCCAGTATTCCCAATAAGCATGAAAATCGGAATATTCATACCTGCCGCTTTCAACAAAATCAGCGCATTTCCACATAACGCAAATTTTATCGAGGTCAGAGAACAGTTTCGAAGCCGGATCTGAAGCGTTCGGATACGCATCAACGGTGTCCTTTAACTCGGGAAACCCCTCAAACAGGATAATTCTCGCCTGCGCCTCGATTGCTTTTTTGTCGTCGACGCTGATACGGTACGCGCATCTATTGAACTGGGGGTTCAAATCCCGCCTGATCCCGTCTATCACTGCGTGCGCAAGGACCTCGTGGTCGTCGTGATATTCCGCGTATACTTCGGCTTGCGTTTGTAATGCCGCAGGAAAAAAACGACGAATAAGTTGCATCAGATGCTGAACATGGTCTTCGACGGTTTCACCATCGCCGCGTGATCCAACGGGCGTGTTAATGAACCATCCGTCCCTGAGTATGCTTTTACGCTGCTCTTTAGCCCAGGCAAGGCGCTCCCGGGGCGCGATCGCAGCGGCCGCTGAAAAAGCGGCAGTCAGATGCGGAAAATCGGCGGAATACGGCTTAAGAATTTCGGCAAAATTGTCCCTCATGCAGGGAATGTATCCATTCCCGATGCAGCTTGTAAAATTATTTTATGAATAATAATCTGGCGTGTGCGGAATGTCGGTTTCGGGGCCGTTTAAAAGAAAAAGGGTATTCAGCCAAGATAATGGCGGAGAGGGTGGGATTCGAACCCACGGTACCCTTGCGAGTACGTCAGTTTTCAAGACTGATGCCTTCAACCACTCGGCCACCTCTCCGTGCTGGCGGCCTTTATAACGAATGACGGGATAAATTCCAACGGCCCGATGCGGCGTTTGAGGGAATCGTCCGATGATGGGGCATGTTTTTTATCCTCTCGAAAATCCTTGGTGCTTTGTTGATGCCTTTTAATCTGGCCTTGCTGGCGCTGACCTGCGCGATGCTGGCGCTGTTGCGCCGCCGTTTCGCGCTGGCGCGCGTGCTGGGCGCGGCGGCGTGGGTCATTCTGGTCGCCTTTGCGCTTTTACCGCTGGGGCAAGGGATGCTGCGCGGGCTGGAGGATCGTTACGCCGTGCCCGACCCGATGCCCCGCCGGGTCGCGGGCATCATCGTGCTGGGCGGCGCGCTGGATGCCGAAACCGGCCTGACGCGCGGCGCGCCGCAAATCAACGACAGCGCCGAGCGCGTTGGCGCGCTGGCCGCATTGGGCCGCCGCTATCCATTGGCTGCGATTGTGTATACCGGCGGCATCGGCACGCTTTCGCAACAAGGCGTGCCCGAGGCCGGCATGGTCCGCAAGGCGCTGGAGGCATACGGGTTTTACCCCGGCCCGCGCCTGATGCTGGAGGATAAATCCCGCACCACGGCGGAAAACGCGGCCGCGACCCTTGCCGCGCTCAAGCCGCGCCCGGGGCAGGTCTGGATTCTGGTGACATCGGCCTGGCACATGCCGCGTGCGATGGGGGCCTTTCGCGCCGCGGGCTGGAACGGGCTTGTGCCGTACCCTGTCGATTACCGCACCGCGCCCGCGCAAATCGACTGGCGCGCCGCGCCCCTGCAAAATCTGACGCTGGCGCAACTGGCGATCCGGGAATATCTGGGCATCGTCGCCTACCGGCTGGCGGGAAAATGGTTGCCGGAAAATAATTGACATAATGTTAAAAGTTGGTTATGTTCGGGTCTTCAGGGAGTATGAAATGGGCACTCAAAAAGCCATCAAGGCCGCCAATGCGGCCGTAAACGATGCCGTAAACGATACCGGCACGCTGCACTATTTTCTGGCCGAGGGCGATATCGCCAGCCTGATCTCGCTGGAATCCGCGCTTAAAATCCTGCGCCGCCAGTTTGCGCTGACGCTGCGCCGCGGCTTGTTCGAAGGGCAATCCGGCTATGTCGTGTCCGTGGCGCTGCCGCGCGAACCGCTGGGCAACGTCGCCCGCAGCGTTTCGATGCAGATGCGCGATCTGCTCGATCTGGGCGCCGACGCGCGCCCGGTGTTTCCGGGGCGCTATGGCGCGCTGCGCGGTCCGGCGGTTGGCCGTGGCGATACGGTGCTGACCTTCCCGCGCGAAAGCCGCGCGGCCTGATCCTGATAAAGAATACACTTGAGATATCCGGGCGGCGCTTTAGCCTGTTGGCATGCGCCGCCTTTTTTTGTCCTGCCTGACCGCCGCCTTCTGTGTCTTTGCCGCGCCCGCCGCGCCAGCCCAGAATTATTACAATCAGGATTATAACCAGGGCGGAGGCCGGAATTACGGGCAAGATTACGGCTTTTCCGGGTGGTTGCAGGGATTCAGGCAACGTGCCGCAGATCGCGGATTCAATCCGGCATGGCTCAATCAAATCCTTTCGGGCGTGGAATTCAAACCGCGCGTGATCGAACTCGACAACCGCCAGCCCGAACACAAAATCACCTTCGCCCAGTACCGCAAGAACATCGTTTCGCCCGCGCGTGTCCGCGACGGGCGCGCGCGCCTTGCGCAAAACAGGGCGCTTCTGGAACGCGTCGCGCGCGCCTATGGCGTGGCGCCGCAATACATCGTGGCGCTGTGGGGCATCGAAACCAATTTCGGGCGCAACACCGGCGGGTTCGACATTCTTTCGGCGCTGGCCACGCTGGCCTATGAAGGCCGCCGCGCCAGCTTTTTCGAGGGCGAGTTGCTCAACGCCCTGCGCATTCAGGCGGGCGGCCACGCGGGCACGGGCACGCTGACCGGCTCGTGGGCGGGGGCGATGGGGCAATGCCAGTTCATGCCCTCCAGCTATCTCAAATACGCGGTGGACGGGGATGGCGACGGAACGGCGAATATCTGGGACAGCCTGCCGGACGTGTTCGCCTCCATGGCCAATTATCTGCACAGCGTGGGATGGGACGGCGACCTGCGCTGGGGCCGTGCCGTGACCCTGCCCAAGGGGATGTCAGCGGCGTCGATTGGCCGTGAAAACCGGCATCCTTTGTCATATTGGCGAAAGAAAAATATCCGCACGGAAAACGGTGATATTTTGCCCAAACCCGCGGACGGGGCCGATCCTATGGCCGCGATCGTGGCGCCAGACGGCCCCGGCGGCCCCGCCTATTTGGTCTACGGGAACTATGATGTTATCATGCACTGGAACCGGTCGACCTATTTCGCGACCAGCGTTGGCCTGCTGGCCGATGCCATCGCCGCCGGTTCACGCTAGGGCTTGGGTTAACAACAAAAAGGATGTCCGGATGCGCCAGGGCATTTTGCTATTCCTGCTGGCCGGTCTTTCGATCGCGCTTGCGGGTTGCGCAGGCAACGACACCACTGTCGGCCGTTTTCAGGTCGGCAAGCCGTACAACATCGCCGGTAAGACCTATTACCCGCAAGAAAGCTACGCGTCGGTCCAGACCGGCGTGGCTTCGTGGTACGGGCCGGGTTTTCACGGCAAGAAAACCGCGAACGGCGAACGCTTCGACCAGAACGCGCTGACTGCGGCGCACCCGACGCTGCAATTGCCCTCGCTGGTGCGCGTCACCAATCTTGAAAACAACCGGACTCTGATCGTGCGGGTCAACGATCGTGGCCCGTTCCACGGCGGCCGGGTCATGGATCTTTCCAAGGCCGCGGCCGAGGAACTGGGCTTCCGCAACAAGGGCACCGCGCAAGTCCGGCTTCAGGTGCTGGGACCGGAAAGCATGGCCATTGCCAGCGCGGCGCGTCACGGCGTCGATACGCGCGGGGCCGAAATTGCGATGAACAACACGGGCCGCCTCGACGAACGTTTTGCCGCCTATTACCCCACCACGGTGTCCGCGCCCGATGCGCCGGTCATGGTTGCGGCCGATGGGTACCAACCCAACCTGCCGATGGGGGCGCAGGTCGCGGTGGCGACGCCGCTTTCCGTCCCGTCGCTTACCGCTCCGCCGGTGCCGCCACAGACACCGCGCGCGCCGCAACTGGCGATGGCCGATTCTCCGGCTGTGCCGCTCGCGCCGGTTGAAAGTACGCCGCTGGCGCAACAGGGGGCCGTCTATACGCCGGTTTCCGCAACCGTGCCGGCGCAGGCGCCGACAACGCGCGCGGCAGCGAAACGTAAGACCATTTTCTATCAGATGTCCCCGATTGCCGAGGCGAACGCAGCCGAAACCGTCCCGCATTTCGCGCCGGCCCATACGCTTGCGCTGCCCATGGCGGCTTCGGCGCCCTGAATCGAATTGGCGCCCTGAATTGGTGCCCTGAAAATACCTTAAATCAATTTCCGAAACGGTGTTGAAAAACCCGGCGTGCTCGTGTCTACTTTGCACGGGCGCGCGGCTTTTTAAAAGGTTGCGGCGTCCGTCCTCCACCCCGTCCGTTTAAGGATCCCTGATGCGCCGCCTGATCGCAGCCTTCGTCGCCGTATTGTCGCTTTTTTCAAGCACCGTTCTGCCCGCCCGCGCCGCCGCGCCGATCGACACCATCGCGCGCTCGGCCTATATCGTCGACATGACGACGGGCACGGTGCTGCTCGATAAAAACGCTGACATGCGCATCCCCACCGCGTCGATGTCGAAAATCATGACCACGGCGGTCGTGTTCGACGCGATCCATAAGGGCCAGTTGTCGCTTTCCGACATGCTGCCCGTTTCGGAAAAGGCTTGGCGCATGGGCGGCTCCAAGATGTTCGTCGAACTTGGCAGCAAGATCAGCGTCGATGACCTGCTTAAAGGCGTGATCGTCCAATCTGGCAATGACGCGACCATCGTGCTGGCCGAAGGCTTGGCGGGCAGCGAAAACGCCTTTGTCGATCGTATGAACGCCATGGCCGGCGAATGGGGCCTGAAAAACACGCATTTCATGGATGCAAGCGGCATGCCCGACCCCGGCCATTATTCGACCGCACGTGACCTTGCGACCATTTCCGAACACCTGATCCGCGATTATCCGGAAGACTATAAATATTACGGGATGCGGGAATTCACCTGGCACAAAATCACCCAGCCCAACCGCAACCCGCTGCTCGGCAAGGTCGAGGGGGCGGATGGTATCAAGACCGGCCATACCGAGGAGGCGGGATACTGCCTGATTGGTTCCGCCGAACGCAATGGCCGCCGCGTGGTCATGGTCGTCACCGGCCTGCCTAGCTGGGATGACCGCGTGCAGGAAAGCACCCGCCTGATGGAATGGGCGCTGCGCAACTTCAAGGTCGAAACCCTGCTCAAACGCGGGCAGGTGGTGGGGCAGGCGCCGGTCGTCTATGGTGCCGCCAAATCTGTGCCGCTGATCGTCGGGGCCGATGCGGTCGCTACCGTGCCCGCGACCTATAACCCGCGTGACCGTCAGGTCAAAATCCGCTTCATGACCCCGCTGGTGGCGCCGGTCAAGGCGGGTCAGACGGTGGGCACCGTGCTGGTCGATGTGGCCGGGGCAGGGACGCAGGAATTCCCGCTGCTTGCCGGAAGCGCTGTGGACACGAAGGGGTGGTTCGCCCTAACCTTCGACAAGATCATACAGGCAGCGAAGAACAAGTAACGATGTTCATCACTTTTGAAGGCGGCGACGGCGGGGGTAAGACGACCCAGATCCGGCTGCTGCGCGACCGGCTTGAACAGGCGGGACGCGCGGTGGTGCTGACGCGTGAGCCCGGCGGCACGCCGGAGGCGGAGAAGATCCGCCGCCTGATCCTCGAACGCGACGGCGGCGACTGGTCGCCGCAGGCCGAAACCCTGTTGATGTTCGCGGCCCGCCAGATGCATGTCCGCGATCTGATCGCCCCGGCGCTGGCCGCTGGACGCACCGTGCTGTGCGACCGCTTTACGGATTCCACCCGCGCCTATCAAGGCTATGCCGGCGGCATGGACCTGGCCGCGATCGAAACCCTGAAAAAACTGGCGATCGGTGATCTTGAACCCAGCCGCACGATCATCCTCGACCTGCCGCCCGAAATCGGACTTGCGCGCTCGCGCTCCGGCGCGGCGGAAGGGATGCAGGAAGCCAAGGGTCTGGAGTTCCAGACCCGCCTGCGTGAAGGCTATCTGGCCATCGCCCGCGCCAATCCCGAACGCTGTATCGTGATCGACGCGACCGGGTCCGTTGACGATGTTGCCGCCGCGATCTGGAAGGCGCTGACATGAGCGGCCTGTTCGACGACGACCTGCCCGAAGATGACGATGCCGCTCCGGCGGACCTGATGGCCGAACGTGAGGCCGCGCTGGCCGCACCTTCGATACCCGACCCGCGCGCCAATACCGAACTGGTGGCCCACGCCGCCGCCGAAGCCCGGCTGCTGGAATGGTGGCAATCGGGCACGCTGCCGCACACGCTGGTGCTGGCCGGGCCGCAGGGCATCGGCAAGGCGACGCTGGCCTTCCGGCTGGCGCGGTTCCTGCTGACCCGTCCCGACCCGCCGGGGCAGGGTGGCGGTCTGTTCGGTGCCGACCCGCTCCCCGAAACGCTGGCCGTCCCAGCCGACAACCCGGTCGCGCGGCAGGTCGCGGCGCTGGGGCATCCCGACCTGATGGCGCTGGCGCGCGGCATGAACGAAAAAACCGGGCGCGCCTATGGCGAAATTCTGGTCGACGATGTGCGCGCCGTGCCGCTGTTCCTGCGCAAGACTGCGGCCGAAGGCGGTTGGCGCGTCGTCGTGATCGACGAGGCGGAAACCCTTAATCGAAACGCCCAAAACGCGCTTTTGAAAATTCTTGAGGAACCCCCGCCGCGCACGCTGCTGATCCTGATCGCCCAAAGCGCGGGGGCGCTGATCCCCACCATCCGTTCGCGCGCGCGGGTGATGGAGATCGAGCCGCTGCCCGACGCCGATTTCGCGGGTTTGATGCGCAAATACCGCCCGGATCTGAGCGCCGCCGACATCGCCCTGATGGGCCGCATCGCGGGCAACGCGCCGGGCCGCGCTTTGGCGCTGCTTGAACAAGGCGGCGTCGCCGCGATCACCGAAACCGTGGGCTTGCTTGATACGCTGCCCGCCATGCCGGATGCGCAGCTTTGGACCATGGCCGAAAAACTGGCGGTAAAGGGCGAACCGGACGCGCTTGAAGGGATGCTGGAAATCGCGTCATGGGCGCTGCGCGACCGGGCGGAAGACGCGGCGCGCGAAAACGCGCCGGTGCGGATGCGCGGGTGCATCACCACGCTTGATGCGCTTGAACGCCACCGCGCGGCGTGCGACAAAGGCAACCTAGACCGCAGGCACACGGCGCTTGGGGCGTTGCGCATCCTGCAAAATGGACTAAAAGCGGCATGACCGGAAACAAGACTTTTTACATCACCACCCCGATCTACTACGTCAACGGCGACCCGCATATGGGCCACGCCTATACGACCATTGCCTGCGACGTGATGGCCCGCTTCAAGCGGCTGGACGGGTTCGACGTCCATTTCCTGACCGGCACCGACGAACACGGCATCAAGGTCCGTCAGGCGGCGGACGCGGCGGGCGTCGCTCCGCAGACCTTCACCGATCAGGTGTCGCAGGCCTTCCGTGACGTGCTGCCCGCGCTCAACATCGCCAACGACGATTTCATCCGCACCACCTCGGCCCGGCATAAACAGGGCGTGCAGGCGCTCTGGCGCGCGATCGCGGCGGCGGGGGATATTTACAAGGGCGGTTATTCCGGCTGGTACGCCGTGCGGGACGAAGCCTATTACGCCGAGGATGAAACCGAACTGCGCGCCGATGGTAAGCGTTACGCGCTCGCCTCCGGCGCCGAGTGCACGTGGATGGAGGAGGAAAGCTATTTCTTCAAACTCTCCGCCTGGGGCGACCGGCTGCTGAAATTCTATGCCGAAAATCCGGAATTCATCGGCCCTGAAAGCTCGCGCAACGAGGTGATAAGCTTCGTCAAATCCGGCCTTAAGGACCTGTCCATTTCGCGCACCACCTTCGATTGGGGCATCAAGGTGCCGGGCGACGACCGGCATGTGATGTATGTCTGGATCGATGCGCTGGCCAACTATATCACCGCGCTTGGATACGGCCAGGACGACGACAGCCTGTTCAAAAAATTCTGGCCCGCCGACGTGCACGTGGTGGGCAAGGAAATCACGCGTTTCCACTGCGTCTATTGGCCGGCATTCCTGATGTCGGCGGGCATCGTCCCGCCCAAACGGGTCTATGCCAATGGCTGGTGGATCATGGAAGGGCAAAAAATGTCCAAATCCTTGGGTAACGTGGTGACACCCGCCGATCTGATCGAACGTTACGGCATTGACGGTGCGCGCTATGTGCTGCTGCGCGACCTGCCTTTCGGCAATGACGGCAATTTCGTCCACGACAACGCGGTGGCGCGCCTGAACGCCGACCTGTCCAACGGGCTTGGCAATCTGGCCCAGCGTACCCTTTCGATGATCCAGAAAAACTGCGACGCGCAGGTACCGCAACCCGGCGCTTTCGACGCCGACGACAACGCCATGCTGGCGGCGGTGCAAACGGGCCTGCTGCCCGATCTGCGCCGCGAATTCGACGGCTTTAAATTCTCCCGCGCCCTCGACCGGATTATGGAGGTCACGGCCGCCGCCAACCAGTACGTCGACCGTCAGGCGCCGTGGAAACTGAAAAAGGAAGACCCGGCGCGCATGGCGACCGTGCTTTACGTGCTGGCCGAAAGCGTGCGCGGCCTCGCGCTGGCGATCCAGCCTTTTATCCCGGTCGCGTCGGGCAAGCTGCTCGATCAACTCGCGGTGCCGGAAAACGCGCGCGACTTCGCGCATATCGCGGCCAGCCACGCCCTCAAACCCGGCACTCCCTTGCCCGAGCCGCAAGGCGTGTTCCCAAGGCTGGAAACGAAGGCCGCTGCCTGATCTTAAAGTTATGGCAAATAAAGGATGTTTGCGCTAATGTGGCCGCTGACATAGATCAGGAGTGCAGCGCGAATGGGCCTTTTCCAAGTATTCACAACCGCAAGCGGCACGCTGGAGTCCGCGCCGCCGCAGGAACGATCAGACAGGGTCCGGCGCGCTCTGGACGCCAAGCGCCTGGAAAGTGGCTTCGACCTATTGTTGGCCGCGATCAACCATGGCGCCTCCTTCTTGGATTCAAATATGCTGATCGTCGGGTCGGCCAACCCGAAATCTGCTGTCTATCTTGGTTACGTCACGAAACTGATCGGCGAGGCGGTCGAAGAATTGGGGCCAGAGGCCAAGCGCGATTTTGGGCCGCCTGTACGTTTATTTCTTAATGGTCTGCACGATCAATGGCGCGCGCTGCAATCACCTGCGGAAAATTGCGCCGATGCCAATGCCAATGGGTTTTATTACGACATAACGGCTGAAGATCGTCTGGAAGCTGCCAGAAAATTATCCATATACGCGCGGGCTTTACGGGCTGGGTTCAACCGCCGTTACCAAGGGCCGGTTGCCGCCGACATCAACGCCGGCCTTCGCTAATTGCGCAGGTGATAGGCATCGCCCGAAGACTGTGAGGTCAACGCGCGCGAGGCCGCCGTAAGGCTGCGGCAGGGAACGCCGCGCCCGTTGAACGGGCAGGGCGGGTGCGCCCACCCGCGCACGCGGCTCATCGGGTATTGTTTGGCCGGGATGGGGGAATGGAAAACCCCGGAATCGCCGTAAAGGGACGTGCCGTATTTGGCCGAAAACGTATCGTTGGGCGCTGGTTTAACGTAGGTGACCGGCGGGCAGACGATCAAATCGCCCGCATCCGCGGCCAGCGCCGGATAGATGGGCGCGCACAGCGCAACACAAAGGACGAAACCCGCGATAAACCGTTTCATGCGATAATTTTATACCACTTGGGCCGCCGCGCAAGGCTTGAGCGCGCAAGGCCGCGGCATCGCGGTATTTGGATGCGGGCGATAAATGCGCTATGCATCATGCCGTATGAGCGCTTACATCGACTCCCACTGCCACCTCAATAACCCTAAAATCGCGCCGCTGGGCACGCCCGACGCGCTGGTCGCGCGCGCCAACGCGGGCGGCGTCGCGGGCATGGTGACGATATGCTGCCGCATTGCGGACGAACCCGAAACGCTTAAATCCATCTGCGATCGCAACCGCAACGTCTGGATGACCGTGGGCACCCACCCGCACGAGGCCTCGCAGCCGGCGGAACAGGCCTTTACCCAGGCGGATATCGTCGCACTGGCGCAAAGCCACCCGAAAATCATCGGCATCGGCGAAAGCGGCCTTGACTACTTTTACGATTTTTCCGACCGCGCCGATCAGGCGGAATCCTTCCGCAAACATATCCGCGCCTGCGTCGAAACCGGCTTGCCGCTGGTGGTCCATGCCCGCGATGCCGACGACGAAATCATCCGCATCCTGCGCGAGGAAGGCGCGGGCGAGGGGCGGCTCAAGGGCGTGATGCACTGTTTTTCATCCGGCGCAAAAATGGCCGAGGACGCGCTGGATCTGGGGTTTTACCTGTCCTTTTCCGGCATCGTGACGTTCAAGAACGCCGATACGCTGCGCGATATCGCGCGCCGCGCGCCGATTGAACGCGTGCTGATCGAAACCGACGCGCCTTATCTTGCGCCCGAACCGCACCGCAAGCTGACCAACGAACCGGCGCTGGTTGTTCACACCGCCGCGATGCTGGCCGGCCTGTTCGACATGACGCGCGAGGAAATCGGCGATAAAACGACCGCCAACTTTTTCAACCTTTTCGACCAGGCGCGGGATACATGGCAACCGGCCGCGTAACCGTTCTGGGCTGCGGGTCGTCGGGCGGCGTGCCGCTGGTCACCGGCTATTGGGGTGCGTGCGACCCGGCCAATCCCAAAAACCGCCGCCGCCGTGCCTCCATCGCGGTTCAGGGCGGCGATACGACGCTGGTCGTCGATACCGGCCCTGATTTTCACGAACAGACGCTGATCAACGGCATCACGAAAATCGACGCCGTCCTGTATACTCACGGCCATTCCGACCACGTCAACGGCATCGACGAACTGCGCTATCTGAAATTCGTTCAAAAAACCATGTGCGACGCGTGGGGCGATTTCGACACGCTTTCGGAATTGCAGGCGCGTTTCCCCTATATGTTCGCACCCACCGCCGACGGCCTGTATCAGCCCGTCATCACGCCCCATGCTTTCGCCGATGCGGATTACGGCCAAACACAAACCATCGCGGGCCTGCCCGTAATCCCGCTTTGGCAGATGCACGGCAAGGCCGGACATTCGCTGGCCTACCGCTTCGGCAATTTCGCCTATTCGACCGATGTATCGGCGCAACGGCCCGAAACCCTTGCGGCGCTGGCGGGCATCGACACATGGCTGGTCGATTGCGCCCAGTACGGCACCGATTACACCATCGTCCATCCCAATTTCCCGATCGTGCAGGGTTGGAACGAAACCGTGCGCGCACGCCGCGTGATTTTGACCCACCTGACGCCGCGCCTCGATTACGATGCGCTGATGGCCGAACTGCCTCCCGGCTACGAACTGGCCCACGACGGCATGACGCTGGACATCGCGTTTTAAAAAAATCTCGCTTTTCGTGTCGCATTTGCGTTCTAATGAAAATGCCGGTGTCCTCAAAGGCATTGGCCGCGGAATTTGTGGGGCAGCTTGCACCGCGTTACCAAGGCTAAAAGCATTATGGCGCAGTTTCGCCGTGATCCCCATGGGTATCGCGGTGGGGCCGGCCTTCAAAACGTCTTCTCCCCATCGTGTTTGCAACGTCAAAACTATGGAGAATGACATGACCATCATCGATCAAAAGATCAACGCCTTTCCCGTTTTTCTGGAATACACGCGCATCGCCGCGCTGTTGGAAACGGGCAGCACCAACGAGTCTCTGCTCAAAAGAGGTTTTAATATCGCCCGCCAGGTGGGCGCGGCCGTGGACGCGGTGGACTGGAACGCGCCGCTGGCGGACGAGGTGGCCTTGGCCAAAGCCTTCCCGCTGCTTGTCGCAATTGCCGCGAACACGCAGGCCGGACAGGAGGTCCTGAGCGTGCAACGCGCTTTGGGCGCCCGGACTATTCAAGGCTATCTGACAGGGGAAGCGTTGCCCAGTCGGTTCGTTCTGCCTACCATCCTCACGGCCCTGAAACCCATCGTGAACGAGGAGTTGAGAGCCCTGATGGTCTATGGTCAGGAATGGGTCACCAGTGAAGGTAGGCGTGGCGCATGGGAACGCGGCGTCCGCCGTGGGCCTGTTATCTAGGTTTTCGGCCCGGCAGGTGGCAGAGGATCGCCGCCGGGCAAACCTAATTAATTGACATAAAGCAAAGGCATGCGTTATGTTCGGGCAAAGAAATGGAGAAAACCATGACCAAGCAATATGTCGGTTTTGAAGCGGCCTCGTTTTATCGAGACAACAATGCCTATGCAGGTTTTTTCGCCAAATTCCAGGGCGAGCAGGGCGAGCCAGTCTATGTCGCGCCCGAGGCGCTCGCGCAGGCGCTGGCCACGGGCAAATACCGCAGGCGGTTGCAGGAAGCCGATATTTCATTACGCGAAGTCGAAACCGCGCTTCGGGATGTGTCTTATCAGCGCGTGCGCCGCAAAATCGAAGGCAGGACACTGAACCGCCCAGATCCTGTAGATTTCTTATATCCGTACTACCAACAAGAGGTGTTAGAAGAACAGGACAAATCGCTTGCGGATTTGTTCCGCCGTACCATTGGCCGCGGACAACCATTTATTGCAAACCATATCATTGGCGAAACGTCGGATAAGTGGGTGTTGCGCGACTACGGGAAAAACCGCATGCGTAGCCATGCTATCCGTGCGCATGGGTTGGTTGTATATTCGGAATTCTAGGCTCAATCCAGACTCAGCATCACCGGCACATGGTCTGACGCTTTTTCGCGGCTGCGCTCGTCGCGGTGGATGGCGCAGGACACGGCGCGGTCGGCCAGTTGCGGCGACAGCAAAAAATAGTCGATGCGGATGCCGTTGTCGCGCGCCCACGCCCCGGCCTGATAATCCCAGAACGTGTAATGCCCGCCGCGCGGCTCGAATATCCTGAACGCATCGCTCAGGCCCAGATTTAAAAAACGCCGGTACATGGCCCGCGCCTGCGGCTGGAACAGCGCGTCGCCGCCCCACGCGGCCGGGTCGTGGGCGTCGATTTCTTCAGGGATGATGTTGTAATCACCGCAGACCACGAACGGGGTTTCCTCGGCCAGCAGGGTACGCATCCGCGCCTCAAGCCGCGCCAGCCAGTCGAGTTTATAGGGAAATTTCTCGCTCGCTACCGGGTTGCCGTTGGGCGCATAGATGTTGACGACGCGCACCCCCGCGATTTCGACCTCGATATACCGCGCCTGCTCGTCGCCCAGCGTGCCGGATACAAGCGTAATCGGCGTCTTTGAAAGGATCGCGACCCCGTTATAGGATTTTTGCCCGACCACCGCGCTTTCATACCCGGCGGCGCGGATTTCCATTTCGGGAAACTGGTCCGGCTGGCATTTCAGCTCCTGCAGGCACACGACGTCCGGTGCCGCGCGGCCAAGCCAATCCAGCAGGTTCGGCAGGCGCGTGCGCACCGAATTGACGTTGTAGGTCGCGATCTTCATCTCTATGCTCACCCCGACTAAGACAAACCTGAACTTAAGGACACTGGACGATGATCCGCCTTGTCACCGCGCTTCTTGCCACGCTTTTCCTCGCGGGCTGCATCAACGACATACCGACCTATCAGGAAAACGCCAATGCTAAATGGGCGGACGTGCAGGCGCAATATCAGCGCCGCGCCGACCTGATCCCCAATCTGGTGGCGACGGTCAAGGGCTTTGCCGCGCAGGAAAAAACCGTCCTGACCGAAGTGACGTCCGCCCGCGCGGGCGCGACGCAGATCCGCGTCGATGCCTCCACGATCACCGACCCCGCGGCCTTCAAACAGTTCGAGGACGCGCAAAACCGTTTAAGCGTGGGGATCGGCCGCCTTCTGGCCACCTCCGAAAACTATCCGCAGTTGCGCTCGTCGGAAAATTTCATGGCCCTGCAAAGCCAGCTTGAGGGGACGGAAAACCGCATCGCCGTCGCCCGCCGCGACTTCAACGAGGCCGTGCGCCAGTACAACACGGAACTCAAGACCATTCCCGGCCGCTGGGTCGCGCACTGGATGTACCCGGACGCGAAACCGATGGAAATGTTTACGGCCACGACCCCCGGCGCTGAAAACGCCCCCGCGGTCAGCTTCTGATGCCAAACCTCCAGCCCCGGCGCGTCGTGACCCGCAACGCGCTGCCGGGCAATCTGTTCGCGCTGGTGATTCTGGCGTTTTTTACTTGGAATTTCTTTGTCGGCGTGGTGCCGCACCGCGCGCTGGACAAACAGGATTTTCCCGCCCTGACGGGCCGCGTCGTCGATACCGCGGACATACTGGATTCCGGCGTCCGCGCCCGGCTTGATGAAATCTCCGCCGATCTGGAACAAAAAACGCAAGCGCAGTTGGTAATCGCCACAATCCCCGATCTGAAAGGCGTCACGATCGAGGATTACGGCTATCAGCTTGGCCGCTTCTGGGGCATCGGACGCAAGGACGTGAATGACGGCGTGCTGCTGCTGGTCGCGCCCAACGACCGCCGCGTGCGGATCGAGGTCGGCTACGGCCTTGAAGGCACGCTGACCGACGCGGCCGCGCGCCTGATCATCGATTCCGACATCCTGCCGCGCTTCCGCGCGGGCGACATGGCGGGCGGCGTGGTGGCCGGGGCACAGGCGATTGCCGGTCTGGTGGCCAATTCCGAAACCGCCGCGCCCGCGCCGCATCCCGTCGCGCGCGCCGATTCCGAAGAAAATCCGAACGCTCAGGACGCGCGCGGTTATCTGCTCGCGCTGCTTTTTCTGGCGCTGTTTTTCATGGGGCCGCTTTGGGGCGTGGGCAGTTTCCTGTGGTGCCTGCTCAACCCCGCCTATGGCGCGCAAATGGTGCGCCCGCAGGGACGCTCCAGCGGCTGGTCGTCCGGCGGCTGGGGTGGTGGCGGTTCTGGCGGAGGCGGATTTAGCGGCGGTGGCGGCAGTTTCGGCGGCGGCGGCTCGTCCGGCAGCTGGTGACTTTATACCTCGTCATTATACGCGAAGGCGGATAATCCATGGTAAGGAATGTCAAATATTCGTTATTCGGCGCGATGGATTACCCGGCCAAGCCGGGTGAGATTACGCATTGTCCCCCGGTATTCAGCCCAGCGAAAACGACGTCCCGCATCCGCAGGACGATGCCGCATTGGGGTTGTCGACCTTGAAATGCGCGCCCGAAAGCGCATCCACGTAATCCAGGGTCGCCCCGGCGATCAGGGGCAGGGACACCGCATCGACCGCCAGCTTCGCGTCCGCGCGCGTGAACACGCGGTCATCCGCGCCCGCTTCGTCGGCGAATCCGAAAACATAGGAAAAGCCGGAACATCCGCCGCCCTCCACCGACAGGCGGACCATCGCGGCGCCGTTCTCCCGGCACAGGGCATTGATGCGCGCGGCGGCGCTTTCTGTAATCGTGACTTCCATGCTTCCAGAATGCCGTTGCCGGAAGGGGTTTTCAAGTGATTGGCATAATTGTATCCTGCGCCGCATAAATGCAGCCCGAAGACAGCCCCGCCGAATATAATTATTGCGCCTTGCCGCTGGCCGCCTATGCCTGCCGCCCGGACCGCAGCCGCGGCCGCCTGCACGACGAACCGGAAAGCGCGGTGCGCACGCCGTTTCAACGCGACCGCGACCGCATCATCCATTCCTCGGCCTTTCGCCGCCTCAAGCACAAGACGCAAGTCTTCGTCAGTCACGAGGGCGACCATTTCCGCACGCGCCTGACCCACACGCTGGAAGTCGCGCAAATCGCCCGCACTTTGGCCCGCGCCCTGCTGGTCAACGAGGATCTGGCCGAGGCGGTGGCGCTTTCGCACGATCTTGGCCATCCGCCCTTCGCGCATATGGGCGAGGACAGACTCAAGGAACTGATGCAGCCCTATGGCGGGTTCGAGCATAACGACCAGTCGCTGCGCATCGTCACCGCGCTGGAGGAACGCTATCCCCAATGGAACGGACTGAACCTGACATGGGAAACGCTGGAAGGCATCGTCAAGCATAACGGTCCTGTGACCGGCGCGCTGCCCTACACGCTTGCGGGCGTGCAACGGGAATGGGATTTGCAGTTGAACCATTACGCGTCGATCGAGGCGCAGGTCGCGGGCATCGCCGACGACATCGCCTATAACAGCCACGACGTCGAGGACGGGTTGTTCGAGGGCCTGTTCACCCTCGACGATATTTCCGCCGCGGTACCGCTGGTCGCGCAGGTCGCACGCGAACGCACGAATAAATGGCCCGATCTGGCCGGTCCGCGCCGCGTCCACGATCTGGTGCGCGAACTTTACGGACGCTTCGTCATGGACGTGCTGGAGGAAAGCCGCGCCCGCCTGCGCGCGGCGGGGCCGAACAGCGTCGAGGACGTGCGCCTTGCGGGCGTGCCGCTGGTCGGGTTCAGCGCGGGGATGGGCGAACACCTCAAGGCCCTGCGCGCCTTCCTGATGCCGCGCATGTACCATCATTCCACGGTACGGCGGATGCGTGCCAAGGCCGAACACATCATCGGTGACCTTTTCCGCCAATTCATGGACGACCCGCTGACTCTGTCCGAAAACTGGCAGGCGCGCCTGCCGCGCGGGGGCGACGTCGCCGCCCGCGCCCGCGTCGTCGCGGATCATATTTCAAACCTGACCGACCGCGCGGCGATGGTCGAACACGAACAGATTTTCGGTCTTTACGACACGATCAGACACGGATAAGAAGTTATGAATATTTACAAAGACATACAAAAAGATATTCACACGCTTGTTCACAGGCTTTTCCCGGACATTCCGCAAGCAAGCCTGACCCGCGTCAATGTCGAGCCGCCGCGCGATGCCGCCCATGGCGACATGGCGACCAACGCCGCCATGGTGCTGGCGCGGGATGCGGGCATGAAACCCGGCGATCTGGCCGAAAAACTGGCAGCTGAACTTAAACAACTGCCCGCCGTCACGGGCGTGGAAATCGCCGGACCCGGCTTCATCAACCTGACCCTGACTCCGGATTCATTCCGCGCGGTCGTCCCCCACGCCCTGAAAACCGGCGCGGCACACTTTGGCGACAGCGATCTGGGCGCGGGACAAAAGGTCAATGTCGAATATGTTTCGGCCAACCCCACGGGGCCGATCCATTTCGGGCATACGCGCAACGCGGTGTTTGGTGATGCGCTGGCGCGACTGCTGGAAAAATCGGGGCACAAGGTAACCCGCGAATATTACACCAACGACGCGGGTGCGCAGGTCGATACGCTCGCGCGCTCCGTCTATCTGCGCTATCGCGAGGCGTTGGGCGAAAAAATCGAAATTCCGCAAGGTTTTTATCCCGGCGATTATCTTGTGCCGGTGGCGCGGGAAATCGCGCGCGAAAAGGGGCGCGAATGGCTGGATGCGCCTGAAAGCGTCTGGCTTGAGGAAATCAAGCGCCGCGCGGTCGCGGCGATGATGGAACTGATCGAAAAAGACCTCAAGCTGATCGACGTGCGCTTTGATGTGTTTACCTCCGAACGCGCCCTGACCGAGGCAGGAAGCGTTGACCGCGCGGTCAAAAAACTGGAGGACATGGGGCTGGTCTATACCGGCGTGTTGCCGCCGCCGAAAAGTAAAAAGGTCAAGGTCGAGGATTGGGAACCTACGGAACTCCTTCTGTTCCGCGCATCGCAATTCGGCGACGATCAGGACCGCCCGTTGAAAAAAAGCGACGGGACATGGGCTTACACCACGCCGGATATCGCCTATCAGTACGACAAATTCCTGCGCGGCTTTGAAAAACTGATCGTCGTCGTCGCCGTCGATCATGCAGGCTGGGTGTCGCGGATCAAGGCGGGCGCGGCGGCGGTTTCCGGCGGCAAGGCGGTGGTTTCGGTCCAGCTTTACGGGCTGGTCAACCTGATGAAGAACGGACAGCCGGTAAAACTTTCCAAACGCGCGGGGAACATTCTCACCCTGCGCGAAATCGTGGACGAGGTGGGACCGGGTCCCGTGCGCTTCATCATGCTGACGCGCAAATCGAACGAAACGATCGACTTCGACATGGCGCTGGCCATCGAACAATCCAAGGACAACCCGTTTTTCTACGTCCAGTATGCGCACGCGCGCTGCTGCTCGGTGATGAAACACGCAGCCGACATGTTCGGCGCGCTGGACGACGCGGCGCTTGGCGCGGTCGATCTTTCGCTTCTCGACCGGGCCGAGGAGATGACTCTGATCCGCCTGATCGCCACATGGCCGCGCGTGGTCGAACAGGCCGCCGTCGCCGAGGAGCCGCACCGCATCGCCTATTACCTGTATGACCTTGCCGCCGCCTTTCACGCATGGTGGAACCGCGGGCGCGACGATGCGACGCTGCGCTTTTTGCTGGAAAACGACAAGCCACGCTCGCTTGCGCGTCTGGCGCTGTTGCGCGCGGTGGCGCTGACCATCGCGTCCGCGCTGGGCGTCATCGGCGTCGAACCGCTTTCCGAATTGCGCTCGGACGTCGAGGTCGAAGCCGCATGATCGTCCGTCTGCGCACCATAACCATGATTGCGGTGCCCGTCCTGCTGGTAGGCGCGGGGATATGGTTTTTCGCACATGGCACCACGCCCACGGCGATCGGCGCGGGCGGCCTGCCGTTGATCAAGGCCGATACCAACCCGGTCAAGCTGCCGCCCGAGGACCCGGGCGGCGAGGTGATGCCAAACGCGGACAGCACGGTGCTGGCCGCGATGAGCGGCGAGGGCGCGGATCCATCGATGCAGGACATCCAGCCGCCTTCGGAAACCGGCGAGAAGCCGATGCCCGCGCCGGCCTTCGCCGGTTTGAAGACAGGGTTTTCCGCCCCCGCGCAGGTGCCCGAGCGCAGCATCGAAAACCTGCTTGATACGTCCACACCGGAACAGGCACCCGCCCCCGAGCAGGTGGAAGCGGGCGACAAATACGTTTCCGGCATGGAGCCCACGGCACTGGAAAAACCGGTACAGGCCGATCAATCCGCCCCAAAGACGGAAGCGGCGGAAAAAGAAAAAGCGGAACCCGTCGCCGCGAGCGCGACGAAACCTGTGGCCCCGATCCCGACCGCAACGCCGCCGGCCAAGCCGCAGCCGCCTAAACCGGCACCGAAAAAGACGCAAGAGCCTGAAGCGCCAAAACCTCAAACTGAAAAAGCGCAAACTGAAAAAACACAGGCCGCGAAATCCGTAGCCGCCGATGTGGCCCGCGCGGTCAAGGAAGACACGGCCGCGAATGGCGGGAGCGCAAGCGGTGGAACGTATTACATCCAACTGGCCTCGATGCCGGCGGGCGGCGACACGGCCGCGCTTTGGGCCCGTCTGCGCGCGCAGTTTCCCACCGCGCTGGCGGGGTTGAGCCCCAGTTACCAGCAGGCGGATATTCCGGGCCGGGGCGCGTATATCCGGGTTCAGGCCGGGCCGCTTTCGCAATCCGCCGCCAACGACCGCTGCCGCGCCATTCGCGCCGCAAACCCCGGGGTGGGCTGCCTTGTCGTTCGCCGCTGACACCGCGCCGATCATCTTTGGCTGCACCGGAACCGAGCTTGGCGATGACGAGGCCGCGTTCTTCCGTGACGCAAAACCGGCAGGCTTTATTTTATTCCGCAAGAATTGCGAAACCCCCGATCAGGTCGCGCGCCTGTGCGCCGCGCTGCGTGAAACCGTGGGTTGGGCCGCGCCGATCCTGATCGATCAGGAAGGCGGACGCGTCCAGCGCCTGAGGCCTCCGCATTGGCCCGATTTTCCACCGCCGCGCACATTCGCCGAACATTATGCCACGGACCCGGATGCCGGTCTTGCCGCCGTATCCGGTAATTACGCCGCGCTGGCGCGGACACAGGCGCAACTGGGCGTCGATGTGAACTGCGTTCCTTGCCTTGATGTTGTCCCCGCCGACAATGCCGTGCCCGCCATCGGCGACCGGTCTTTCGGGTCCGACCCCGATATTGTCGCCGCGCTGGGCCTTGCTGCTGCCCGCGCCAGTTTCAAGGCCGGGGCGACGCCGGTGATGAAACACATGCCCGGTCATGGCCGGGCCGTGGTCGACAGTCATTTTGAACTGCCCCGCGTCGATGCGCCCCTGGCCGCGCTTGAACGCGACTGGCAGCCCTTTCGCCATCTGGCCGCGCACATGCCGCGCGGCGCGCTTTGGGGGATGAGCGCGCATGTGATCTATGCCACGCTCGACCCGAATCTTCCCGCGACTCTCTCGCCGAAAATCATTACGGAAATCGTGCGCGGGAAAATCGGCTTTCACGGCCTGTTATGCACGGACGATTTGTTCATGGACGCGCTGGCACCTTACGGCGACGTCCCCGAACGCGCGCGGCTGGCGCTGAAGGCCGGAAACGACCTTGCTTTGCACTGCCACGGCGACATCCTGGCACGGGAAAAGGCAATTGCCGTAATCGGCCGCATGTCTGCTGCAACGCGGGAACGTCTTGAAGATTGGATAAAATCCGTTAAATAAGGACCGGTTTTAAGGGATTGTTCGATGACACCGTCACTCGCGTCTTTGGAAATGTCGCCGTTGCGCACGGATTTTCTGCATGCTGCGGGGACCGTTATTTACAGTGCTGCGCAACGCCTCAGAATCATCCGTACATTGCTGCCACAAATCACAATTGGTGGCCCCGGCGAACCCGGTGGCCTTCGCCGCGAAACAGCTTTGACGCCGCGCCGCCCGCAAGCCCTCGAAACACTGGACGCGCGCGAATACAACCGGCTTCTTCATTTTCTGCGTATTCAAATGGCGATCAGCCGTTGGGGCGGGTTCCAGCCGCGCGACTGGTTCGACCGCACCGGCCTGCATTTCCGCGCGAAACAGCGTGCGATCACGCTCAGACGCCTTGCCGCCGCCTACCGCCGCGCCTTTAGCTGACCAATCCCCTGTGGACAGCCTGATTTGCGTGGGTGCACGGTCCCTGTGTCAGGTGCTAAGCATTCCATAATGGAAACCGTAAACCAGCCGAGCTTCGAGGAAGACCCGCCGCGCGAAAACGTGCCCGCGGACACCGACGCGCTGGTCGTTTCGGTCGACGGCTATGAAGGCCCGATCGACCTGTTGTTGACCATGGCGCGGGACCAGAAGGTCGATTTGCGCCAGATATCCATTCTGGCGCTGGCCGAACAATATCTCAGCTTCGTCGAACGTGCCCGCGCCCTGCGGATCGAGCTTGCGGCCGACTATCTGGTAATGGCCGCATGGCTGGCCTATCTCAAATCCAAACTTCTGCTGCCCGCGCGACCGGGCGAGGTGGAGGAGGAACTGACCGGCGAGGCGCTGGCCGAGGCGCTGGCCTTCCAGCTCCAGCGGCTGGAGGCGATGCAAAAAGCCGCGAAGGCGCTTTTCGACCGCCCGCGTCTGGGGCAGGACCGTCTGCCCGTCGGGCTGGCCGGCATGCGCGAGGGACAGGCCGTCAAAATCAAATGGAAGGCCGGGCTTTACGAGATTCTCGACGCCTATGCCGCGATCGCCCATCGCGCCAACCCCAAAACCTACGAGGTCAAAACCTGGCCGCTGATGTCGATGGACGAGGCGGCACGCCGTCTGGCCGACATGATCGGCCACATGCCCCCCGGCCAGTGGCGCAGCCTGTGGCTCGCGCTTGATGCCTTCGTGCCGGACGCGGCGGATGGACCGCTCAACACCCGTTCGGCGCTGGCCTCGACGCTGACTGCCGCGCTGGAAATGGTCAAACAGGAACGCATGGATTTAAGACAGGAAGGCCTTTTCGCGCCGATCCTGATCCGCACCCCCGACAGGAATGCCGCCAATGACACCTGAAATGGAAATCGAAGCCGAAATCGCAGAAGCGATCGAACATGTCATGCACGACGATGAAACCCCGGACGAAATCGTCGCGGCGGATGACGACATGCGCGATTTGCGCACCATCGAGGCGGTGCTGTTCGCCAGCCGCGAACCAATGACGCTTGCGCGCCTTCAGGCCTTCGTTCCGCATCTGGAAGGGCCGCATCTGCATGCGATCATCGCCCGCCTGCGTCAGGATTATGCGGGCCGTGGCATCCAGCTTGAGGAAACGGATTCCGGCCTTGCCTTCCGCACCGCGCCCGATTTGGCCGAAAGCCTTTCGCAGCTGCGGATCGAAGAACGTCGCCTGTCCCGCGCGGCAATGGAATGTCTGTCCGTCATCGCCTATCACCAGCCCGTGACAAGGCCAGAGATCGAGGCCGTGCGCGGCGTCCACACCTCGAAAGGCACGATCGACGCGCTTTTGGAAACCGGCTGGATCAAGCCGGGCCGCCGACGCGAGGCGCCAGGACGCCCCCTGACCTGGGTGACGACGCCCGAGTTTCTTGACCATTTCGGGCTTGAGTCTATAGTCGACCTGCCGGGCCTCGACGACCTCAAGGCCGCGGGCCTGCTGGATCGCCGCCCGGCGGTATCGGTCACCGCCGACCTGTTCGACGAGGACGGGGATAGGGACGGGGAAGCCGATTCCGAAGCCGAAGAATCACTGGACGAGACGCACGACGCGGCCTAGGTTCAGGCCACAAAAGGAAAGAACATCATGGGCTTGAGTATCGGTCACATTCTTCTGGTCGTGCTGGTCGTGCTGATCCTGTTCGGCGCGGGCAAGCTGCCCGACGTCATGGGCGATCTGGCCAAGGGCGTCAAAAACTTCAAAAAGGGTTTGAACGAAGACGACGACACCCCGAACGACAAGTCCAACCCCAAGGCGGGGTAAAAAACCATGTTCGGCATCGGCTGGAGCGAGCTTCTGCTGATCGGCGTGATCGTCCTGTTCGCCTTCGGGCCCGAGGACATCCCCAAAATCATGTATAATCTGGGCCGTGTCGTCCGGCGCCTGCATTACATTCGCTATGCCCTTTCCGCGCAGTTCGAGGATTTCATGGAAAAATCCGAACACGCCGCGCGCCCGCGGGCCGAACACGCGCACGATGTGCACGATGCGCATGACCGGCACGCACCAAATCACGAAGCCGACGACGATGCGGCGCTGCTGGCCATGATGCCGCTGCCGCCGCCTTCGGCCGACGAATTGCCCCACATAGACCATGATGATGACAGACCTGACGACACCGCACCCGGATCCGGCGACGGAACCGGGGCCGGAACACCACCACGGGCCTGACGGCAAGACCGCCGTCATCGCCCATTTGATCGAGCTGCGCCGCCGCCTGATCGCAAGCTTCCTTGCGCTCGCGGCGATGACCTGCGTGTGCTACGTCTTTCGCGACGATATCCTTGCGGTGCTGATCGCGCCTCTGGCGAAATCCATGGGCGACGGGTCGACCCACCGCCTGATCTACACCAGCCTGACCGAGGCGTTTTTCACCGCCCTCAAAATATCCTTTCTGACCGCGCTGTTCGTGACGCTGCCCTTCATCCTGATGCAAATCTGGAAATTCGTGGCGCCGGGCCTGTACCAGCGCGAGCAGGGGGCTTTGCTGCCCTTTCTGATCGCCACGCCGGTGCTGTTCGTGCTTGGCGGGTTGCTGGTTTATTTCTTCGTGATGCCGATGGCGTGGAAATTCTTTCTGGGCTTTCAGACATCGGGCGCGCAGACCGTGCTGCCCATCCAGCTTGAGGCGCGGATCGCCGACTACCTCAACCTGATCATCACCCTGATCTTCGCCTTTGGCCTGTGCTTTCAATTGCCGGTGCTGTTGATGCTGCTGGCCCGCGTCGGTTTCGTGTCGGCGGCGGACCTGACATCGCGCCGCAAATACGCGATTGTCATCGCCTTCGTCGTCGCCGCGATCATGACACCGCCCGACGTGATCAGCCAGACCATGCTGGCGGTGCCGATTATCCTGCTTTACGAACTTTCGATCTTTCTGATCAGGCGCATGGAAAAGGACCGCGAACGGGCCGCCGCCCGCGCGCAAGTATAATGCCCGCGCTGGCCGAACGTTATGCCGCGCTGGTGCGGACGGGCGAAATCCAGCGCGACCCGGCGCAGGAACGCGCCGTTGCCGCCATGGATGGATTCCGCCGCCATTTTCTCACGGTGCGGGGGCGTACGCCTGGCCTGATCGACCGTTTGCGCGGGCGCAAATCACCGGCCACCGGCCTGTATTTGTATGGCGGGGTCGGGCGCGGCAAGACCATGCTGATGGATCTGCTGGTCGCAAGCCTGCCGCCCGAACGCGTCCGCCGCGTCCATTTCCATGCCTTCATGCTGGAAATCCATGCCCGCCTCAAGGCCGTGCGCGAAGGCGGCGCGCCGGACGATTTTATCCCGCGCGTGGCGCAAGACATCGCGCGCGACACCGATCTTCTGTGTTTCGACGAACTGCACGTCAACGACATCGCCGATGCGATGATCCTTGGCCCGCTTTTCGTGGCGTTGATGGATGCGGGCGTCAGCGTGGTTGCGACCTCGAATTACCGACCGGACGACCTGTACGCGAACGGGCTGCAACGCGCCCGGTTTTTACCCTTTATCGCGCTGATCAAGGCGCGTATGGGCGTATGCCATGTGGAAGGCCCCACCGATTACCGGCACCGCGCCTTGTCCGAACGCGGTACATGGTTCCACCCCTTGAACGGCCATAGCCGCGACGCGATGGCCGCCTTGTTTGAAACGCTGACCGGGCACCGCAACCCCGGCCCGTCAAGCATAGAGGTCGATGGCCGCGACCTCCCGCTTTTGCACGCCGATGCGCGCTGTGCATGGCTGACCTTCGACGTTTTGTGCCGGGAAAACCGGGGCGCGTCCGATTACCTGGCGCTGGGCGCCGTGTTTGAAATCGTCTTTCTTGATGCCATACCCGAAATGGGCGAGGCGCAGCGCAACGAAGCGCGGCGCTTCATGACCCTGATCGACACGCTGTATGATACCAGACGCGTACTGGTCGCCCGTGCCGCCACCGCGCCGCAATCGCTTTACACCGGGGATTCCAACAAATTTGAATGGGACCGGACCGTCAGCCGCCTGCTGGAGATGCAATCTCCGGCATGGTTTGCCCATAAAGCTTGAGTTAGCGTGCGGTTCGCCGTATCAACAAACCCGGATTAGGGATAAGCTCAAGAAACGATATGACCAGAAAATATTTCGGCACTGACGGCATCCGCGGCCGCGCCAACCAGCACCCGATGACGGCCGACGTCGCCCTGCGGGTCGCAATGGCGGCGGGCGCGGTTTTGCGCGCCGGTGCGGGCAAACCGCACAACCGCGTCGTGATCGGCAAGGATACCCGCCTGTCGGGCTATATGATTGAACAGGCAATGTCCGCCGGCTTTCTGGCCATGGGTATGGACGTTGTGTTGCTCGGCCCCATGCCGACGCCCGCGGTGGCGATGCTCACACGCTCGCTGCGCGCCGATCTTGGCGTGATGATCTCGGCCTCGCACAACCCTTATGCCGATAACGGCATCAAGCTGTTCGGCGGCGACGGCTATAAACTTTCCGATGCGATCGAAACCGCGATCGAGGCGCGGATCGACAATCCCGACCCGGCGCTGGCCCAGCCCACCGATCTTGGCCGCGCCAGCCGCCTCGACGACGCTTCCGGCCGCTATATCGAATTCGTCAAGGGGACATTCCCCCGTGGCCAGACCCTTGCGGGCCTGCGCGTCGTGGTCGATTGCGCCCATGGTGCGGCCTATCGCGTGGCGCCGCAGGTGTTGTGGGAATTGCAGGCCGACGTGATCCCGCTTGGCATCTCGCCCAACGGGCTCAACATCAATCAGGGCTGCGGCGCGACCGATACCGCGCTTTTGCAAAAAACCGTGGTCGAAAACGGCGCGGATCTGGGTATCGCGCTCGACGGCGACGCCGACCGCCTGATCATGGTCGATGAAACCGGCGCCCGCGTTGACGGTGACCAATTGATGGCGATTATCGCCAAATCGTGGAAAGAGGCGGGCGGGCTGCGCAATGGCACCGTGGTGGCAACGGTTATGTCCAATCTTGGGCTGGAACGCTATCTCGAAAAACTCGGCCTTCGCCTTGAGCGCACCGCCGTTGGCGACCGCTATGTCGTCGAACGCATGCGCGAGGGCGGGTTTAATCTGGGCGGTGAGCAATCGGGCCACATGGTCCTGTCCGATTTTGCCACGACCGGCGACGGGCTGATCGCAGCGCTTCAGGTGCTTGCGGTCCTGCGCGGGCAGGGCGGCAAGGACAGCGGGCTTAAAATGTCGCAGCTTGCGCGCACGTTTGAACCTGTTCCCCAGATACTTGAAAGTGTACGCTTTGCGGCGGGTGCGAATCCGCTGGAAGATGCGGGGGTTCGGGCCGCGATCGATGGCGCGGGCAAAAGCCTTGAAGGCAAGGGCCGGATTCTGGTCCGCGCTTCGGGGACCGAGCCGGTGATCCGCGTCATGGCCGAAGGCGACGACGCGGGCGCAGTCCGCAGGATTGTCGAGGATGTCTGTGCCACCATCAAGGCGGTCGCCTGAATTTAGGCGGGCAAAACGGGGGAAGATGAAATGAGTAACGGAATTGTTCTGGCTGTCGATATGACCGACCCAAGCGGCGGGAAGGGGGCCTATGCGGCCATCAAGACCGCGCAGGCATTGGGCGGTTACGCGCAGGTCGCGGTTTCCGCCGTATCGGTCCAGACCCCGGAACAGATGCTGGGCATCTGGCCGGTGCCCGCCGCGGTGGTGGTCGACCAGATGCGCGCGGCGTTTTCATCCTACAGCGTCGGGGCGATCTTACTGGGCCTGCTACCGGGCAAGGACGTGATCGATGCGGTCGGCGACCTGCTCGATAACCTTAAGCCGAAAGTCCCGGTGATCGTCGACCCGGTGATCGAAAGCCGCGATGGCAAACGTTTCCTAGACAAACCCGATATCGACGCGCTCAAGCGCCGCATCCTGATCCATGCCGACCTGCTGATGCCCAGCATCGGCGAGGCCGAGCATTTGACCGGGCAAGCCATCAGGGACGAGCAAACGATGGAACACGCGGCTGAAATGCTGCTGACCCTGGGTGCGCGCAACGTGCTGCTGAAGGGCGAAACGCTGGAACGCGAAAAGATATACGAAATCTATGTCGATGACCGTCGCACGCAGGTCTTTGAATCCGAACGTCTGCCGGGCCGTAATATCCATGGTGCCGGCTCGACTCTGGCGGCGGCGGCGGCGGTGCTGGTGGCGCAGGGCAACACCCCGCGCGAATCGGTTGTCCGTGCCCGCGCCTACCTTGAGGAAATGATCCGCAACGCCTCGGATTTCGATGGCGAAGCATCCGTCCCCTTGCGCCACGCGGCCCAGTGACGTATGCGCAAGTGACGCGGCCATGGTGGGTTCCCTCATACAGGATTTGAACGCCTACCGTTATGGCCCGCTGGCGGCGGGCAAGCCGCACAATCTTGTCGTGTTGCTGCATGGTCTTGGCTCCAACGGACAGGACTTGATTTCGCTTGCGCCCGTCTGGGCGGCGGAAATGCCCAACACGTTGTTTGTCAGCCCGGACGCGCCCTTTGTCTGCGATATGGCCCCGCCGGGTTTTGACGGCAGTTTTCAGTGGTTTTCCCTGCGTGAATGGACGCAGGAAGCGATGCTTAAGGGTGCGGAAAACGCCTTTCCGATTGTGGATAACTTTCTGGATAAGCTGTTGAAATCGACAGGACTATCGGAAGACAAAATGGTGCTGGCTGGGTTTTCGCAAGGAACGATGATGGCGCTATACGCGGCGCTACGCCGCAAAAACGCATGCGCCGGCATTCTGGGATATTCCGGCGCACTACTGGGTGGCGGGCAGCTCAAGAACGCGAATATCCACAAAATACCCACATGCCTGATTCATGGGGGCGTCGACAACGTGGTTCCCATAACCGCATGGCATCAGGCCATCGACCAGCTCAGGGATGCGGACATTCCGGTGGAGGGTGAGATCATTCCCGGCCTTGCCCATGGCATCGACGATCGGGGTATAAAGATCGGTTCACGCTTCTTAAGGCAATGCTTGGGCTCCTAAGCTGCATCGCAATATTGTTTCAATGCAAAAGAAATAATATTACCCAAAAAATGGCGGATTTCCGTGCTTGACACGAAAATGCACCAATCGATACCGCTGCAATGCATCACATATTGTTTCAAAAAACTGCAAGAAAGCACTGAAAAACAAGATATAATTAAATCGTGAGCTTAAAGGTTCACGAATTAATACTGAACCTTGGGCGCACTTCACAAAGGAGGCATTCATGTTTGGTAATGTAACCGACTTTTCGCATACTAGGTCCCATACCGAGGCGATTGGGTTCTTCGTTTTTACGACGATCCTGCTGGTCGGTTTGTCGACCATCCTTGTCCCCGTACTTGGCCTGATCGGTATTGATCTTGGCACGACCACCAGCACGGTTGTGACGGGTGTCACGGTACACACCCTGATCAGCACGCTGTTCGTGCTTCTGCTCTCTAGCCTGATCCTCGTCGGCAAAAAACTGACCGGCGACCTTCTGTCGATCATCCTGACCGTGGTGGGCGTTTATGCGACTTATCACATCTCGGTCGTGCTCGGCATGGTGGTGGTCAGCTATCTGACCACGATCAAGGGCAAATAGGCCTGACGTGTTTCGTTAACCCCCTGATGTAAGGGGGTGTTTCGGAGCCGGATCCGCTGGATGATCCGGCTCTTTTTTATAGCAAATTTGTTGACATTTCTGTGTACGCTCCCTTAGACACAAGGCATTCCATAGTTTTGCGGTCATGGGGATAAAAATGTTCAGGGATATGTTCGATTTTAAAAAGACGCGCACGCCGGTTGAGGCGGCCGCGTTTTTTGGTTTTTACACCGGCCTGTTTTTGCTGGCGGGTAAATTGCTGGGCTTTTAAAGCGCTTAAATTGGCCCGACGCGGGAATCTGCGGTATAATGGAAGGGTGCAAGGATATGCGCCCGGACATTCACTGCCGCATCCCCGTATAAGTCGGGGCAAAGGGGCCGTGTGATGATGCTCGGATCCGGCGGCCACCCTGACATGTACCCGGCCCTGGTTCTGAATGCCGATTTTCGTCCACTCAGCTATTACCCGCTTTCCCTCTGGCCGTGGGAGGAGGCGGTCAAGGCCGTCTTCCGTGACAGCGTCACGGTGCTGGCAGAATACGACCGCATCGTGCATTCACCCTCTACCGCGATGAAACTGCCCAGCGTGCTGGCCTTGCGGGAATACGTGCCCGCCGTCCAGACGCCGGCCTTCACGCGCTTTAACGTATTCCTGCGCGACCAATGGAAATGCCAATATTGCGGCGAACGCTTCAAGACCCAGCAACTGACCTTCGATCACGTCATTCCGCGCTCGCGCGGCGGGCGCACCAGCTGGGACAACATCGTTACCGCCTGCCGCCCCTGTAACACGGCGAAAGGCCGTCTGCTGCCCCATGAATGCGGCATGTTCCCGCGCATCGAGCCCTTTCGCCCCGGTCTGCACGAACTGCAGATGCAGGGCCGCAAATTCCCGCCCAGCTTTCTGCATCAAAGCTGGCACGACTTCCTGTACTGGGATTCCGAACTGGAAAGTTGATCAATAAGGCCCGGGCATGGATTCGCGCGACAGGTAATAGACCTGCGTGTCCTCCATGACACCCCCGTTGCAGTAATGGCCCTTATGCAGCGCACCCGCCTGAAAACCGGCTTTCGCCATCAGGCGCACGGCCTCGTGCCGTGCCGGATTGATATTGGCTGTCACGATCTGGGTGTCACGAAACGCTGCGCAGTTGAAGGCGAAACTGGCAAGGCCGCGTAAAACTTGCGGACCGTAACCGCGTCGCTGATAGGCCGGATGCAGGATCAATCCCACATCCGCCAGACTGTCGCCGAATTCCGAGCGCGTGACGGTGCCGAACCCGATACGCTGCCGCGTTCTACGCTTGCGCAGGACGACGATCCAGCTGTCATGCGCGGATTGAAGTCCGGCTTTGCGCTGCTCGCTGATCGCGTCCATGACGTCGTCATATGTGATATCCGGCTGGCCGCCCGCGCTGCCGTTTTCAGGCGCGTTGAACAGTTTCAGCAAATAGGGCGCATCGCGCAGCAGGGCCGGACTGGCGGAAACGTCCGCAGTACGGAAGACGGGCTTTGACATAGTGTGCGTGATAGCACGATCGCTTGATCTTATGCAAATAAAATGAAAAGCTGTGTGCGGGTATTAAAATCTCAAACCGTAAAAACGTAACAGCGCACATTCTGACCCTCGATGACAAAGGCGGCGCGTTTGGGGATCATGCGGCGCCCGCGGGCCATGCCCATGCTGTGTCGCATCAAATCACCAAGCACGCGCGAAGGATGGCCGCGAAACGTCATCGATAGCGGGCCTGGAAAATCCCCCTGAATTCTGGTTCTGTCCTCGCTTTGCGCGATGGTGAAATGGTAACAGAGTGGTGGCCGGATCATGCGCAAGCGATAGCGGGCCCGAAAAGAATATGCAAATAAATTACGCGGCTTTGCGCCCGGCCTTGTGCGCCGCGATCATATCGACGAAGCGCCCGAACAGGTAATGGGAATCATGCGGGCCGGGGCTGGCTTCGGGGTGGTATTGCACCGAAAACGCGGGCCGATCGCTGCACGCCAATCCTTCGTTCGATCCGTCGAACAGGCTGACATGCGTGACCTGCACATTGGGGGGCAGGGTTTCGGGCATGACGCAGAACCCGTGGTTTTGGCTGGTGATCTCGACCTTGCCGGTGGTCAGGTCCTTGACCGGCTGGTTGGCGCCGCGATGCCCCAGATGCATTTTTTTGGTCTTGCCGCCCAGCGCCAGCGCCAGCATCTGGTGCCCAAGACAGATGCCGAAAATCGGCATTCTGGCGTCCAGAAGGGCGCGGATGACAGGCACGGCATACTGCCCGGTTGCCGCCGGGTCGCCCGGTCCGTTCGACAGGAACACCCCGTCGGGTTTAAGCGCCAGAATATCTTCGGCCGATGTCTGCGCAGGCACCACGGTGACGGCGCAACCCGCATCGGCCAGACAGCGCAGGATGTTGCGCTTGGCTCCGTAATCGATCGCCACGACGTGGTATTTCGGCTGGGTCTGGCGGGCATAGCCGCCTTCCAGCGACCACAGGGCCTCGTCCCAGCTATAGCGTTGCTGGCACGACACCTCGATCGCAAGATCCATGCCGTCCAGCCCCGGCCACTCCTGCGCCCGGGCTTTTAGCGTCGGAATATCGAAAACACCATCCGCGCGATGGCTGATGACGCCGTTGGGCGCGCCTGCATCGCGAATGCGCCGGGTCAAGGCACGGGTATCGACACCGCTGATGCCCGGCAGGTTGTGATGCCGCAGCCACTGGTCGAGTCCCTGACCCGCGCGCCAGTTGCTGGAATCAGTCACGCGCTCGTGCACGATCATCCCGCGCGCGGCGGGGTTGATGGTTTCGATATCTTCCGGGTTGGTGCCCACGTTGCCGATATGCGGAAATGTGAAGGTGATGATCTGCCCGGCATAGGACGGGTCGGTCAAAATCTCCTGATACCCGGTCATCGACGTGTTGAAACAGATTTCGCCCACCATCTCGGCCTCGGCCCCGAAACCATGGCCGTAAAACACGCTCCCGTCGCTTAAAACCAGTACGGCGGTGGGGGCGGGGGCACGGGTCATGGCGCAGGCGATCCTTTGCACGGCTTGAGTTGTGGGCTAAGTGGGTGTTATACACGGCTTTGAAAGCAAACAAAAAGAAATTTGCCCGCCATGACCGATCTGCGCACCCGTTTTACCGATGACATGAAAACCGCGATGAAAAGCGGCGATTCCGCGACTCTGGCGACCGTCCGCCTGATCATCGCCCAGATGAAGCTCAAGGACACCGAGGGCAAGGGCAAGATCGACGATGCCGGCATCCTGCCGATGCTCCAGACCATGGTGAAGCAGCGCCAGGAATCCGCGAAAATCTACCGCGATAACAACCGCCCCGAACTGGCCGAAAAGGAAGAGGCGGAGATCAAGGTCATCGAAACTTATCTGCCCAAACAGCTTTCGGTCGAGGAAACGGAAACCGCCGTCGCCGCGATCATCGCCGAACTGGGTGTCACCTCGGCCAAGGATATGGGGAAGGTGATGGCCGAACTCAAGACCCGCTATGCCGGACAGCTGGACATGTCCAAAGTCGGCCCGATCGTCAAATCCAAACTGGCGGCATGAAAAACCGTCCAAAACGGGCGGTTTTTAATTCAGGGCCGGGGCTCTTTTTACGGAACCAGCGTTTCCCATTTGATGGTAAATTCGCACCCAATATAGCGGACTTTTATTATGTAAATATAAGTAAGGGAAAATCTTTTCGCGGCGGGCTGTAATCTGCTACGTCAAACTCATGCTCGTCCCGAAAAGCTTCCTTGATGATCTGCGCGCGCGCCTGCGCCTGTCGGATATCATCAACCGCCGCGTAAAACTCACGCGCGCGGGGCGGGAATTCCGGGCCTGCTGTCCGTTTCACCACGAAAAGTCCCCGTCCTTTTACGTCAATGACGAAAAAGGATTCTATCACTGCTTCGGCTGCGGCGCGCATGGCGATCATATCGGCTTCCTGATGCGCCACGACAATCGCGGCTTCATGGACGCGATCGAGGAACTGGCCGCGCAGGCGGGGCTGCAGGTGCCCCGGCCCAGCCCGCAGGAAATGGAACGGCAAAGCCGCCGCGAACGCCTGATCCGGCTGATGGAGGCGGCGACGGTCTTTTACGCCGCGCGCCTGTTTGAAAACCGCGACGTGCTGGATTACCTGACCGGGCGGGGTCTGACCCTCGATACGATCCATGCCTTCCGCCTTGGCTACGCCCCGCCGGGGAAGGAGGTTCTGGCCGAAATGCGCAAGGCCGGTTATGCCGACGACGAATTGCTGGAAGCCGGGCTTGCCCGCCGATCGGATCGCGATGGCGGCCTGTTTCCCTTTTTCCGCGACCGGGTGATGTTTCCGGTCGGCGACCGGCGCGGCCAAAGCATCGCCTTTGGCGCGCGCATCCTGCCCGATCATCTGCGTCCGCCCGCGCCCGACGCGCCAAAACCGCCCAAATACATCAATTCCGGCGAAACGCCGTTGTTTCAAAAAGGGCACATGCTCTACAACGAATCGCGCGCGCGCGCGGCGGCGGCCAAGGGTGAGCCGGTGGTGGTGTGCGAAGGCTATGCCGACGTCATCGCCCTGTGGCAGGCCGGGTTTACGGGCGCGGTCGCGCCGCTTGGCACCGCGCTGACCGAGGCGCAAATCGGCGCCCTGTGGTCGATGATCCCGGACGGCGCGGAAACCGGCGTGCGCGAACCCATCCTGTGTTTCGACGGCGACGCGGCGGGCCAGCGCGCCGCCACCCGCGCGATGGACCGCATCCTGCCGCTGCTGACCGCCGGGGTTTCGGCGCGCTTTGCCTTTTTGACCGACGGCATGGACCCGGATGACCTGATTCGCGCGCGCGGGGCGGCGGGTTTCCGGCAGGTGCTGGAAAAATCCGTGCCGCTTTCCGCGATGATCTGGCGCACACTGACCGACGGGCGGCGGTTTTCCACGCCCGAATCACGCGCGGGCCTGCAAAAATCCATTGCCGGCGTGGTCGCGGCCATTGCCGACCGCGCGGTGCAAAAACAATACGAATCCGCGCTCAAAGATCTGTTCTATCAGGCCTTCAACGTCAGGCGCCGGGATGCGAACGGCCCAAAAGGGGCTGGCGCAATGGCCGCGCGCACGGCCTTGCCCGATCCGCGCGCGCGCGGGACGAATGAAAGGACGCACGTGGCTCTGGCCGCAATCCTGAACTTCCCCGAGATTTTTCATGATGCCGAGGAGCCGCTTGGTCGTCTGCCCATCGCCGACCCGCGCCTTGATGCGATCCGCCAGCGCGTTCTTGAAATCCTTTCCGACGTGCCCGAAATGGGGCATGAGGAACTGATGCAGGCCCTTGAAAAACAAGGATTTGGCGACGATTTACGGGCGGTGATGACGGCCGCAAGGCTGCATGGCTTGTCGTCCCGCGCGACCTCCAGCCCGGTTCAGGCGCTCGAAGGCTTGCGTGAGGCGGTAGGGGCCGCGCGATAAGATTTTGATTTTACGCGACACTCCTTTATATGTACCTCTTTGATCATTCGCATTTTTGGGCTTCAAGGGGTACGACACGTGGCGCGCGCAGCAGTAAAAAGCAAGAAGACCGCAAACGCTGAAACCAATTCCGCCGAAACCGTGACGGCGGCCAAGGGCAATCTGGCCAAGATCGCCAAGGACCTGATCGCCCGCGGCAAGAAAACCGGTTACATCACCCACGACCAGTTGAACGCGGCGCTTCCGGCCGAGGAATATTCCTCCGACCAGATCGAAGACATCATGGTCAACATCTCCGACGCGGGCATCAATATCGTCGATGCCGACTCGGTTGAGGAGGGTGACGGCGAAGCGCAGGAAACCACGAACGCCGCCGACAGCGAAGACGAAGGTATCTCCGGCAACGTCTCCTCGGACGATCTTGGCCGCACCGACGACCCCGTGCGCATGTATTTGCGCGAAATGGGTACGGTAAAACTGCTCTCGCGCGAGGGCGAGATCGCGATCGCCAAACGCATCGAGGCCGGACGCGAAATGATGATCGGCGGCATTTGCGAAAGCCCGCTGGCCATCGAATCCATCATCGCCTGGTACCACGCCCTGCAAAAGGGCGACATCCTGCTGCGCGAGATCATCGACCTTGAAGCCACATACAACAACGGCCCTGACGGGCAGGGTGACCCCGACGACCTGACCGGCGGTCAGGAATACGAGGAAAAGGACGAGCCGGAGGAAAAAGCCGAAGGCGAGGAAGGCGGCGAGGGTGAAGGCGGCGGCGAGGAGGACGAAGGCGGCCTCTCCCTGATCCTGATGGAGCAGAAGCTCAAGGAAGTGGTGTTCGAGAAATTCCACGCCATCGAAAAAACCTACAAGGCCATGTCGAACGCGCAGGACAAGCGCATCGAGGCGATTGCATCCGGTAAGAAACCCGACCCGGCGGTCGAGAAGAAATACCAGAAATGCAAGGAGGACATGATCAAGCACATGAACGAGGTGCATCTGAACAATGCGCGCATCGAACAACTGCTTGACCGCCTGTACAAAATCAATCGCAACCTCGTGGGTCTGGAAGGCAAGCTTCTGCGCGTCGCCACCGATTCCGGCGTCAAGCGCGAGGAGTTCCTGAAGGAATATTACGGGCACGAAATCGACCCAAGCTGGGTCAAGAAAATCGCCAAGCTGGCGGGTAAGGGCTGGAACAAATTCGCCACCAAGCACGCCGACGAAATCAAGCGCATGCGCGCCGAAATCGCCCTGACGCAGGAAGAGGCGGGCCTGCCAATCCCCGAATTCCGCCGCATCGTCAACACGGTGCAAAAGGGCGAGCGCGAAAGCAACCGCGCCAAGAAGGAGATGATCGAGGCCAACCTGCGTCTGGTCATTTCCATCGCCAAGAAATACACCAATCGCGGCCTGCAATTCCTCGACCTCATTCAGGAAGGAAATATCGGCCTGATGAAGGCGGTCGATAAATTCGAATACCGTCGCGGTTATAAATTCTCGACCTATGCGACATGGTGGATCCGTCAGGCCATCACGCGCTCCATCGCCGATCAGGCGCGCACCATCCGTATTCCGGTGCACATGATCGAAACCATCAACAAACTGGTGCGCACCTCGCGCCAGATGATGCACGAACTCGGCCGCGAACCGACGCCGGAAGAACTGGCCGAACGCCTGCACATGCCGCTCGACAAGGTGCGCAAGGTCCTGAAAATCGCCAAGGAACCTGTTTCCCTAGAAACCCCGATCGGGGACGAGGAGGATTCATCCTTGGGCGATTTCATCGAGGATAAAAACGCGATCAATCCGCTTGAAAGCGCGATCCATTCCAACCTCAAGGAAACGACGACGCGCATCCTCGCTACGCTCACCCCGCGCGAGGAACGCGTGCTGCGCATGCGTTTCGGCATCGGCATGAACACCGACCATACGTTGGAGGAAGTGGGCCAGCAATTCAGCGTGACCCGCGAACGTATCCGTCAGATCGAGGCCAAGGCCCTGCGCAAGCTCAAGCATCCCTCGCGCTCCAAAAAGTTGCGGTCTTTCCTCGACACCTGATACGGCTACGGAAAATCCGTACCGGAAAGGGATAGACCATGGCGCCTAAAGGGACAGTATCCGCCAAACTGAATGACGCGGCCGCCGCCAGCCACGCGGCCTATATGCGCCGCATCATGGAGGACCCGGAATTTCGCGCGGCCGAATTGCTGAAGTTCCGCCAGAAAGATGGTATTCTTGATGGCGATAATCGCGCCTATTTCAGCCTGCAATTAAGCCGCTTTGGCGGGCTTTTTAAAGGCCCCGGCCATATCGAAATGGATGGCGGGGATATGGAAGCCATGCAGTTCTCCGTATGGGATTGGCTGGATAAATGCGTGGGGGAATACGACTGGGTTTCCATCTGCCTGCATGGCCCCCACCCATCCGGTTGGAGCATTGCCGGGGGTGCCAATACCGACCCCGTGCAGGTTCTCGATACAATGAAACGCTTTTACGCCGACCTTGCGCGTTTGCCCGAGGCCGTTTCCAGTGCATCGCTCAAACCGGCGCTGCCAACATTGCGCGCGCGTTAGAGCGTTTTGTTTTCAGACTGACGTAATTTTCATGCGTCATGCCCCGACTTGTTCGGGGCATCCATTGTGCCGAATGATATAGCCGTCCCCGTTAAGAATAGGACGAACAATCCAAGCTGAAGAAAAACTTGATACACATTTTACCGCTAAGAACACTAAGCCTCGCTAAGGGACGCTAAGAATTTTAACGAAATCATATGGTTGCGTGAATTTTGCAGGGCCTTCCTTAGCGTTTCTTAACGGCCCTTCGCGCACTTAGCGGTTTAAAAATTCAGGCGTAAAAAATGTTCGCTTCTTATTGGGAATGACCATAGATATCCACCATTCCTTGCCGTATCCGATATCGGCCCACCTTGCAGTGACAAAACGTATTTTTTTCCTGTGCTTCGTGCTTAAACTGCGGGCATGACGTCCCCGACCCACATCGTCTGGATTCTGGTTGAAAAAAACCTTATTGGTACGGAAAACCAGTGCCTTGGGGTGGCTGAGGCACTGGGGCATCCGTACACGATCAAACGCTTTACCCTGCGCCAGCCGTGGAAATCCCTGAGCCCATACCTGATTTGCGGCATTGGGCGCGCGGGTTATCGGGGTGATGCCCTGACCGCGCCATGGCCCGATATTTTGATCTGCGGTGGGCGCAAGGCGGCGGGCGTCGCGCTGTGGGTCAAACGTCAAAGCCCGAAAACCTTTACTGTCTGTCTGCTCGATCCCCGCGCGCGTCGCGCCGAATTCGATCTGATCGCCGCCCCCGCGCACGACCGCACCCCCGGCAAGAACGTCGTCGAAACCACAGGCGCGCCCAACCGCGTCACCCCGGCGCGCCTGACGGTGGCGGCAGACCGTTGGCGCGGCGTTCTGGCACCGGACGACCGCAAACGCATCGCGGTGCTGATCGGCGGCAATACCAAACATTACACTTTAAGCGACGAAATCGCCCGCAAGCTTGGCAACGATCTGCGCGCGCTGGCCGATCATGGCTACCGGTTGATGCTCACCGCCTCGCGCCGCACGCCGCCTCCCGCGCGGGCCATCCTTGAAAACGCCCTTACGGGTTGCGATGCCTTTATCTGGGACGGGCAGGGGGAAAACCCCTATACGGGGATGCTGGCGCTGGCCGACGCGATCCTTGTGACCGCCGACTCCGTCTCAATGACCGCCGAGGCCGCAACCACCGGCAAGCCTGTCTATCGCATCGATTTGGAAGGCGAGAGTCCGCGCATCGCGGCCTTTCATGCCCGGCTGGGAGAAGCTGGAATCGCGCGCCCCTTCACCGGAAAAATTGAAAACTGGTCCTATGCGCCGTTAAATGATGCGGGGATGCTGGCGCAGGCAATTATCCGCCGATACGCGGACCGTTAGGCCCTGCCGCGTTCGCGTTCCGGATTTCCTCGGTAACGCCTTGCGCGAATTGCCTTACAGCGCTATGAGCGGAAAATGCAGCGGACAATCCCGCGCCTACGGCAGCCATAAAAAGAAAGGCGGCCTCAGGCTTGGAAGCGGCCAGAAAACGAGATGCCATGTCACTGATTGTCAAACTCACGATGCTAAACGCTACTACTTGTGCTCCACTATAGGTAGCGTTCTTGAATTGAGTGTTTATATCGGGTGTGGGCATGGCATAGCCTTCATGGTTTTTATGGATGTATAGAGCGATATATCATATTGACATATTGTATTCAAATTTTTGCATTACTTGATGCTGAGGGCAATCAAAATGGCGGATAAATGACCGGGATTTCTGAAAAAGCCATCGCCTGTGTTGTAACGGGCGATGTACGCACACCGCACCAGCCGGTCATTTTCACCAGTTGCCGCAAAGCCGAGGCCGAGGACTTCGTTGCGGCGAACCCTGGCCATGCGCTCATCCATTCCACCCCTGCTGGCGCGGCGCTGGAGGAATTGCGCCTGTTCGACCAAATGTCGATGAAGACGGCCTATCTGCACTGGTTTTATCTTTCCGCCCGGTTTGTCGTGGAAAACGCGTTTCCAGACAATGTGCTGTTTTTCGCAAACCACGAAAACCCCACCAGCACGGCCTTCGGCATCGAAATTCCGCTGCTGTACCATTTGAAACCGAATATACGCAGCCTGACCAACCCGCTGGCGGGGCGCGTCATCCCGCGTGAAGACTGGCTGGCCGAAGGGCTGATGCGGCCCTATGTCCTGGGTCTGACCAATCTTTATATGCATGGGCCGGACCGCAAGATGGATGCCGGGGAAAGCCTGCTCCACGCCAAATTCGGGGAAGCGGCGGATGGGTTGCCCACGGCACAGGATCCTATAGAGTACTGGGCGGAAAGAGGGCTGAAAATGATGGTCGCGGGCTATCTGCACGCGCACGGAAATTTCCCGCGCGACCCAAAAACCCCCGGCAATCCATTGACCTGCGCCCTTGTCGCGGCCTGATAAAAACGAAACATGAAAGAGAACAATGCAAACAATTGAAACCAAGGTCCTGATCATCGGCTCCGGCCCGGCCGGATACACGGCGGCGATTTATGCCGCGCGCGCCAACCTGAAGCCCGTGCTGGTGCAAGGGCATGAACCCGGTGGGCAATTGACCATCACCACCGATGTCGAAAATTACCCCGGTTTCAAGGACCCGATTCAGGGCCCGTGGCTGATGGAACAAATGAAGGCGCAGGCCGAACATGTCGGCGCGCAGATGATTTGGGACACCATCACCGATGTCGATTTCTCCAAACGACCTTTCGTTTGCAAAGGTGAGGGCGGCGATACCTATGTCGCCCAGACGGTCATCATCGCCACCGGCGCGCAGGCGCGCTGGCTGGGCATCGAGGGCGAAAAGAAATTCAACGGACTGGGCGTGTCCGCCTGCGCCACCTGCGACGGGTTCTTTTTCAAGGGGCAGGACGTCGCGGTCATCGGCGGTGGCAACTCGGCGGTGGAGGAGGCGCTCTACCTCTCCGGCATCGCCAAAACCGTGACCGTCATCCACCGGCGCGATTCCTTCCGTTCCGAACGCATCCTGCAGGACCGCCTGTTCGCCAAAGACAACGTCAAGGTCGTCTGGGACCACACGGTCGAGGACGTTCTGGGCGTCGAGCGCGGGGGCGAGGGCACGCCGGGCATGACCGGGATTTTGATTAAAAACGTCAAGACCGGCGCGACCCAAACGCTGCCCGTTACCGGCATGTTCGTGGCCATCGGCCACGCGCCCGCGACCGCGCTGTTCAAAGGCAAGCTGAAAATGGATGCGGCCGGCTATCTGGTCACAGCGCCCGATTCAACGGCCACCGAAATTCCCGGCGTGTTCGCGGCGGGCGACGTCAAGGACCATGTCTACCGTCAGGCGGTCACCGCCGCGGGCATGGGCTGCATGGCGGCGCTTGAGGCCGACCGCTTTCTCGCCGCGCAGGATGGGGCCACGGACAAAAAGGCTACACAGGCGGCCTGAAGGGCCCATAACCATAAAAAACCCCGGAATACCGCTTATTCGGCACTTGCTAAACCCACGGCTTGTTCTTAGTCTTCGCGGAAAGCCCCAGTGGTGAAATGGTAGACGCGCCTGACTCAAAATCAGGTACCGAAAGGTGTGGGGGTTCAAGTCCCTCCTGGGGCACCACATTTTTGGCAACGGAAGGAAAATATCATGGCAGGCAGCGTCAACAAGGTGATGTTGATCGGTAATCTGGGTCGCGACCCGGAGGTCAAGACGATGCAAAACGGCGGCAAGGTGTGCAACCTGTCCGTCGCGACGTCGGAAAGCTGGAAGGACAAGGCGACCGGCGAACGCAAGGAAAAAACCGAATGGCATCGCGTCGTGGTGTTTAACGAGAACATCATCAACGTCTGTGAAAATTACCTGAAAAAAGGCGCCAAGGTTTACGTCGAGGGCCAATTGGAAACCCGCAAATGGACCGATCAGTCGGGTCAGGAAAAATACTCGACCGAGGTCGTCCTGCGTCCGTTCCGTGGCGAGCTGACGATGCTCGACAGCCGCAGCGGCGCTGCCGGTAACGACAACGGCAATTACGATCAACGCCCGCAGCAACAGGCCGCCGGTGGTGGCGCGGGGGGCGGAAACTGGCAATCACCCAAAGGGGGAAACGACTTTGAAGACGACATTCCGTTCTAAGCTTTTTGCGCTGCTCGCGCTTTTGCTTCTCGCATTCGCCGGGGCGGCGTACGCGACCTCGCCCGAATCGCCTCCTGGTGGTGCCGTCACGACCGAACGTCTGGCGCTGGCGAAGAAATACATCGCCGACGTGCCAGTGGAAGCCGAGGTCCGCGCCGCGATCGAACAGATGTCCAATATGGTCGCGCCGGACCAGCGCGCGCTGTATTCCTCGCTCGCTGGCGGCATCGACTACGCCAAATTGCGCGAGGCAGCGGAGCTTGCCGTGGCCCAGATCTTCACTGATAAGGAAATTCAGGCGATGATCGACTTTTACGGATCGCCCGAAGGCAAATCGATCCAGACCAAGATGCCGCAATACGAAAGCAAGATGCAGCCCGTGATGGAACAGGTCCTACGCGGCTTTGTTGAAAAGCTTCAGGCCAACAACGTCATGGTGTCGCAAACGCCTCAGTAATAAAATACGGCTGACGTAATGCTAACCCCCGGAAACATCCGGGGGTTTTGCGCTTTTTGACCGGTTTTTTTAGATATTTTTAACGCGGCGCTGGATAGAATAAAGCAGCAGCTTTTATGTCTGGAAAACGGCATGTCGTACAAATCCATCGCGTTTGAAAAACAACTGGCGAAATACCGGCAGGATCAGGCTGTGAAATCGATCATGGACCTGCCGGATCACAAACACCGCCCGGCTGAACGTGTTCAGGCATCGCCGCAGGCCCAGACGTCAAGGGGACTTGGCGCGGGACCAAGCCTGCGCACCCATTCCCTTGATGAAATCGCCCGCGCATCGGCGCCGCAACACGAAACGCCCGTTCAGACCGATCAGGTGCTCGCGGCCCATCCTGCGCCCGAACGGGATGCGTTACCGAAAAAACCGCTATATGCCCGCACGTGGTTCTGGGCGCTGGTGATGCTGGTCATGGTCGGTATCGCGGCGAAACCCATGTTGAGCGAACGTCTTGCACAGTTGCACGGCATCGCGCAAACCATCGAAAATTCGACCGGGATTGACCCGTTTAGTGCTAAAACTTACGGTGATCTGGCGCGGGGCAAGCTTGATGCCCCGAAACTTAATGCAGCGGCGGCCGATACGAAAACCCAACCTTTGGTTCCCGTGCCGGCGCCCTCGCACGATACGGCGCAAATGATGCGCGAGGCGCAGGACCGCGCCGATGCCGTGGCGCGTCAGGGGTCAAGCGCGAGCATGCGTTACATCGAGGAAGAAACCAAACGCCTGAACGAAATGGCGAAGGAAATCGATCAGCGCCAGGGCCGCGCGGGCCAAACCGGCACGAACCGCTGAAACAGAGCTGAAAACACTGGAAATCCGGTGCCTCGTGCCCATATAAAGAGGGCATGAAATCCATCACCGTCCGCGGCGCGCGCGAACATAACCTGAAAAACGTCACGATCGAAATGCCGCGCGACCGGCTGATCGTGATCACCGGCCTGTCCGGGTCGGGCAAGTCCTCGCTGGCCTTCGATACCATCTATGCCGAAGGTCAACGCCGCTATGTCGAAAGTCTGTCGGCCTATGCCCGCCAGTTTCTTGAAATGATGCAAAAGCCGGACGTCGATTCCATCGACGGCCTTTCGCCGGCCATTTCGATCGAACAAAAGACCACCAGCCGCAACCCGCGTTCGACCGTCGGCACGGTGACCGAGATATACGACTACATGCGCCTTTTATGGGCGCGCATCGGCGTGCCCTATTCTCCGGCCACCGGTCTGCCCATTGAAAGCCAGTCGGCAAGCCAGATGGTGGACGCGATCAAAAAAATGGGCGATGGCGCACGGCTTTACATCGCGGCTCCTATCGTGCGCGGACGTAAAGGGGAATACAAAAAGGAATTGAGCGAATTGCGCGCCAAGGGATTCCAGCGCGCAAAAATCGACGGCAAACTGGTTGAACTCGATACCATTCCGACCCTCGATAAAAAATACAAACACGACATCTCAATCGTGGTCGACCGTCTGGTGCTGAAATCCGACATTGGCAACCGTCTGGCCGACAGTATTGAAACCGCGCTGCGGCTGGCCGACGGGCTGGTGATTGTCGAAAACGCCGATACGGGCGTGGAAACCCTGTTTTCAGAAAAATTTGCCTGCCCCGTATCCGGCTTTACCATCGCGGAGATCGAGCCGCGTCTGTTCTCCTTCAACTCGCCGCACGGTGCGTGCCCCGTCTGCGACGGTCTGGGCGAAAAAATGCTGATGGACGAGGGGCTGATCGTCCCTGATCCCAAAAAATCACTGGCCAAGGGCGCGATCGAGCCGTGGTCGAAAAGCTTCGCGCCTTTTTACATGCAGGCGCTGGAAGGTGTGGCCAAACACTACAAATTCCGCACCGACGTGCCGTGGGAAAAACTCAAACCCGAACACCGCGACATCGTTCTGTATGGTTCCGGCGACCAGCCCATCAAGATCACGTATCACAGCAAGACCGAAAGCACATGGGCCAGCAACAAGCCGTTCGAGGGCGTAATCCCTTCGCTGCAACGCCGCCTGCTGGAAACCGAAAGCGACAACGCGCGCGAGGAAATCAGCCGTTATCAACGCTCCGCCCCTTGTGACGCATGCAACGGCGCGCGCCTGAAGCCTGAGGCGCTGGCGGTAAAAATCAACGGCATGAATATTTCCCAGACCGCCGAAATGTCGATCGAGGACGCCTGCGACTGGTTCGGCAAGCTGCCGAAAAAACTGGGCGCCAAACAAAACGAAATCGCCGCGCGGATTTTAAAGGAAATCAACGAACGCCTGACCTTCTTGATGAATGTGGGGCTGGATTACCTGACTCTTTCACGCGCATCGGGTACGCTTTCCGGCGGCGAAAGCCAGCGTATCCGGCTCGCCAGCCAGATTGGGTCGGGCTTGACCGGCGTGCTGTATGTGCTCGACGAACCTTCCATCGGCCTGCACCAACGCGACAACAACCGGCTGCTGGAAACGCTGCGCCGCCTGCGCGATCTAGGTAATACGGTGCTGGTCGTCGAACATGACGAGGACGCGATCCGCGCCGCCGACTATTTGATCGACATGGGGCCGGGCGCAGGCGTGCATGGCGGGCAGGTCGTGGCCGCCGGGCGGCCCGAACAGGTGCTGGCCGCCAAAAACAGCCTGACCGCCGATTACATGACCGGGCGAAAATCCATCCCCGTGCCGTCCGTTCGCCGCAAGGGCAGGGCGAAACAGGCGGTTTCAGTGCGCGGCGCGACCGGCAACAACCTCAAAAACGTCGGCGTGGATATTCCATTGGGGATTTTCACCTGCGTGACCGGGGTTTCAGGGTCCGGCAAATCGACGCTGGTGCTCGATACGCTTTACCGCGCCATCGCCCGCGAATGGAACGAAAGTGGCGAGGCGCCGGCCCCGCACAAGGACATCAAAGGCCTGGAATTCATCGACAAGATCATCGACATCGACCAGTCGCCCATCGGCCGGACGCCGCGTTCCAACCCCGCCACCTATACCGGCGCCTTCACGCCGATCCGTGATTGGTTCGCGGGCCTGCCGGAGGCCAAGGCGCGCGGTTACGGTCCCGGGCGTTTTTCCTTCAACGTCAAGGGCGGGCGTTGTGAAACCTGTCAGGGCGACGGTGTGATTCGCATCGAAATGCACTTCTTGCCCGATGTCTACGTCACCTGCGATGCCTGCCATGGCAAGCGCTATAACCGTGAAACGCTGGAAGTCAAATACCGCGAAAAATCCATCAGCGACGTTCTGGATATGACGATCGAGGAAGCGGCGCAATTCTTCAAGGCCGTCCCCGCCATCCGTACAAAAATGGAAACGTTGCAGGATGTGGGGCTTGGCTATGTTCAGGTGGGACAGGCGGCGACGACCCTTTCGGGAGGCGAGGCGCAACGCGTCAAACTGGCCAAGGAACTGGCCCGCCGCTCGACAGGCAAGACACTCTACATCCTTGACGAACCGACCACCGGACTGCATTTCGACGACGTGCGCAAACTGCTTGAGGTGCTGCACGCGCTGGTCGATCAGGGTAATACCGTACTGGTGATCGAACACAATCTGGACGTCATCAAGACGGCGGACTGGATCATCGACATGGGACCGGAGGGCGGAACACGCGGCGGACAAATCGTCGCCACCGGCACGCCGGAGGATATCGCCGCCACACGCGAAAGCCATACCGGAGCATTCCTGAAACCCGTGCTCGCCGCTGGAAAGCCCCGTAAATCTGCGTAAATCGGAATGACGGCTCAGCTTCGCAGTTTGGCGCTGGCGCCAGCGCTGGATTGACCCAACCCCAGCGCGGACCAAAGCGGACGGAACACGGGATCTTTCGAAATTTCGGTAAGCGTCGCGGTATAATCGCGGTGATCGTGTTTGGCGCGCAATTTGATATCCAGCATCTCAATGGCGACGTCAAAAATCTTTCCGATCAACGCGCCGTTCAGGCGGTCGTCCGCGTATACGGTTTTCACTATTTCTGTATGAACATCCCCGTATCGCGTCGCTTTGGCCATTGGCGCGCCGGCGGTCATCACCGCTTCGCATATGGCGTCCAGCATCCGACGCATGTAAACCGCCTCGCGCAGCTTTCCTGCCGTTTTCGACAGGACGTCATCCGCTTTTTGCGCACCGCCCGCACGCTTGAATGTCTTTGCCATACGATCTTTCAAGCCGCGCGGAGCGGCTTGCGAAACGGCATCGGAAGCCTTCAGCGCCGCCTCCGCCGTATTGATCTGCGCGGCAACGCCACGCAGGGCGCGTGCGCGCGCGACGATGACCAGAAACGGATATCTTCGCGGCGCGGGCAATTTCGATACAAGGGCATCGATAAAATTATCTTTGTCGTAAAGATGCGCCAGCGCTTCGCTGGTGATGGTCGCACGTGCGGCTTCGTCCGTTATAAGCGTACGGCGCAATCGGTCATGTGCGACCAGATCGCCTCGTATTTTCTCCCATTTTGCTTCCGCCGCGTCCCTGGCCGCGACGTCCTCGGTCATGCCTTCGTATTCTACCGCGTTGCCCGATCCGGCGGCTTGAACGTTTAACAGGCCGCGCAGCCCGCCTTTATCCTTTTGCGCGCGCTTGGACCCGGATTTTTCCAGTTTGTCGGCGATATCGGCCACAATCAGATTGGCCATAGTACGCTCGTTTTCTGCCATCGATTCCAACGTGGCAATGTCCGCAGCCTTGTGCCGGTGCGTGATTTCTGTGCGATGATCGCGCAACGCATCCTGCGTATCTTTGGCCTGCCGCATGACGTCGCGCGGCGAGAAATGCAGGCCTCCGGCGATGCTGGCCTTTTCCATTGTGCCGACATCAAGATCGTCGAGCATATCGCGCAGGCTTGATTCCAGCTTCGAGATATTATCCGCGACCTCTCGGCGCAAGCCTTGAAAACCCGTCGTACATTTAGTTTGCACCAATATTGAAATCTGGGTCATGCCCGCCCTCTCTCTTTAAGCAAATGGCAAATACCATAATAATGACCCAAACGCAAAAAAAGCCGCATCAAACTTCGATGCGGCAGCCTGAAACCAGGCGAGGCGAGGGAGGTTACGACATGAAAAACTCTATTGCAGCACCAGCCTTTCCGAATGCGGCGCTTTAAATCGTGAATGGAATTCCGGGGCGGGCACACCATCGCCAAGATCGGGGCGGGCGCGATGATAAAACGCATCGCCGCCAAAGTTGCTGCCAGCGCTATCGCCGATGCCGCCGCTGGGCACGGCATCGGTCTGTTGCGCCGCCGCCCCAAAATCGCCGGACAGGATAGGGCTGGACGCACCTGCGTCGAGGTCTGAAAAATCGATACGGCAATCGCCGATCATGTCCTTGTAACCCGCCTCCTGCGTCAGCGCATCCAGGGTCGCGCTGTAATCCGGCGCCAGTTTCTGCAGCGCTTCGTGACCGAAGTCCGCCACGGCGCAGCTTTGCGCATCCGACGCGAAAGCATCGCGAACTATGGATCGTTCCGTTCCGCTTTCGTTAAGCATATACAGCATGTACAGCGCGTAAAACGCGTTGAAGTCGCTACCCTCTGTGTCCGCAGGTGCGCGTGCAGGCGCTGTGATTGATGCCAGCGCCGTGCGGGAAGGACGGTAATTCCGTGTTTGTGCACATGCATGACGCAGGTTGTCGCAAACATGCTGCGTGCGCGCGCGCGTGGCAAGAATGGCGCGATCGATCTGCTCCGCGCTGACAGAAGCCCGCGCGGTCTTAAAAGCTTTGCGCTTTTTCGCCACACGCAGTTTTTTAAGCGCGGGATCTATGTCATCTCGCGCGTCCTCCAACGCAGCGATTTCCCGGTCTGCCAAAGCCAGCAACTGCCCCAACCCGTACAGCCTGAGAGCGGCTTCGATGAACTGGGTGCGCATCGCAGCAGGTAAAAGCATGGCGACGGGCATGACCATGCTGCGCTGCTGACGCACCGCCTGCCTTGTCTGGGTCATGATGGCGTTGCGCGCCACCGTGTCGGTGGTCATCTTGGCTTCCAGCTCGCGATACTGCCTGACCGCGCGGGAAACCTTGGTATAGGCCTCCTCGCGCTTCTGGCGCTCGGCCTCCGCCGTAGCATAGCCATGGTCCAGCGTGGACTTGCTTTCCAGCGCCGACTTAGGATCTTTGATCCCACTGATCGCGGCGCGCGCCGCGCGGTAGGCGGGTTCGCGCAACCAGCGCCAGCGGTCAACCCTGCCCGTGAATTGTTCTACGTTTTCAGGCGCAAGCTTGAAGGGCAGCGACGGGTCGGCGTTGAACGCGACGATGGAGCGCATCGTTTCCGCCTTGGCGTCGCGCTGCGCCCGTTTGCGGTCTGCATCGGTCTGGCTGCCTTGAAAGGCAGTCAGCGCATCTTTTTCCTTTTGCAGCAACTCGTCAAAAGTGGTGACGTCGTTGCTTTGCAAAATGATCTGCGCCTGTGTGCGGAACACGGTCTGCGAATTCCGCGCCTCGCTAACGACCTCCTGCGGCGAGAACAAAACGCCGCCCTCGGCGAAGGCGGCGGCCAAAAGTGCGATATCGGTGTTGATCAGGCCCGGAACATGGCCATCGACGATGTCCGAGAGCGTCTTGTCGTATCCGCGCGCCTCGCGGTTGATTTCCTCGCGCACTGCTTGCAGGGACACGATACTTTCGCCCTGCACCTTGTCCAGCAATTCCAGTTTGTCATACAGCTCGGTATTGATCGTCATTTGCAACCTGCCTCTTTGTTGAACGTTGCTTTCCTTTTTGTTCTTACCCCGATTGTAGGGCGTATTTTTTGCGCTTGGCAAGAAAAACAGGAAAAAGCAAAGAAGATCTTTCTAAAAACAAAAGAACGTTTTTGCTTGGCGGGATGTGCGATGCACCTTAAAACGGCGGGATGAAAGGGTGGAACGGGCGATGAAGCTCACGATTTTCGGTTCTGGATATGTTGGGCTTGTGACCGGTGCGTGCCTGGCTGACATTGGTCATAACGTTATGTGCGTCGATCGCGACGCGGCCAAGATCGAAGCGCTGCTCAAGGGCGATGTCCCGATCTACGAACCCGGCCTTGATGAAAAGATTGCCGTCAATGCGCGCGCGGGCCGGCTGCATTTCACCACCGATGCGCAAAAAGGCGTTGATCATGGCCGCGTGATTTTTATTGCCGTAGGCACCCCGCCGGACGAGGACGGATCGGCCGACATCACCGCGGTGCTGGCCGTGGCGAAAACCGTCGCGACCTATATGACCGAGCCCAAGCTGGTGGTGAACAAATCGACGGTGCCCGTGGGCAGCGCCGATCAGGTGACGCAGGTGATCAAACAATCATTGGATGCACAGGGAAAAACAATCGCTTTTGGCGTTGCCTCCAACCCGGAATTCCTGAAGGAAGGCAACGCGATCGAGGATTTTGAAAAACCCGACCGCATCGTCGTCGGCGTTTCAACGCAGGAAAGCGCCGACCTGCTGCGCGAAATTTACGCGCCATTCAACCGCCGCTCCGACCGCATGATCGAAATGGACGTGCGTTCGGCGGAATTGACCAAATACGCGGCCAACGCAATGCTGGCGACCAAGATCAGCTTTATGAACGAACTCTCCAACGTTGCCGATGCGGTGGGGGCCGACATCGAACAGGTGCGCATTGGCATTGGTTCGGATGCGCGTATCGGGTACCACTTCATCTATCCCGGCGCCGGCTATGGCGGGTCGTGCTTCCCCAAGGACGTCAAGGCACTGGCCGCCATCGCGCGCCGCGCAGGCGTGCCCGCCGTTCTGACGGAGGCGGTGGAAGACGTGAACGAGCGCCAGAAACATGTGCTGGTCGATAAAATTCTGCGCCATTTCAAAGGCCGCGATCTGGCGGGCAAGACCTTCGCGCTATGGGGGCTTGCCTTCAAGCCCGCGACCGACGACATGCGCGAAGCGCCAAGCCGCACCATCATGGAATCCTTGTGGGCCAAGGGCGCGAACATACGCGCCTACGATCCCAAGGCGATGGAGGAGGCTGCGCGTATCTACGGCAGCCGGCCTGAACTGACACTGTGCGATCGCGCGCTTGACGCGCTGGACGGCGCCGACGGGCTGATCGTCGTGACCGAGTGGAAGGAATTCATGGCCATCGACACGGACGAACTGAAATCAAGGATGCGCGAACTTGCCGTTTTCGACGGGCGCAACATTTATGACCCAAGGCGTATGAAGGCACAGGGCATCGCATATTACGGGATCGGCCGCGCCGCCTGAACAGACCTCGGAACAAACCGCGTCAGCCGCACCAGATCCTGACGATGCGCCCATTTTCGTCCAGTTGGAAATTCACCCGATCCGGGCTGTAATCCATGGTCACAGCGGCACCGGGAGGAATTACGCGGTGTGGCTCTTTGATCTGGTTGAAATCGACTTCGTCCTTGGTCTTGCCGATCAAATCCATATGCGGACATGTTACGGGTTCCGTCATATGGGGCGGCATTGGGCCGCCATCCTGCCCGATATCTTGCCCGGTTGAATCGGGGGTCCATACGGCGCTCCCGCTCATGTCCGAACTGGACGTGCCGCTGACGCCCGGTTCGCCCTGCATATCGCCCTGCATATCGGATGAACCCGTCAAAGCGCTATTGCCCTGCGACTCACCGGCTGAGGGCATGACACCCGGCATTTGGGGTGCGGCCATACCGGTCGTAGCTTGTGTCTGCGCGGCGTTTGCATCGTCTTTTTTGCCGTCGCACGCGCCAGACGCCAGCGCAAGCACCAACGTCGATGCTAAAATCAAGTGTTTACCGTATCTCATCACGCGACCTCCGTTACGCTGACTATACCCTTCGCCGTTAAAAGCGCCAGTGCCTCGACGCCCTTCGGGTCGTGGTCGGGCAAAGCGGACGCAAGGGCGAAGCGGCTCATTCCCATGCCCAGTGCATTGACCAGCGCCCGGGATGACGGCACCCGCGCACAGGCGATTTCGTCATTGGCCAATGTCATGTCCATGCGCCGCAATACGATACCCAGCCGCGTCAGCGGATCGATGGGAAAGCGATATTTGCCGGTATCGCCGGTGCGGGTGCGGAAATCCTCGGGCGTGATGCCGGACGGCAACGCCTCGTACACCAACAGACCTTTCTGCGCGCCGTCATCTGAGCTTACAAAAGCCAGCGTCCAGACATCGCGTGCGCCCAGTCTTTCGCGCATTTGCGCCGCGGCATCCGGAACGCTCATACCCGGTGCGATGTCAAAAAATTCAACCCCCGCAGCGGCAGGGCGCGTCACCGCGAAATGCTCGGCAATCGGGGTTACGCTGCCTGCCTTGCGGTTGACGACATGAACACTGATCCCGGCTTTTTCAGCGATCAGCATCGACATCGATTTGAATTCGTCGCCATTGCGGGCGATGAAATCCTTTTCAAACCCTTTGTGATCGATATGGATGGCCTGCACCCCGGCTTCGGCCATGATCTTCGCGCAATTGGGGCAAAACGGGTCGGTGACGCAGACATGCGCCCCCGTCCACGGCCCACCGAAACGCAAAAGGGCGGAAAGCTCGGCATGGATGAACTGGCTGGACGCGCCGATGCGCGCATCCCACGGGAAATGCGCGCGCAAGGGTACGGGACGTTCGCTTACGCATGCCACTGGCACCTGACCGGGATGGTCCGGGTGAAACGCGCAGGCGGCGACCTTGCTGGTTCCGTGTTCGCCCGAAAGCACCACGCCCACCGCGTCTTGCATTCTTTCAAGGATTATGCGCGTATCTTTCAAAACCATCGAACAGGCAAGGGAGTGTTTAAAATGACCTATCAGGCCCACGAAGTGTATATGCGCCGCGCCTATGAGCAAGCCCTCAAAGGCTATCACGAGGGTGGCTGCCCCATCGGTGGCGTGCTGGTGGACAATGAAACCGGCGAAGTTTTGGGCGAGGGGCATAACGCGCTGGTCCAGGAAGGCAATCCGATCATCCACGGCGAAATGGCCGCGATGCGCGCGGCGGGCCGCATGAAATCCCGCCGCAAGACCACCATGTACACGACGCTCAGCCCCTGCATGATGTGTACGGGCACGATTCTTCAGTTCAAGATCGAACGCGTGGTGGTGGGCGATACCACCAATTCATCGGGCAACGAAAAGCTGCTGCGCGAACGCGGCGTCGAGGTGATCGAAATAAACGATCCCGATTGCATCGCCCTGTGTGCCAAATTCAAGGACGAAAAGCCCGATCTGTGGCTGGAGGACTGGGGCGGAGCATAACCCCGCACCCGGACTCTTTGTTTTTTTCCAAGTGGATAACTTGCATTAAGCCTCTGGATTCAAGGGCCGATTCCACGCGAAATAAAGTTGCATAAGACCGAAGGTCACCCTATAAGGGTTACCATAAAAACTGCGACAAGGCAGGAGGGGCATGCAGGCAGGGGCCGTAGATACAGGGCAGACAGCCGCAGACGCAGCGCGTCTGGAACGTGTTGCCGAAAAAATTCAGGACCTTCTCGCGCTGGTCGAGGATATGTGCCGCGGCGGCAAGCCGGCACAGTTTCCGCCCCAGCTTTATACCTTGCTTGAAAACATGTGGGCGGACGAGCTTCTGGCCGAAGCTCCATCATCCTATGTCTATTTGCCCGGCGAAACCGAAACCCCCGAACTGACGCAACAAAAAGGGGTTACAAGCGTCAACCCGATCCCGCTGGAATTGCTGATTCGCAAACAAAACATTGATGCTGCCGCCGCGTCCGAAGGTATTTACAATTATCGTGTTCTCGGGCTCGACCCGCACTATCGTCGCCTTTCCGGGGCCGGTCGCTCATACGATTTCATCGATCCCGCCGAACAGGCGGAAAACGTGGGTGCCCTGATCTGGACACGCGGTGATCTGCACGTCCTGCGTCAGGGGCTGCATATGCTGTATGCCAAGCTGACCCGCGACGGCCGCGTCGTCCACACGCCGCTGATTATCCAGAATTCGGTCAACGGCTTCTGGAACCCCTTGTTCGAATATCTTGGCGTTGCGGCGGATGACTCGATGTTGCGCGACCACGGCGTGCGCGTAACCCGCTATCCCGGCGGCAACGACATCGACGCCGAAACCGATGAAACCACCCTGCATGTCCTCAAAAGCCTAGGCCAGCGAATGGCCCTGCCGCCGCAAACGCGCGAAGGCGCGCTGCGGATCGCACCTGGCGATACGCTTTATGTCGCATCTGGCAGTCCACACAAAGCCCTCGAAACGAAAGAAGTTTTAAGGGCCCTGCACGCAAGCATATGGGTTCAGTCCTTGAATGCGCATCTGGGCACCAAGCCGCAGGAAGCGGAGGAAGTCAGCTTCAGCTACGAAGGCAACAATATCGAAAAAATGCGTTCGGTGATCAGTCGGATACAGGAAATAGGCTACGACAAGGTCTGCCGTGACCTGTGTCCGGCCGGCAAGGGACCGGAGAATGTCTGGCTGACCTTCGATGATCGCGGTTTTGAATTCGTCGATCGGCGCATCCTGGAAACCGATGCCTTTGCGGATGTCAGAAACCTGATGAACCCCTATCTGGCTAAATCCGGCCCGGGCTCCGAACTGGCAATTTTGCTGAAAACAATCGCGAAAAAACGGTTTTTTACGGAGATACTTGCCAAAGCGATACGCGAGATCGAGGAAAAATTCGGCGAAACCCCCGATACGACGATTATCGACACGGGCTGCCATATTACCGTGCGGCTTGATCAAATCCTCGACCCCAACCCGGCCTATATCGCGACATTCGCCAAGGTGCGTTCGCGCGCGTTGACGGCCCCCCAACCGTCGCACGACCATCATGGCCGCCCCATCCAAGCCTTGCAGACCGATCATTTCCTCGCACCGGTGGCATTCAACCGGAACAACACATCGCCGGGCAATATCCGCACCAAGGCCCAGATACCCAACTACATCCCGGTCAATAGCGAAGTTGCGGGTTCGCTGCGCATGCTCTGCGCCCTGACAGGTGTGGATGAGCATGCGAAATACATTTCCGACCACCGCATGGCCTTCAATGTCGCCGCGCATCATGACGAATACGCCATCGGCACCCTGCATACGCTGTTCCCGCACATTAAAGGCCACGGCACGCCGCATCTGCAAAGAAGTCTGCGTGGGCCGCTCAACGGCTCCTTCTATCTAATGACTGGACAGGACGGGCGCTATGACATGGCGCAATACGCCGAACAGCGTACACGCTCACCCTATGAACGCGCCGACCGTGGCCATACGGCTCAGATCGGCGATGCATTGGGCCGATTGCGCGACTTTTATCAGGACGCCGATGGCTTCCTGCTGACCGACGATCACCACAGCCTGAAAGGTGTTGCCGGTCTGAAATGGCTCAAAACCCTGCTGTATTACTCGCTACTGGTGGGCAAACAGGTCGACGACCGCGCGATCAAAACCAAATATCTGGGCGTTCTGGATGGCACACGGTCTTGGACGGAACAGGAGGCGATTTTCGATCATCTGGCCCGTACGCCGCTTTTGGGCAATCGTCATGCCGATTTGATCGACAAATGCACAACCAAGTCGAATTTCAGGGAATCGCTTGTGGGCTTTCGGAGCAATTACGTGCGCCCTGAAATTCTGGACAAAAGGACCGTCAATAAACCGGACCAGATTATGGCCGATCCGGATTTGTACCGGGTCACCATCTACTGCTCGGCGACGCTGGGTGAACAGACCGCAGCGTGTAAGGAAGCCCGCCGTTTCAGCTTTGATCTGGCCCGGAACGGTTTTGCCATTATCAATGGCGGAGGACGGGAAGGTCTGATGGTCGCGACGTCCGAAGGCGCGCACGATTTCCGGCGCTGGTGGCAGCACAATCACCCGCATGCGCCGATGCCGCGCAACCACGTGACATCCTATCAGTGCCACGACACCTATGAACGCGAGGGCGGCTGGCATGAGGATAACGATTTCGCCCGCATTTTCCCGACCATCGAGGAACGGATGGCGAATTTGATGAATACCGATGCCGAAATCCTGATGGCCGGTGGTGGCGGGTCGATTCAGGAAATCTCGGCCTCGCTGCTGATGCGCGAATGGGGGCTGGTGCCCACGGTGAACAGGCCGCTGGTCATCGTCAATCAGGTCATAGACGGTATCCCTGTGTTCAATGCTTTGATCGCCATGATGGGTACGGATGAACGTAAACGCCTCAACGTGCATGTCGTCGACAATATCGAACAGGCGATGCAGGTATTGGCGGATTCCCGCGCGGCCATGGCCCGGACGCAGGAACCGGGCAAGATATACATACCCGCCAGTGAAAACCTGCCCCCGCCGCAACACGCGGCGCACCGTCGCCCGAAAGCGGCCTGACGCCCTTGCCGTAAATGGCCGCATCGGTTAAATCTTTGGGCGTCCAACCCCATAGGTATCGTCCCATGTCTGAAAAATCCTACGATGTCATCGTCATCGGCGCCGGCCCCGGCGGTTATGTCTGCGCCATTCGCGCGGCCCAGTTGGGCATGAAGGTCGCCGTCGTCGAAAAACGCGCGACTTTGGGCGGCACCTGCCTGAACGTGGGCTGCATTCCATCCAAGGCGCTGCTTTCCGCGTCCGAGAAATACGAGGCGGCAGGGCATCATTTCGCCGACATGGGCATCAACGTCGCGGGTGTGAAAATCGATCTGCCAAAAATGATGGCTTTTAAATCCGGCGTCGTTTCCGACAACACCAAGGGCATCGAATTCCTGTTCAAAAAGAACAAGATCGACTGGCTGAAAGGGGAAGGGACCATCCCCGCCGCAGGGCAGGTCAAGGTCGGCGGCGAAACCTATGCCGCGAAACATATCGTCATCGCCACCGGCTCCGACGTTGCGCCCTTGCGCGGGATCGAGATCGACGAAAAACGCATCGTGTCCTCGACCGGCGCGCTGGTATTGGAAAAAGTGCCGGAGCATCTGGTGGTGATCGGCGCGGGTGTGATCGGGCTTGAGCTTGGGACCGTCTGGCGCAGGCTGGGCGCGAAGGTGACGGTGATCGAATATCTCGACCGCATCCTGCCCGGCATGGACCTTGAAACGGCCAAGGCCGCCCAGCGCATCCTTGAAAAACAGGGCATGACCTTCAAACTGGCCAGCAAGGTCACGGGCGCCGAAAACGGCAAAAAGGGTGTTATTTTAAGCGTCGAACCCGCCGCGGGCGGCAAGGCCGAAACCATTACCGGCGACGTCGTTCTGGTCGCCGTGGGGCGCAGACCGCATACCGACAGCCTTGGTCTTGAACAAGCGGGCGTGAAACTGGACGATCGCGGCCGGGTGGATGTCGATGCGCATTTTCAAACCAGCGTGCCGGGCATCTACGCCATCGGCGACGTCATCCGCGGCGCGATGCTGGCCCACAAGGCCGAGGACGAGGGCGTGGTTCTGGCCGAAATTCTGGCGGGGCAAAGCGGCCATATCGATTACGACGCCATTCCGGGCGTGGTCTATACATGGCCCGAAATCGCCAGCGTCGGTAAAACCGAGGAACAGCTTAAAGAGGCGGGCATCGCCTATAAATCCGGCAAATTTCCCTTCATGGCCAATGGCCGCGCGCGCGCCATGGCCGCGACCGACGGCTTCGTCAAGATTCTGGCCGACGCCAAAACCGACCGCGTGCTTGGCGTCCACATTCTGGGGCCGGAGGCCGGAACGATGATCGCCGAATGCGTGCTGGCCATGGAATTCGGCGCCTCGGCCGAGGATATCGCCCGCACCTGCCACGCGCACCCCACGCTGAACGAAGTGGTCAAGGAAGCTGCGCTGGCCGTCGACGGCCGCCCGCTGCATATCTAGGGGCGAGGGCGCGCGCTCCTTCCACCGGCAGGAATTTGCTTTCCCGCACCGGTTGCTTTATGACAATAGCCCATGCCTGTGAAACAGCCCAGCGCGGCCGACGCCTTTCGCGCATCCGTCGCGCCTGAATATAACGCGCTTCTGGCCCTGTCCCGTGCCTTGCAGGACAAAGTGCCGCCGGGGACAGGCTGGAATAACTCGGTCCACGGCAGGCTTGCACACTGCCTGAACGGGGCGCTGGGCAACGTCCAGATTGCCCAGAACATCGAAGGCCTGCGTCTGACCGAATCCTCGACCGAAAGCTATCTGATGCGTATCGAGGGGGCTGAAACCCAAGTCGAGCCAGCACTGCGCCCCGGCCCACATCTGCGTGCGCTGAAAAGCAAGCTAGCCGATTTTCTCAGTAACGCCGCTGTGCTTTCAGTCTAGAAGTCCAGTTTTTGTGCCAGAATGAAAGGCGTTGAATCATATGACTGTCTGCCGGAAACCACGCGACCGACAACGAAAAATTGAGATTATGAAAACACTGTGATAGTGTCGGCGCGCAATGCCTACGCCAGCTAAAAACCTCGTCGCGCAATTTCACAACGGCTCCGGGCCGCACCTGAAAAAATTGCGCGAGATCGCCAAAAAAGCGGCAGATATTCCTCTCATCATCACCCATGTTGGTAAGATTACAGAGCAGGCAGCTTCCGCAGGCAAAAGTCGTGACATCTACGCCCTTTGGAAAACTGTCGACGACGCTATTTTTTGGATCACGAACGAGCCGATCCCCGGCGCATACGGCGCGCAGAGCCAGTTATTCAAAGCGTTATCCCAATTTCAGAGGTTCATGGACGACATCACAGCCAGACCACGCGATCCGCTCTGCGTAGCCTTCGCGCAGGCGACCGAACCTGAAATGCGAAACATCCTTACGCGCATACGGCGCACGGCACCCTATGCCAGGGCTAAAACGCCAGCCGCCGAAGCGCGGCGCGACGCCTGCCATATCGCCGGGACGGTGGTTGCCGTCCTCCATAACGCCCACGCGGACCCGAAGGTGATTTCCCGCCTGCCTAGGGCGCTCAAATTTTACGCCGGCCGGCTTAATCAAATTTCAGATACGCCCACGGCTAGGTATTTTGAAGAACAGATCGCCGCAATCTCTCGTAAAACCGTAGGCATAAAGCCGCCATCGGCTTGAGCCACGCGACGAATAGCCTGAGGCTCCGCGTATGGTTGTTTCTTGGTCTTGTGACGGCGCAAATCATGATACCCTGTGATTTGTTGACTCCAGCAAGCCTTCCAGCGCCATGATGACCGAAACAAAAACACCCGCCGATAGCCTCAAGGAAAAAGACATCCTCGCCTGGCTCAAGGCCAACCCCCATTTTCTCCAGCGCCACCCCGACGTGCTTGAACACATGCACCCGCCCAAGGAGGACATGGGCAAGGGCGTCGCCGATTTTCAGCATTACATGGTCGAACGCCTGAAGCGCGACCGCGATGCCATCACCGAAACGACCCGCGACCTGATCGAGGTCAGCCGCGTCAACATGAACAGCGTCACCCGCATCCAGCAGGCGACCCTGAAACTGCTGGAAGCCCGCAATTTCATCCAGTTCATTCAGGCCATCACCATGGATCTTGCGACGATTTTGGATGTCGACGTGGCGGTATTGGTGGTCGAAAGCAACGGGAACGACATTCCAAACATCCACGCCTCCGGCATCCGGGTGGTGCCCGCCGGCACCATCGCCCAGTGGATGCAGGGCAAAACCGCGCTTTTGCAAGGCGACATTGAAGGAACGGAAGCGATATACGGCGGCGCCGCGCGTCTTGTCCGTTCACAGTCCGTTTTGCGCGTCGATATTTCGATGCAGACGCCCCCGGCGGTACTTTGCTTCGGTTCCCGCGATCCGGAAATGTTCCGCGACGGACAGGGGACGGAGCTTGTGTCCTTCCTCGCGCGCGTTGTCGAACGCATGTTTCGGCTGTGGCTGGATATCCCGGCCTAGAGGGGTTTGCCGCCCCGGACCTTCAGGATGCGGTCGCCGCGTGGCTTTCCGCGCTTGAAACCGAACGCCACCTTTCGCGCCATACCCTGCGCGCCTATCAAGGCGACATTCACCGCTTTCTGACCTACCTTGCCGCCCATCTGGGCGAGCCCGTCGCCCTGCGCCATATCGCCGACGCGCCCTTGCGTGATTTTCGCGGCTATCTTTCGCGCCGCGCGATGGACGGCGCGGGCAATACTTCCCGCGCGCGCGCGCTTTCGTCCCTGCGCACGTTCTTCAAATGGCTCGATAAAGGCGGCATCCTGCACAACCCCGCGCTGCGCCTGATGTCCGCCCCCAAAACCCCGCACAAGATTCCCCGCCCGATGGAGGTCGCGCGGATATTCGAAATGCTCGACGCGCTGGACGACGGCGAATGGACTGATTTGCGCGACCGCGCCTTGTTCGGTCTGCTTTACGGTTCCGGCCTGCGCATCGGCGAGGGGCTGTCGCTAAGCCTTCACGACATCGACACCTGCGGCGATACGCTGCGCATCACCGGCAAGGGCAGAAAACAGCGCGAGGTGCCGTTGATCGTCCCCTCCCGCCGCCTGATCGAACGTTACCGCGCCGCCTGCCCGATGCCGGAAACGCCGGAAAGGCCGCTATTCGTCGGCACGCGCGGCCGATGCCTGAACCCCGGCATGGCGCAAAAACATATGCGCGTCCTGCGCGCCGGCCTTGGCCTTGGCGAGGCCGTGACGCCCCACGCCCTGCGCCATTCCTATGCCACCCATCTGCTGGGGGAAGGGATGAATTTGCGCGAAATTCAGGAACTTCTGGGCCATGCCAGCCTGTCCACCACCCAGCGTTATACCGAGGTCGATTACAAACAATTGCTGGAAACGTTCAAAAAGGCGCATCCGCGCGCGGAAAGCCGGTAAATCAGCAGCCTTTGCTTTTCCCCGGCGCTCGCCTATGCTGCGGGCCATGGAAAAACCCGTTAAAAAAGTCAGCGTCGGCGATGTCGATTTCGCCAACGACAAACCCTTCAGCCTGCTGGCCGGCCCCTGCGCGCTGGAATCGCGCGCCCACGCCTTTGACATGGCCGGAAAGATCAAGGAAATTTGCGGAAAACTTGGCATCGGCGTGGTCTACAAGACCTCGTTCGACAAGGCCAACCGCTCGTCCATTTCCTCCGCCCGCGGCATCGGACTGGACGAGGCACTGACCATATTCGCCGACATCAAACAGCAACTGGGCATGCCGGTGATGACCGACGTGCACGAACCCTGGCAATGCGCCGAAGCCGCGAAGGCGGTCGATATCCTGCAAATCCCGGCCTTTCTGTGCCGCCAGACGGACCTTTTGATCGCGGCGGGCAAGACCGGCAAGGCGATCAACGTCAAGAAAGGCCAGTTTTTGGCCCCTTGGGACATGAAGAACGTCGCGGCCAAAATCGCCTCGACCGGCAATGAAAATATCCTGCTGTGCGAACGCGGCGCATCCTTTGGCTATAACACTCTGGTCTCCGACATGCGTGCGCTGCCGGTCATGGCCGAAACCGGCTATCCGGTGATTTTCGACGCCACCCATTCGGTGCAACAGCCGGGCGGCCTTGGCACGACATCCGGCGGCGACCGGCGCATGGTGCCTGTGCTGGCGCGCGCGGCGGTGGCCGTGGGCGTCGCGGGCGTCTTCATGGAAACCCATCAGGACCCGGACAAGGCCCCGTCGGACGGGCCGAACATGGTCAAGCTCGCCGATTTTGAAGGCGTGATCGAAACACTTTTGGAAATCGACCGGCTGGTCAAGCCGCGTCTGGCAAGGGCCGCATGAAACTGACCGCGTCCATCTTTCTTCTGACCTTTTTGTTCTTTGCGCTGCCCGCACGCGCGCAGGATGACAGCGCGGCGGGCGCCACCGCCGACGCGGTGTGCGGCTTTCACGACATGATGGCCGGCGTCAACGGGCAGGAGGAAAACCACGACGCCATGCCCGAATATCTGGCCCTGCCGCTCGAACCTTCTGCTGCCTACCTTATCGGCTTGCCGCTCGACAAAAAGGCGACGCTGACCATGTACAAGGATGGTCGTGTCACGCTGGACGGCAATGACGTGCGTGACAGCGTCGAACGTTACTGCGCGCCCGACAATTCATCCGAACCCACCCCCATCGATCCAAGACAGGAGTCCGATTTATGAGTGCGATTACCGCGATCCATGCCCGTGAAATCCTCGACAGCCGCGGCAACCCGACCGTCGAGGTCGACGTCATGCTGGAATCCGGGGCGCAGGGGCGCGCCGCCGTGCCTTCCGGCGCATCCACCGGCGCGCACGAGGCGGTGGAACTGCGCGACGGCGACAAGAAACGTTATGGCGGCAAGGGCGTGCTCAAGGCGCTCAAGGCGGTCAACGCCACCATCGCCCCGGCGCTAGAGGGGTACGAGGCGCTCGATCAGCTTGGCATCGACAAGACGATGATCGAAATGGACGGCACCGAAAACAAATCCAAATTCGGCGCCAACGCGATCTTGGGCGTTTCACTGGCCGTCGCCCGCGCAGCGGCGGACGAACAGGGTCTGCCGCTTTACCAGTATATCGGCGGGGTCAACGCCCATGTCATGCCTGTGCCGATGATGAACATCATCAACGGCGGCGCGCACGCCGACAACGGCATCGACTTTCAGGAATTCATGATCATGCCGATCGGAGCCCCGACGATGGCCGAGGCGATCCGCATGGGCGCCGAAACCTTCCACGCGCTGAAAAAACTGCTGGGCGATGCCGGGCATTCCACCAATGTCGGGGACGAGGGCGGGTTCGCCCCCAACCTCAAATCCTCGACCGAGGCGCTGTCCTTCATCATGAAGGCGATCGAAAAGGCGGGTTACAAACCCGGCGAAGACATCGCGCTCGCCCTCGACGTCGCTTCGACCGAATTCTTCAAGAACGGCAAATACCATCTGGAAGGCGAAGGCAAGACGCTCGATAGCGCGGGCATGGTCGCCTATTACCGCAAGCTGGTGGAATCCTACCCCATCGTGTCGATCGAGGATGGATTGGCCGAGGACGACTGGGACGGCTGGGTCGCGCTGACCAAGGATCTTGGCGCATCGACGCAGCTTGTCGGCGACGATCTGTTCGTCACCAACGTCAAGCGCGTGCGCGTCGGCATCAAGTCGGGCGCGGCCAACGCCGTGCTGGTCAAGGTCAACCAGATCGGCACGCTGTCCGAAACGCTGGCGACCATCGAACTGGCCAAGCGCGCTGGCTTCGGGATCGTTCTGTCCCACCGCTCCGGCGAAACGGAAGACAGCACCATCGCCGATCTTGCGGTCGCCACCAACGCAGGGCAGATCAAGACCGGCTCGCTCTCGCGCTCCGACCGTATCGCGAAATACAACCAGTTGATGCGTATCGAACAGGAACTGGACGACACCGCCGAATACGCGGGCGCATCCATCCTGCGCGCATAAAGAGCGCCGGGCACGGCAAAAACAGAGTCAAAACCAGGCCCATAACGAGAACGAAACATCCCGTTTTCGGGTTAACGGAATCTGGTAAACTGTAAAAAGTGAATCATTTGAATCACTTGGTTTTTTCGCGCAAAAAAGCTTTTGACGCGCACGAATCGGTCGTGATTCAATCCTCTGTATGAAGCGGTTTATGAAGTTCCGTAACGATGTTTTGTCGATCCTGCCGGTCCTCGTTTCAGCTTTCGTCATCGCGTGGTGCGGGTTTTACCTGCTCTTCGGGGCGAACAGCATTTTCAATCTGCGTGCGCTGAAAGTGCAGGAGGCGGAGCTTCAAACCCATCTGAACGCGGTGCACGCGCAGCGCGCCGACATCGAGGATCGTGTCGTGCGCATGCGTCCCGGCTCTCTTGACTGGGATCTGGTGGAGCAGGAGGCGCGCGCCCAACTGGGCAGCCGCATGGGCCGCCCCGACGCGCCCGTCACATCCATGAAAATGTAATCAGAAAAACTGATCAGGCCGCGACCGGGCGAAGCGACCGCCACACTGGAAGGTCGGGATTGACCGTCCCGAAAATCGGCCCGGCATCCGGGTTCCTGCGCGGGGATACGGACAACAAAACGCCCCGGCGCGTATCCCATTTTTGTTGCAGCACGCCCGTAGGAATGTCCGCCAACGCCGCGCGCACAAATACAGCGGGCAATCCGCCATACGCCGGCCTGTTGGCATGGTATTGCGCGACACACTGGCCGATGGCCTTCAACGCCTCGCGATAACCGAACGTACCGTTTTTAAAGATGTACCCACCCAATTGGATCTGGCCGGCGATATGCCGGCCGCTGCGCTCGTCGAAATATTCGTCCACCGCCCCGCCCTCGATGGTTGGGTCAAACCCGTTTTTCAGCATGCTGCCAAGGCGCGGAAACGCGCTGCCGGAAAACAGCATCGCAATGCGGCGCTGGCCCGAAGGCGCATTTCGCCACATGAAATGAAAAGCCTCGCCGGACTGGGGGCGGCCTGTGTCGATGACGAACCCGCTACGGCTGGCCCCCGCTACGGCAGGGATGATCGGTAATTCGTAACGCCCTTCGGCAACCGAATACCCAAGCGTATTCAGCCCCGCAGCCTTGACGAAAGCGGACAGCGAAAGCTCAAGAGGCTGGGCAGGGGTCGTACGCTTGGGCATTACAGCTTATGGCCTAAATCCAGTTTCCCGCGCGAGGCTGGCGTGTCATTCAAAAACGCACTCAATGCGACAGCTGCCTTTTCCCGCCCTGGCTTGTTTTTATAGGCCTCATGCTCGGCGCGAAGGCAATCCCACGCGATGTCACGCGCCAGATCGTCGGCAATATCGTTCTCGTTATGCTTGGTCATGCTTTTGGGCGGCGCGACGACACCCGGCATTTTGCGTGCCAGAACGGACTTAAAGGCGTTCTGGACCATCGCCACGGCATCCGGCGTATCCGGAAAAATTTTGGGATCGTAGGATGCATCCGGCTCCAGCGTGCCATCCAGTGTGTGGATGATGCGCAAAGCCGCCTGAATCCGCAGCGCGCTGTCGTTTTCCTGCGCCATGAATCCTTTGGGCAGCAGCCCCTTTTTGATCGTCATGAAGGGCTGGACACCATCGGGCAGACGTTCCTTGCCGATTTTGGCCAGCGCGTCCTCGGCGGAAATGCCAAGTTTTTCGGCGACTTGCTCGGCCTGGACGACCATGGCCTGATCTTCTGCGCCGGATTCCGCTATGCGCTCGGCATCGGTTGCGAACAAATCCATGGCAAAAAGCCCGGCACGCATTTTCGCGTATTTGGCGTCTTTAAGGTTGAGTGTCATCGTCATCCCCTAACAAAGCAAATGTCGCAGAATAATACATATAAAATTATGAAAAAGCAACTTTGCGCTTTAAGCATGCCCCTTACGCATTTTCAAAATAAAATCAAAATATTGCGCCGCACAATGCCGCTTTTTTCGCTGGATTGCCTGCGCCAAATTCCGTATACCTCCGCGGGTTACGTCCAGACAAAAACGGAGATCCAAACCCGTGGCCGCCGCGAAAAAAGCCAAATCCGAATCCGCCAAGACCCTATCCAACGCCCGCAAGCTGCCCGACGCCGCGACACTGAAAAAGCTGTACCGCGACATGCTGCTGATCCGCCGCTTCGAGGAAAAGGCGGGGCAGTTGTACGGCATGGGGCTGATCGGCGGATTTTGCCACCTCTATATCGGGCAAGAGGCGATCGTCACCGGCATCCAGTCGGTCCAGGAACCGCAGGACACCGTCATCACCACCTATCGCGACCACGGCCACATGCTGGCCTGCGGCATGGATGCGCGCGGCGTGATGGCCGAACTGACGGGCCGGGAAGGGGGCTATTCCCGGGGCAAGGGCGGCTCGATGCACATGTTTTCAAGCGAGACGAAATTCTACGGCGGCCACGGCATCGTAGGCGCGTCCGGCGCGCTTGGCACCGGGCTTGCCTTCGCACACCAGTATCAGGGCGATAAAGGCGTCGCGCTGGTTTACATGGGCGACGGCGCGGCCAATCAGGGCCAGACCTTTGAATGCATGAACATGGCCGCGCTTTGGAAACTGCCGGTTGTCTATGTCATCGAAAACAACCAGTACGGCATGGGCACCAGCGCCGCGCGTCACGCGGCGGGCGAGCTGTACAAGCGCGGCGAGGCTTTCGGCATTCCCGGCGAAAAAATCGACGGCGCCGACGTGCTGGAGGTCCAGGCGGTCGCACGGCAGGTGCTGGATCATGTGCGATCGGGCAAGGGGCCGTATGTAATGGAAATGAACACCTACCGCTTTCGCGGCCACTCCATGTCCGATCCGGGCAAGTACCGCTCCAAGGAGGAACTGGACAAGGCCAAGGCCGAGCGCGACCCGATCGAACGCCTGCGCGGTGTGATGATGCGCGAACTGGGCATGAAAGAGGACGATTTCGACCCGTTTGAAAAGGACATCAAACGCATCGTGAACGAATCCGCGGAATTCGCCCAGCAATCGCCCGAACCGCACCCCGACGAACTCTGGACGGATGTCCTCAAACCGGTCGCGGCGTAACCTCTTTTCACCGCTAAGGGCGCTAAGTACCGCTAAGGCACGCTAAAAAAATGATGGAAAAAACAATCAACGCCGAGGTCGCGAACGACCTGCTCTCAAGGCAGGTGGTTGATTGTATTTTTCACGTTCATAGAAATTTGGGGCCCGGACTTTTGGAATCCGTTTACGAGCAGTGCCTTGCCCATACGCTCAGAAAAAGAGGGCTGGTTTGCGACCTTCAGAAAACATACCCCCTACGGTTTGATGATACCGTTATCGACACGGGTCTAAGACTGGACATGGTCATAGAAAATTCGATTGTCGTTGAATTGAAATCCATCGAAAAAATACTTCCGGTTCATGAATCCCAAATTCTCACTTATTTAAGGTTGTCGGGCATTCAGACGGGTTTTCTGGTTAATTTTAATGTCCCGCTTATCAAGGATGGCCTGAAACGTTACGTGCGCTCGTCTTAGCGTTACTCAGCGGTTCTTCGCGCCCTTAGCGGTAAAAAAATGAGGTATTAAATGGCTACGCAGATTCTGATGCCCGCGCTTTCTCCGACGATGACGGAAGGGAAGCTCGCCAAATGGACCAAGGCCGAGGGTGATAAAATCAAACCGGGCGAGGTGATCGCCGAAATCGAAACCGACAAGGCGACGATGGAGGTCGAGGCCGTGGACGCCGGCGTTCTGGGTAAAATCCTGGTGCCCGCGGGCACCGAGAACGTGGCCGTGAACACGCCCATCGCCATTCTGGTCGAAGCGGGCGAGAACGTTGAAAGCGTGGCCATTCCCGCGGCGTTAAGCGCGTGCGGGCGCCCCATGCCGGCCGACGCCCCCGCCATTGCATCCCCCACGCAGCAGGTCGCACAAGGCGCGGGCGCGCACGTCGCCGACCGCGATATCCTGTACGCGCAAGGCGCCATCATCGAACCGCCCGTTTTCGATGAATCCAGCTATGGCCGGAACGCAACCGCCATGACCGTGCGCGAGGCGCTGCGCGCCGGCATGTCCGAAGAAATGCGCCGCGACGAAGGCGTCTATCTGATGGGCGAGGAAGTGGCCCAGTACAACGGCGCCTATAAAATCTCGCAAGGCATGCTTGATGAATTCGGGGCGAAACGCGTGATCGACACGCCGATCACCGAACACGGCTTTGCCGGCCTAGCGGTCGGTTCGGCCTTTCGCGGCCTCAAGCCCATCGTCGAATTCATGACCATGAACTTCGCGATGCAGGCCATCGACCACATCATCAACTCCGCCGCCAAGACGCTGTACATGGCGGGTGGCCAGCTTGGCTGCCCCATCGTTTTCCGCGGGCCGAACGGTGCCGCTTCGCGCGTCGCGGCCCAGCACTCCCAATGCTATGCCAGCTGGTACGGCCACATTCCCGGCCTCAAGGTCGTGGCCCCGTGGTCGGCCGCCGATGCCAAGGGCCTGATGAAGGCCGCGATCCGCGACCCCAACCCGGTGATCGTGCTGGAAAATGAAATCATGTATGGCCAGTCTTTTGAATGTCCGGCCAACGACGATTTCATCGTTCCGATCGGCCGCGCCCGGATCGAGCGTGAAGGAACCGACATCACCATCACCGCTTTTTCGATCATGGTCGGCAAGGCGCTGGCCGCCGCCGAGAAACTGGCCGAAATGGGCATTTCCGCCGAGGTGGTGAATTTGCGCACCATCCGCCCGCTGGACCGCTGGACCATTCTTGAAAGCGTCAAAAAAACCAGCCGTGTCCTGTCACTTGAGGAAGGCTGGCTTTATGCCGGCATCGGCGCCGAAATCGCCGCGCTGGTCAACGAACACGCCTTCGATTACCTCGACGCGCCGGTCGCTCGCGTTGGCGCAAAGGACGTGCCGCTGCCTTACGCCGCCAACCTTGAAAAACTGGCCCTGCCGCAAATCGAGGATATCGTCGAAAGCGCCCGCGCCCTGTGTAACCGGTAAGCGCAGGCACCAAATAAAAAGCCCCGGTATGTCCGGGGCTTTTAAAATCACAGCACAAAAAATGCTCAAATACGATTTGCGCGCGCATCCGCGCCTTTGCGCTGTTGCTGCTTAAGCCTGCCGGCCATATCTGCAATCTTTCTAAGGTTACGAAAAATGAAAGAGGGCCACAGTAAAACGATCAAGCTTTTGAAGTCAAAATTTAATCTTGGAATTTTTTCGCTTTTTCGCGCAGGATTATCGCCAACATTATAAAAACAAAACTTTGCTTGGTTCGTGATCGAGATTTTTACCACCTTTGCCAACGCCGTCACCTACGATCTTTTGCAGGCTGACCGCGAAACACCCTTGGCTGAAGCGGTGCATTTTTTCGTTGAGGATACGACAAAGATATTCTTCCTGCTGACGTCTTTGATGCTGATCGTCGGATTTTTGCGGTCCTGGGTTTCGCCGGAAAAAATCCGCCGCTGGTTGGAGGGAAAGCCAAGAATGATCGCTTACCTGCTGGCGCTTATTCTGGGTGCGGTTACGCCGTTTTGCTCCTGTTCGTCCATACCCCTGTTCATTGCGTTCTTAAGTTCCGGCATCCCGCTTGGCGTGACGATGGCGTTTTTGATTACATCCCCGATGGTCAATGAGGTCGCGGCCGCCTTGTTTGGCGAAATGATCGGCTGGCGCTTTACGCTGGCTTATGTCGGAGTCGGCATGATGACCGGCATGATCGGCGGGGTGTTGATTGACGCCCTGAAGCTGGAAAAATGGGTTGAGCCGTTTGTTTACGCCGCTCAAAAAACGCAAGACGGCCTGAACGCGCTAAAACCGACCCTTCAAAAACGCTTTCGCCACGCATGGGATGAAACGGCCGATATTCTCAAACGTGTCTGGCGCTATGTCCTTGTCGGTGTCGGGATTGGGGCGTTTATTCACGGCTTCGTGCCGCAGGAATGGTTTATCGAACACGCAGGCGCAGACAATCTGCTTGCAGTGCCGGTGGCAGTCATTGCAGCCATACCGCTTTATTCAAATGCAACCGGTATTGTGCCTGTCGCGCAAGTGCTGATCGCCAAGGGGCTTCCCGTCGGTACGACGCTGGCCTTTATCATGAGCACCGTTGCCATTTCCCTGCCTGAGCTTGTGATTTTAAGAAAGGTGCTCAAGGCGCAAATGCTGGCCTTTTTCGTGATTTATCTGGCGCTGGCTTTTATAATCGTGGGCTATGGATTTAACTGGCTGTACCAATAACGGCACGCAGGCTCCTTATGCGGATTTAGGCGCGAAATGCCGGGCTTGCAACGCCGCGATAACGCCCGCGTGGACGCCGTCATTTACAAGGCCACGACCTGTCAGGCCAAGAAACAGATGTGTTTTCTTGACGCCGGTCACGGCACCGTTCAGGGCCTCGGCCAGTGTCTCCGCATCCGGATAAAGCCCGCTTGCAATGGCGGCCGCACCAATATCCTTCAAATCCGCGCCTTGTTGTCCCAACGCGTTAAAAAGGATGCTAGGATCGACTTCACGCACATCAACCGCCTGAGGCCGCGTTTCAAGAAGCCTCGCTATTGGGGAAGGTGGTTTTTTCTGATTTTTCTTAGCCATTGCAACACGCTTTCTAATTGTGACTTTCGCGCGGATTGTTTAAATATCCGCACCAGCTACCAGCCTAGCCTCAAGATTTACATATTGCAAGGTTTATCATGCCCATTTCCATCCTGATGCCCGCCCTGTCCCCGACCATGACCGAAGGCAAACTGGCCAAGTGGACCAAGAAGGAAGGCGACAAAATCAAACCCGGCGAGGTCATCGCCGAAATCGAAACCGACAAGGCGACGATGGAGGTCGAGGCCGTGGATTCGGGCGTGATCGGCAAAATCCTGGTCCCCGCCGGCACGGACGGAGTCCCGGTCAACAAGCTGATCGCCGTGCTGCTGGAGGACGGGGAGGACAAGGGCGCGATCGACGCCTTTCTTGCCAATGACAATACAAAAGGGGCCGCCAAAACACCTGCCGCAACACCGGCCGCGACACCGGCTGCGCCCGCCACCGCCAACCCGGCAACCGTACCGACGTCTAATATGGGCACCGCATCAACTTCCCGCGTCTTCGCCACCCCGCTGGCCCGCCGCATCGCCAAGGACAGCGGCATCGATATTGCAACCGTCCGCGGCACCGGCCCCAACGGTCGCATCACCCGCGCGGATGTGGAGAAGGGGCCCTCCGCCCCGGCATCAGCCGTGCCGCAAGCGGCCGTCCAGCGTCCGGCATCAGCCGGTTCGGCTCGTCAACTGGCCGATGCGCTGGGCATGGGGTACGAAGCGCAGGCGATCAGCGGCATGCGCAAAACCATCGCCGCGCGCCTGTCGGAATCCAAACAGACCATCCCGCATTTTTACCTGACCGCCGATTGCCGCATCGACGCGCTGCTGGCTGCCCGCAAGCAGATCAACGATAACGCCAAGGACAAAATCAAACTCTCGGTCAACGACTTCGTGATCAAGGCTGTGGCCGCCGCGTTGATGCGCGTGCCCGCCGCGAACATGGCGTGGTCGGATACCGAGGTTTTGCAATATAAAAACGCCGATATTTCGGTCGCGGTCGCGACACCCGCGGGCCTGATTACGCCCATCGTCAAGGCGGCGGAAAGCAAGGGACTGGCGCAGATTTCGGCAGAAATGAAAGATTTGGCCGCGCGCGCGCGCGACGGCAAGCTCAAGCCCGTCGAATATCAGGGCGGTACGTTCTCGGTCTCCAATCTGGGCATGTACGGGATCAAAGATTTCGCGGCCATCATCAACCCGCCGCAGGCCTGTATCCTCGCGGTCGGCGCAGGGGTGGAACAGCCCGTGGTTGAGGATGGAAAAATCGTGATCGGCACCGTGATGTCGGTGACGCTTTCGGTCGATCACCGCGTCGTCGACGGCGCGGTCGGCGCGGAATTCCTCAAAGCCTTCAGGGAATGCATCGAAAATCCCGTGATGATGCTGGTGTGACGAAGAAATGATGCGGGTCAGCTGGCAAACGCTTGAGCACGACGGCCTGTCCGTCGAGGCGCAGATCTTTTCTCCCGCCGTGGACACAAGCGAGGTCGTGCTGCTGTGCCCCGGTTTCCCTGGCGCGGGCGCATCCCGTTTTGAACAGCGCCATGCCGCGACCATCGTGCACGAAGGCTATGCCCTTGCGGTGCTGCGCCATGCCGGAACCCGCTTCGATTCACCCACCGCGCCCTTCATGATCAACAACGCCCACCGGCTGATGGTCGCGCGGCAAAAAAACCAGACGCTTCTGGGTGATGCACCGGGCACGATCGAAGGCTGGCTGCGCGAACCGTTGCCCGCGCTTCATGCCCTGAGTGAACGTTATAGCCGCATTCACGTCATCGGCAATTCCTTCGGCGCTTTATCGGCCCTGTGGTCGCTGACCACGCCGAGCGCGCCGCTCAATCGCGTTGCCACGCTGATCCTGCTGGCGGGGGCGCAAGGCATCAGTGACGGCACGCCGCTGGACATCATGCGTATCTGGCAACCGCAATTCATGATGCTGCCCACCGTGACCGACAAGGTGTCGCTGGAATCGCCCGCCCGCGCGTATCAGACCCTTGCGGACGTGTACGCGCAACTGCCCGAACGGGTAAAAGCATCCCTGCCGGAACACATTCCTCTGCGCTATCTGGTGGTGCAGAACGACGAAATCCTGCGTCCTTCGGACACCGAACGCTTTCAAGCCGCCATCGGCGGCCGGGGCGAGGTTGTTCTGGACACCATCGACCATGCCCGTCCGGCCCATGAGCTTATGGCCCACGACATGCCAGATTACCCGACCGAATACATCATCGACTTGCTCCAGAAAATTTCACCAGGCGGTGGGCTGGCGTCCGTCCCGCCCGGCTGGGATAAAAAACCGGAAGAAAAGAAAAAATCATGACCGACCAGAATTTCGACATTGCGGTGATCGGCGCCGGCCCCGGCGGCTACGTCGCCGCCATCCGTGCCGCGCAACTGGGCCTCAAGGCCTGCGTGATCGAGGCGAACCATCTGGGCGGCATCTGCCTTAACTGGGGCTGCATCCCAACCAAGGCGCTGTTGCGCTGCGCCGAAATCAACCACCTGCTGCACAATCTCGACCAGTTCGGATTCAAGGCCGAAAAAGTCAGCTTTGATTTCAAAAAAATCGTCGAGCGCTCGCGCGGCGTGGCCAAGCAGCTTTCGGGCGGCATCGGCCACCTGCTCAAAAAGAACAAGGTTGCCGTCATTGACGGCACCGGTAAATTGCTGGGCCGCGGGCGCATCGGCATCTCGAAGGACGGCAAGGAGGTCGCCACCGTTGCGGCCAAACACATCATCATCGCCACCGGCGCGCGCGCGCGTGTTCTGCCGGGGTTTGAACCGGACGGCAAGCTGGTCTGGACCTACCGCGAGGCGATGACCCCCGACGCCATGCCGAAATCGCTGATCGTTGTCGGCTCGGGCGCGATCGGCATCGAATTCGCGTCTTTTTATAAAAACATGGGCGCGCAAGTCACGGTGCTGGAAACCGTCGATCGCATCATGCCGGTGGAGGACGAGGAGATTTCCACGCTGGCGCGTAAAAGCCTTGAAAAATCCGGCATGAAGATCATCACCTCGGCCAAGGTGCAGAAACTGGACAAGGATAAAAACGGTGTCACCGTCCATGTCGAAACCGGCGGCAAGGTTGAAAAAATGTCGGCCGAAAAAATCATCATGGCCGTGGGCGTTGTCGCCAACACCGAAAACCTTGGGCTTGAGAATACGAAGGTCAAAATCGACCGCGGCTTCATCGTCACCGACGGCTACCTCCAGACCGCCGAGCCGGGCATATACGCCATCGGCGACGTGGCGGGCCCGCCAATGCTGGCCCACAAGGCCAGCCACGAAGGCGTCATCTGCGTCGAAAAAATCGCCGGGGTTCCGGGCGTTCACCCGATGAAAAAGGAGAACATTCCGGGCTGCACCTATTGCACGCCGCAAGTCGCCTCGGTCGGCCTGACCGAAAAGGCCGCGAAGGAAAAAGGGTACAGCGTAAAGGTCGGGCGTTTTCCCTTTATCGGCAACGGCAAGGCGATTGCGCTTGGCGAGCCCGAGGGTCTGGTCAAAACCGTGTTCGATGCCAAGACCGGCGAACTTTTGGGCGCTCACATGGTCGGCGCGGAAGTGACCGAAATGATTCAAGGCTATGTGATCGGCAAGACCAACGAGCTGACCGAGGCCGAATTCATGCACACCGTCTTCGCCCACCCGACCCTGTCGGAAATGATGCACGAGGCGGTGCTTTCGGCCTATGGCCGCGCCATCCATTTCTAATAGAAACTTGACTATTTATGTCAAATAAGATACTGGGATAACGCGAAACAAACACCGCGCTGCGCGGGCACTGAGTGAACCGGACAAAGCCAAAAACGATGCGCACACTCAAATTAACCGATCCATCCGGACATGCCGTGTCCGTGGTGCTGGGGGATAACTTCGATGCGGTTTCCCGCAAGGCGGAGTTACAGCCAGACCTGACGGAAATCGCATTCGGCCTGAAAATCGCGGCCGCGCATCTGGAAGGGGTGAAGGCTGCCTTCAACGCCCGTTCCCTGCAAATCGTCGCTGGCGAAAGGGTGTTCGGGTGGCGCAATGACATGACGCTGCGCAGGCAGGGCATCGAAATCCGCGATACGGCGGCCGCGCCGCTGCCACAGCGGACGAATCCATGGATCGATCTTGGCGCCCATACCGAAATCGACGTCACGCGCGTTTATTACGCAGGCCCTTCGAAAAGGCATTTTCAGGACGTGCTGCAAACCCCGGCGGAAATCAGCAAGGCGCTGCACGACGGGCAAGACGACCTGCACGCGCCGCTGGGGCAGGGCAGGTACCACGAACGGGTAAAAGGATGTCTGGCCAGCTTTACCAGCGCGGCGGAGCTGGAATTAAAAGATTACGCACTGGCCTGCGCACGCGCGCGCTCCGAACCGGTATCCAGTCACCTAAATCCAGCCAAACGGGTAATGGCCATAATCGCTTGGGCTGTGTCCGGGTTCCGGCACGCGCAGGCCCAGCCACCGTCCGCCGTGCGCTTCCATTGATCACGCGGCAGGTCGCAATCCGGTAAATCCTCATCCGCCTTTACGGCAGAATCGCGTGCCGTCGAACCTGCGGTCATATCGGGACCGCTGACATCCCGCGCACACCCTGTCAGAACGCCCACGCCAAAAACCACGGCCGCCAGAGGACGCAAAGAACACAACTTCATGATTTTCCCCCGAATAGAAATATCGGATGCGTGCATTATACCAGATTCTAAATTTATGGTAATGCCAAAATCGCAACGGTGAAATACGTGGTTTTCCCCCGCGCCCTAAGTTAAATATCCCGCATGACCTATAACCCGGACCTTCTCAACCCCGCGCGCCGCCACCCGGAAAAGCAGAAAAACCCGGACCGCCCCGCCGGCAAAAAACCGGACTGGATCCGCGTGCGCGCCCCCGGCGGCGCCGTGTATGACGAAACCCGCGACATCGTCAAAAAACTGCATTTGACCACGGTGTGTGAGGAAGCGGGCTGCCCCAATATCGGCGAATGCTGGCAAAAGCGCCACGCCACCTTCATGATCATGGGCGAGATCTGCACCCGCGCCTGCGCCTTTTGCAACGTCGCGACCGGCAAGCCAGATGCGCTGAACGACATGGAGCCGACCAAGGTCGCGGTGGCGGTCCAGAAAATGGGGTTGAACCATGTCGTCATCACCTCGGTCGATCGCGACGATCTGGACGACGGCGGCGCCGCGCATTTCGTCAGGACGATCGAGGAAATTCGTCGCCTTGCCCCTGGCACGACCATCGAAATCCTGACCCCCGATTTCAAGAACAAATCCGGCGCGGTCGAAACCGTCGCCCGCGCGCGCCCCGATGTGTTCAACCACAACCTTGAAACCGTATTGCGCCTGTACCCGTCCGTCCGGCCCGGCGCGCGCTATCCCGTCTCGCTCGACCTTTTGCGTGCGGCCAAACAGGTTGATCCCGCGATTTTCACCAAATCAGGCATTATGGTGGGGTTGGGCGAAACGATTGAGGAAGTAGGGCAGGTGATGGACGATCTGCGCGCGGCGGACGTCGACTTCATCACCATCGGCCAGTATCTTCAGCCCACCCCCAAGCACCATCCCGTAATGGATTTCGTCACGCCCGAACAATTCGCGGATTACGAGCGCATGGCCCGCGCCAAGGGGTTCTTGATGGTGTCGGCCAGTCCGTTGACCCGCTCCAGCCACCACGCCGGGGCGGATTTTGAACGCCTTAAGGCCGCCCGTGCCGCACGCATGGCCGGTTAGCCGCTTAAACGCAACGTGTTTCTAAAAAGCATCGTCGCCCGTCCAGGGCCGGACGCAATTCCATAACCGTTCCCAAGCTTCTGGCGTTTCTTTTCTGCTTCGTCATTACCCGCGCAGGCGGGTAATCCATCGTAAGAAACGCTGAATATCCGTTATTCGGCGTGATGGACCGGCTCGATATTGCTGGTAGCCACTTATATGTTTGAGCCACGACGATCCCACAGCGACACTCCGCCGCACCTCGGAAACTGGACATAATATTAAGCCTCCCCTTATAAAAACAACATAGCGTTATGACAAAAAAACAACGGAGTGTGTGCTATGAGATTGAAACTTAACCCATCGGCGGCGGCTTTTTTAAGCGTAGCAGCCTTGTCGCTGGCCGGCTGTGCCGGTAACCCGGACTATGTCGACCCCCAGCAAATCGCCGCGACGGTAACCAATCAGGCCATCAGCGGCGACAAACTCGGCGAAAGCCAGTCGGGAAAGGTTGAAACCGTAACCCGTCAGACCTGCCGTAACGAGCAGCCCGGCGCGGTTGCAAGCCTGTTTGGAGAAAAAGCAAAACGCGTGTGCGGCGACACCGAAACCACGGTCTATTCCTCTATCATCACCGGCGCGCGCAAACCGTCCGTGATGGCACGGATCGGCGGACTGTCTGCCGATTATAGCGTGGCCCCCCTGCAACTGGGCGCCCCGCGATAAGCACGAATAACTGCGCATAAAAGCCTTCCGCCAAACCGGAAGGCTTTTTTCATGCGCGCATTCCCGTTACAGTTTCACGGTTTATGCCGACCCACGCCGAAACCCGGACCCTGCCGCACACGCCCGAACAGATGTTCGATCTGGTGGCGGATGTCGAACGCTATCCGGAATTCCTGCCCTGGTGCCGGGATGCCAGAATCTGGAAGCGCGAAGGCAATGTCATCCACGCCGACCTGGTCATCGGCTATAAACTGTTTCAGGAACGTTTTACCTCGCGCGTGACGCTGGAACGGCCGGGGCATATCCGGGTCGAATACCTCAAAGGCCCGCTTAAATACCTTAACAACCACTGGCGCTTCATGGCTGCCGACCTTGATGCCTGCGTCGTCGATTTTTTCGTCGATTTTGAATTTCGCAACCCGATCTTTCAAAAAGTGATGGGGGTGTTTTTCAACGAAATCGTCCGCCGCATGGTCGCGGCCTTCGAGGCGCGGGCGAACCAGCTATACGGTTAAGCCCTACGCCGCGTCAGGGAAACGCAACGACATGGGATGCACCGACCCGTCGGGAAATTTTATGTCGGTCACGACGCCTTTGTCAGCGCGCATCGAATCGTAACCCGTCAGGTGCAGGATGCCGATCGGCAGATGCGGCAGATAAGGTTCAATGAACCGTCTTTGCGCCGGGTCGTACAGCGGCTTGGTATCGCACAGCCAGTTGCACAGGGACGGCAAAAACTCCGCCGCCGCATCCTCTAGATAGATCATCATACCCATGGTCAGTTGCTCGGCGGTAAAGATGTTGCCGCGTTTAAGCGCCTGCCGGATCAACACCTGCCACCGCGCCCAGTGCGGCGCGTCGGCCCGCATCGCGAACACCCCGGCATTGATGGTGGGGAAGGGGAACAGTGCCCGCGCGATGCGCCCGCCGAATGCCTTGCGCGCGTTGGAATAATAAAAGCTGCGCGGACGGAACGGCATCGCGCCAAGCCAACCAAGACGCATGGTCTTGCCATAAGCGCGATCCACCTGCGGCACGACCGCAAGCCCTGATTTAAGCGCTCCGGCAACCAAAAGCTCGATGGCACCCCAATCTTGCACCCATGTATCGGCGTCAAGCCATATGTAAACGTCTGCGTTGGGGAAAAGCGTGGGGATAAACGGGCGGGAAACGCAGGCCTTCAAAAATTCCCGTCCCTTGACCCGCCGCGCCGAAAGGTCGATCGGCCAGATCCCATCCTCGACGACGCAGCCTTCGTTTTCAAGGGTTTGCCGCTGCTCCGGTGTCAGTCCGGCGTCGATGATCCGAAATCCGTGGATATGCCGAACCTGTGGATGCTTGCGGATCGACGCCAGCAACTCGCGCAGCAGCGGATAATATTTCGCGTCCGCCGAAGACACGATGACGATACGCGGCGGCGCGGGGGGCGCGGCGGTGACGTGCAACCCGCTCATGCCAATACCGCCCGCACGCATTCCAGCGCGGCCTCGACGCTTTGCCGGCGTATCGCGGCCCGGTCCCCGTCAAACCGGTACACGAAACCCTGCGCCCCGTCCCATGTCGCGACACCGATATGCACCAGCCCGACCGGTTTCTCATCGCTGCCGCCGCCCGGACCGGCGATGCCGGTGACCGATACCGCGATCTTGGCCCGGCTTGCCCGCAGGGCGCCGCCAGCCATCGCCTCGGCCACCTCGGCCGATACCGCCCCGCGCGTTTCGATCAGGACGGGGGGCACCTCCAGCATCTCCATCTTCGCCTGATTGGAATAGGTCACGAACCCGCGATCCAGAAAATCCGAAGCCCCGGGTACGTCCGCGATCCGCGCCGCGACCAGCCCGGCGGTGCATGATTCCGCGACCGCGATCATCCAGCCCCGCTGCTTCAGCCGCTCGAAAATTTCTAATACCAGTACATCCATCGCTCATACCCGAATACAAGAACACCCGCCGTCAACCCGGCCGCCAGATCGTCCACCATCACGCCCCACGCGCCCGCGACCTTGCGGTCCAGCCAGCCGATCGGCCCCGGCTTCCACGCGTCGAACAAACGGAACAGCAGGAAGGCCAGCGCATATTCCTCCACCCGCGGCGCGGCAAAGGCAAGCGCAAGCCACAACCCCGCCCATTCGTCGATGACCACCATGCCCAGATCGTGACTGCCACTCGCCGCCTCGAACCGCCCGACCGCCCATAATCCCAAGATCAAAGCCAAAGCGGCGGCCAACGCATACCCGGCGGGACCAAGCGGCACCAGCGCCAAGGCGGGGATCAGCGCCGCCGCCGTGCCCCAAGTACCGGGTGCGGGGGCTATGCGCCCCGATCCGAACCCGGTGGCGATCAAAGTCGCCGGATCGCGCATCGTCAACGGCGCGGGCAGGGGCGTAATGCGGATCATGACGGCACACGCACGCTGACCAGCGCCTGCACCGCCACACCTTCGCCCCGGCCGATCGCGCCCATGCCCTCGGTGGTCGTCGCCTTCAACCCGATCGCGTCCGGCGCAAGGCCCAGTATTTCCGAAAGCCGCGCGACGATGGCCGCCCGGTGCGGCCCGATGCGTGGAAATTCGCTCATCAGCATGATGTCCGCGTTCACCAGAATCCCCCCCCGCGCGCGCAGAAGGTCGAGCGCCCTTGCAACGATGCGCGCGGAATCCATACCCTTCCACTGCGGATCGTTGGGCGAAAACAACATCCCGATATCACCGGCGCCAATGGTCCCCAAAATCGCATCGGCAATGGCGTGTAGGCCCGCATCGGCGTCCGAATGTCCGATCAAAGCGTGATCGCACGGCAAATCCACCCCGAACAGGCGCACCCCGGAACCCGGCCCGAAACGGTGAAAATCAAGCGCAAAACCGCTTCGTATCTGGTCCGCGCGCGCCAGCAATATCCGATGGGCGCGCGCAAGGTCGTCCGCGGTCGTGATTTTGAAATTGTCGGGATTACCCGGCACCTGCACGGCCTCGACCCTCGTTTCCCCGTAAACCAGCGAGGCGTCGTCGGTATAGGCCTGCGCATCCGCCGTTCCATGGGCACGCAGCAACAGATCGCGCACGAACGCCTGTGGCGTTTGGATGGCGACGACGCCAACCCGGTCGATGATCTCCTGCCCGCGCAGCAGCGTGTCCGAAACCGGCACCGCCAGCGTCGCGGCCTGCGCACCGCCTTCTATTACGGCCTTGATACGCGCAAGCGCCGCCGGGTCCAGCAAGGGGCGCGCGGCGTCGTGCACCAGCACATAGGGCGTATCCAGTGCGGCCACGCCGTTCGCCACGCTCTGACTGCGCGTGCTGCCGCCCGGCACCACCCGTATATGGGGATACTGTGCCAGAATGGGCTGGTAATGCGCCGCATGCGCCGGATCGACCACGACCGCGCATCGCGCGACATGGCCCACGGCCTCGATCGCGCGTGCCAGCACGCTGCACCCGGCCAGAGTGGTGTATTGCTTGGGTAACGCGCCGCCGAAACGCGCGCCGCCCCCGGCCGCGACGATCACCGCACCCCATTTGGCGCTATCCCGGTTTTTTGCCGCGTCCTGCATCCAATCCTTTGTTTTTTTGTCTAAAAGCAGTTAGACAATAACCATCTGCCAACCTGAAAACCAGTGCGAAATGCTCACTGCCGCAACCTCATCCGCCAGCGACCCGCGCCGCAATTTCCTGCGCCGCGCCGCGCTGTATGCGGCATGGTTTGAACGCCACGCGCTAGGCAACACCATCAACCTGCTGCTGTTGATACTCACTCTGGTGATGGGGGTGGTGACCTATCGCGCGATGACCGCGCATTCGGGGCTGGCCGGCAACGTCAATCGCCTGATCCTGTTGCTCAACATCGACCTTGTGGTCCTGTTGCTGTTGATCGTCGGCATCGCCCGGCGCGTGGTGCGCCTGTGGGCCGTTCGACGTCAGGGCGTGGCGGGTTCGGCGCTTCAGGCGCGGCTGGTCGGCCTGTTTTCCGCCCTTGTCGCATTCCCCGCGATCATCACCGCCGTGTTTTCGGTCGGCCTGTTTTATTACGGGGTTCACGGCTGGTTCGACACCCGCGTGCGCGCGGCGGTCAATGAATCGCTGGAAGTCGCGCGCGCCTATCTGAACGAACATCAGCAGGTCCTGCGCGCGGACGTCGAGGCGATGGCCGCCGACCTCAACCGCGACAACCTGCTTCTGGCCGGTAACTCGCAGGCGCTTGAAAAAATGCTGGCGGCGCAAAGCTACCTGCGCAATTTTTCCGAAGCCATCGTTTTCGATTCCAACCGGCGCGTTCTGGGCCAAAGCGGAATCGCCCTGTCGATGATTTTCAACCCCGTCCCGGACGAAATGCTGGACCGCGCCCGCGCCGGCGACGTCGCCATGGAAACCGGTGAAAACGACGATCAGATCCGCGCGCTGGTGCGCCTGAATGGCTTTGGCGACGGGACCTATCTTTATGTCGGACGCAGCGTCGATCCTCAGGTGCTTTCGCATCTCGACATGACCCGCGCGGCGGTCAGCCAGTATCAGGAACTCGCGGCCAAATCCACCCGCATCCAGCTCAGCATCACGCTGTTATACGTCGCGGTCGTCCTGCTGTTGATGGCGGTGGCGGTCTGGTTCGGTCTGGTGCTGGCGCGGCGCATGGTCGACCCCATCGGCGCGGTGATCATGGCCTCGGAACGCCTGCGTGCGGGCGACATGTCGGCCCGCGTCGGCGAAACGCGGGGACTTGAGGAATTCGTCAACCTTGGCCGTGCCTTCAACCGCATGACCCAGGAAATCGAACGCCAGCGCAACGAACTGATCGAGGCGAACCAGCGCCTGGATTACCGCCGCCGTTTTACCGAAACCGTGCTGGGCGGGGTGTCCACCGGCATCATGGGCATCGACGCCGACGGCACGATCACGCTGGCCAACCCGGCCGCGGGGGACCTTCTGGGCACATCCCACGACCGGCTGGTCGGACAGAAACTTGCCGCCGTAATACCTGATGCCGCGGGGGTGGAAGGCGAACAGGAAATCGCGGTCATGCGCCGCGACGGCGCGTCGCGCAAATTCCTGGTCCGCGCCTCGACCGAACTGGTGGGCGAGGCGGGGCGCGGCACCATATTGGCCTTCGACGACATCACCGACCGGCTGGCCGCCCAGAAATCGGCGGCATGGGCCGACGTCGCACGGCGCATCGCGCACGAAATCAAAAATCCGCTCACCCCGATCCAGCTTTCGGCGGAACGCATCAAGCGCAAATACCTTGGCCATCTTTCCGATGCCAAAGACCGCGACGTGCTGGAGAAATGCACCGACACCATCGTCCGCCATGTCGAGGACATCAAGACCATGGTCAACGCCTTCGCGGGCTTTGCCAAAATGCCCGACCCGGTGCTCGCGCCTATCGACCTGCTGCCGCTGGTGCAGGAGGTCTTGGCCTTGCAATCCGCCGCCAATAGCAAGGTCGCCTTCGACTTGCGACGCCCCGATTTTTCCCTGCGCGTGCTGGCCGACCAGCAGCTCGTCCGGCAGGCTTTGACCAATCTGGTCCAGAACGCCGTGGACGCCACCGCCGACCAAGCCGAACCCAAAATCGGCCTGTTTTTCACGGAAGACCGGCGCGGCGTCTGGATGGGCGTACTGGACAACGGCCCCGGTATTCCGCCCGCACGCCGCGCCGCCGTGCTCGAACCCTATGTCACGACCAAGGCCAAGGGCACCGGCCTTGGCCTTGCCATCGTCAAGAAAATCGCCGAGGACCACGGCGGCAGAATCGCGATGGATGACCCCGCCTTGATGCCTGAAGCCTATACCGGCGCCCATTTCTGGCTGTATATTCCAAAGGAACACGCAGCCCACGGGGAACCCCCTTCCATGGAACGATCCGCATGACCGCGCGCGGCAACATCCTGATTATCGACGATGAAAAGGACATCCGCTTCCTGCTCTCGGAAATCCTGGAGGACGAGGGGTATACCGTGGCCGAGGCCGCCCATTCCGAGGCCGCCTACGCCGAACTGGCAAAGGGGATGCCCGATCTCGTCATCCTCGACATATGGCTTGAAAACTCCGACCGCGACGGCATGGAAATCCTCGCCGACCTCAAGAAAAAATCGCGCACCCTGCCGGTGCTGATGATTTCCGGGCACGGCAATATCGAAATGGCGGTCAAGGCGATCAAGCTTGGCGCATACGACTTTATCGAAAAACCGTTCAACACCGATCGGCTCCTCAATCTGGTGGGCCGCGCGATTGAATCCGGCCGCCTGCGCCGCGAAGCCACGGCGGGCACGGTTTCGCTAAGCGCCGAAACCCCGGAAATGCAGGCCGTGCAAAAAGCCGCCATCAAGGCCGCATCCACCGATGCGCGCGTACTGATCACCGCGCCGTGGGGTGCGGGACGCACGCATCTTGCCCGCTGGATCCATCAAGAATCCCCGCGTGCGGGCAAACCTTTCGTCGTCCTGCCCGCCCACGACGCCGCCCCGGATGCGTTTGCAGACGCGCTTTCTCGCGCGGGGCAGGGGACGCTGCTGATCAAGGACGTCCAAAACCTGCCGCGCGACACCCAGGCCGCCGTGCTGGCCGCGCTGGGCGCGCGGACCGAGGCGCGCGTTATGGCCACTGCCGCCGCCCCGTTGAAATCCGCGGCTGATTTTTCGCCCGATCTGGCCGAACGCCTGTCGGTCGCCACCATCGCGCTGCCTGCGCTTGACGACCGGCGCGGCGAGATCGTCGCCATGGCCATGGCGTTTCTGGGCGACGGGCATACCGTCCACGACGACGCGGCCGCATGGCTGCGCCATCACCCATGGACCGGACAGGTCGCGGAACTGCGCGCGGTGATCACCATGGCCCAGTTGCGCATGAATCTGGCCGGTGCGCGCGAACTGCGCGCCGCCCACCTTGAAGCGGAACCCGCCATGCAGGAAAGCGGCAAGGACGACCAATCCGGCACCGCCGCGCAATGGCTTGCAAGTGACCTGCGCACCGCGCGCGAGGCGTTTGAACGCTGGTATTTCGACCATCTGATGGACCGTTTTGACGGCAACGTCTCGCAGGTCGCTGCCTTTTCGGGTATGGAGCGCACGGCCCTGCACCGCAAGCTCAAAGCCCTGCGCGAAGGCGAAAACGACGAAGGCGGCGGCGAGGGACCGGCCCGTATCGCGTCATGACCCTTGTGCCGCCCGCCTTGCTGTTCGATTGGGACAACACCCTGATCGACACCTTTCCGGTGATCTTCGCCGGACACAACACCGTGCGCCGCGCGCTGGGCGAACCCGAATGGACCGCCGATCAGGCGCGCGGCATCATCCGCCTTGCCGCCAAGGACGCCTTTCCCCTTTGGTACAAGGACCGCGCGCGCGAGGCGGAGCAGGTGTACGTCGATTACGTTCGCGCGCGGCATCTGGATACGTTGACGGTGTTCGACGGATCGCGCGACCTTCTGCGTTATTTGCATGAAACCGGAATCCCCGCCGGCATTGTTTCCAATAAACGCGGCGAATTTTTACGCGCCGAACTCGACGCGCTCGGCTGGTCGTCCTATTTCGGTGTCGTGATCGGCGCGGATGATATTGACGGCCCGGCCAAACCCGACCCCGCGGGTGTGCTGATGGCACTCGACCGCCTGAAACTGATCGGCGATGCGCGCGCGGCCGCATGGTTTTGCGGCGACACCGAAGCCGACCTTCAGGCGGCGGCGGCAGCGGGCGTCAAGCCCGTGTTTATAGAAAACAACCCGATGATCGCGCCTGAACATCTTCCGACACTCAACCCGCACAAGGCCTTTTCATCGCCACGGGAATGTCTTGCCTATCTGCAAACCCTAAGTTAACAATCCCAATAGCCTTTAAACAAAAAAACCAAAAGCCAAGCCATAAGGATAAGAAAATGAGCGAAAAAGGCCAAAACGTTCAGGATGTATTTCTCAATGCCCTGCGCAAACAAAAGGTTCCCGTGACGATTTTCCTCGTCAACGGCGTCAAGCTGCAAGGCGTGGTGACATGGTTCGATAATTTCTCGATGCTGCTGCGGCGCGATGCCAGCCCGCAACTGGTGTACAAGCACGCGATTTCTACGATCATGCCCGGTGGCCCGATCAAGCTGCACGAGGACGGCGGCACGAACCCCGAAGCCGACGCGTAATCCGGCACGGCCTTGCGCGTTTCGTTTCCTTCGACCATACGCGGCCCCGGCCTTGAGTTGAGGCTGCTTAGGCCTGCCGACGCACAGGCTTTTTACGACCTGACCAACGACCCGGTGATCGCAGACATCATATCTTTTCTGATCTATCCTGTGCCGCGCGCATTTGCCGATGAATGGATCGCCAAAAACGAAGGCGCGCAGGAACGCGTTTACGGCGCATACCGCGACGGCGTCATGGTCGGATATATCGGCCTGCACGACGAAGGCTCGCAAGGCATTGAAATCGGCTACTGGGTCGGCACCGCCTATGCGGGGCAAGGCATCGCCAGCGGCATGGTCGCCCTGTTGACCGGGGCCATCGAACACACCAACCCCGACGCCCGCATTTTCGCCGAATGCCTGCCCGATAACGTGGGTTCCTGGCGGGTCTTGGAAAAAAACGGCTTTATCAGCACGGGTGATGCGGGGCATCGCGCGGGCCGTATCCGTCTTGAACGCCCCATCCGCCAGCGCCCCGGCCGCCCGTGAACAAACCCGCCACCACCATCGTCATTCACCCGGTTTTTAAAGGACCGGGCGCGCAAACCCGCGACCCCGCCCACCAGTTGGAGGAAGCCTGCGGCCTTGCCGCCGCCATCGACTTGCACATTGCGAACGCGATGATCGTCAACGTGTCACGCCCCAGCCCCGCGACCCTGATCCCCAGTGGCGGTGTCGAAAAAGCGGGCGAGGCGATTGAAGAATCCGCGCCCGCCGTTGTCATTGTCAACGCCACCCTAAGCCCGGTGCAACAGCGCAACCTTGAAAAGGTATGGAAAACCAAGGTGGTGGACCGCACAGGCCTGATTTTGGAAATATTCTCCGCCCGCGCCCGCACACGGGAAGGCAAGCTTCAGGTCGAACTCGCGGCCCTGACCTATCAGCGTTCGCGGCTGGTGCGGTCGTGGACGCACCTTGAACGCCAGCGCGCGACCGGCAAGACCGGCGGCCCCGGCGAAACCCAGATCGAACTCGACCGCCGCCTGATCGCGGACAAAATCGCCCAGATCAAACGCGAACTGGAACATGTTCGCAACACCCGCGACCTGCAACGCAAGGCCCGCGACAAGGTGCCGTTCCCGCTGGTCGCGATTGTCGGCTACACCAACGCGGGCAAATCGACCCTGTTCAACCGCCTGACCCAAGCCGACGTGCTGGTGAAGGACATGCTGTTCGCGACGCTGGACACCACGACGCGGGCGATTACCCTGCCGGGCGGGCGCAAGATCGTGCTTTCCGACACCGTCGGGTTCATCACCGACCTGCCGACCCAGCTTGTCGCGGCTTTTCGCGCCACGCTCGAACAGGTGACGCAGGCGCGGCTGATCCTGCACGTTCAGGACGTCAGCGACCCGGAACACGCGTCCCGCCGCCGCGACGTGCTCGAAATCCTTGAACAGCTTGGCGTTCCGCACGATGCCGGGCACATCCTGGACGTATACAACAAAATCGACCGACTGCCACCCGCCGAGGCAAAGGAATGGCGGCAAGGCGGGCGCGGGGTGGCGGTTTCGGCCGCCACGGGGCAGGGGCTCGATGACCTGCTTGCCCGCGTCAAGGCGTTCCTTGATCGCGACCGCGACGAATACGCGATCAAACTGCCAGCGTCCGATGGCAAATGGCTGGCCTGGCTGCATCGCCACGGCGAAGTGACGGGCGAACGCCTGCGCGGCGAAACCCGATACCTCAAGGTTCTTCTGGGCGAAGCCGATTACGCCCGCTTCAATCAGGCCCGCCGCGCGGCGGACGAAACCACGAAAATTGCGGACAGGGGCGCCTGAATGTTATAGCGACCGGGCGACACACATAACCCACCCACTTGCCGGCGATGTTCTTCAAACCCGACCTTGATATCGACACCATTCACCAAAAAGGATGGCTGTCTGAAATCTTCGCTGAATTGCTCCCGGAATTTATAGAACGGGCGGGCAAAGGAAGCCGTCCTGCGGAATACCGCCAAAATTTAAGACTTCCGCCCGCGCTCGCACTCGCGATTCATATGGATTTTTACGACCCCTATTATCCGCCACAAAGTGTGGAGGACATGATCGCGGAATTTAAACTGGGCCAGTCATACGCCAATGCAAACATACCGCACGAAAGCGCGCAGCATGCCCGTCTGCTGCAACCCCTGATTTACGGGCATCTACGCGCAAAAGGGTATATCCCAGAATAGCCATCGACGCATGGCGCATCATGCGCCGGATTTTTCCGCAGCCTTGACCGTATTCCAGTGCGCATCCATCTGTTCAAGGCTGGTCGAACCGAATTCTTGAGAATTTACTTTCATTAAATCCTCTAATGAGTTGAATCTATTTATAAATTTATTATTCGCTGCGCGCAGAGCCAATTCCGCGTCCACGCCCAGATGTTCGGCCAGCACACAGGTTACGAACAGGATATCCCCAAGCTCTTCCTCAAGGTTCTTTGCATCGTTATTGCGCCGCGCCTGCTTCAGTTCGACGATTTCCTCGTCCAGCTTGGCAAAAACCTGATCCGTTTCCGGCCAGTCGAACCCGACCTTGGCCACCTTGCGGTGGATTTTCTGCGCCCGCATCAGGGCAGGGAGGCCGCGCGTAACCCCATCCAGCAGGTGTTGGCGCGCGCTGGCCTTTTCCTTGTCCTTCTGGGCGTTCCAGATTTCCGTGACCGCGGCGGCGTCCGCCGCGACCGCGTCCCCGAAAACGTGGGGATGGCGGCTGATCAGCTTTTGCGCCTCGGCCCCCGCCACGGCGTCGAAATCGAACAGCCCGGCTTCACGTGCGATCTGCGACTGGAATACAACCTGAAGCAGCAGGTCGCCCAGCTCCTCCTTGAAATCGTTCATGTCCCCGCGCTCGACCGCGTCCGCAACCTCATAGGCTTCCTCGATCGTATAGGGGGTAATGGTTTCAAACGTCTGCTCCAGATCCCATGGGCATCCGCCGTCCGGATCGCGCAGCCGCGCCATCACCTCCAGCAACGCGTCGATTCCGGATGTTTCCGGATCCGTGCTCATTCCGCGTGCCCCGACATATCGTGCATATCATGCATGTCGGGCATGGCCTTTTGCGCCTTGTTGTCGGCCCCCGGCATCGCCGCCGCGCCGCCGACCGTAAAGGTCACCGCCATGTCGCCAGTTTTGGCGAAATGCAGCATGGCGGGGAATTTCTCGCCCTCGACCAGCGGTTTTTTCAGCTGCATGAACATGACATGCAACCCCATGGGCGAAAGCGCAACGCTCTGGCCCGCCGGAACCGTAATCCCGTCTTCCAGCGGACGCATCCGCATCACCCCGGCATCCATGGTCATTTTATGCAGCTCGATTTTTTGTGCGATCTCGGGCGAGGTCACGGAAACCAGTGTATCCGGGGTATCGCCGGCGTTCTTCAGGGTCAGGAAGCCGACGCCGACCTCGGCGCTGGGAGCCGTCGCGCGCGCAGCCGGGTCGGTAACGGTCATCGAACCGGCGGTGTATTCCTGCGCGCTGGCGCTTCCGGCGATCAGGGCAAGAGCGAGCGTCAGGCAAAAACGTTTGAACATGGGATTATCCTTGGAACAAGGGTTGGGAGAAAAGATAAAGCTATATAGACCCGCGCCCACGCCATGGCAAACACGCCGAAGTAAAAAGGGAAGCACAAAGGAAGGAAAAGAGCAGGATAAGAGCAGGATAAGGGCGGGCATTGATAACGGCATCGGCACGCGCCGCCGGACCCATGCCGACCCACCATGCCGAACCACCGGGAATATGGCCCACAAAAGAGTGATAATATATATTATGGAAACAAATGGATTATCCTGACCGACGGGCTAATCCAGTATAATCGGATTCTTATGATTGCCCGCACCGTCGCCATACATAAACCGGACCGCCATACCGTCATTAAATTCCTGCTATTGCTGGCCGTGCTGGCCGGATATTTCGCATACCTTGGCTGGAAATTCGGTCTGGCCACCGGCGGCCTTGTTTCCGCACTGACCTGGAGCTTTTTCGTCCTGTGCACGCCGGTTGCCGATGCCGGGTTTCTGGTCGATTTTCCGCTGCGCTTACTGTTTGGAATCCGCATGTTCGTATCCGAAATCGCCGTCTGGGGCATGGCGATCGCGATCAACGCCTATGCCATGACCTTTGCGCGCGCGGCTTACGCCAAAACCACGCTTAGCGCGCTTTTGGAACGCATCATCGAAACGCCGTGGCCGTTATGGTCGATTATCGTGATTTCCGGCATCGGCACGTTCGCATCCGTGCATTTCGGCGACCGGCTGTTCGACGCGCACGACCACCGCCGCGACGCGGGAAACCACACCACGCTGCGCCGCGTTCTGCACGATATCGTTGTTTACGGTGTGCTGTTTGCCTTGATATTTCTGGGCTATCGCCAGTTGCTCGTTTATCTGAGCATCCAGATCACAGAACCGTCAATTTAATTTTCATATTGCGCAGAAACGAGCTACACTAGACGCGATTGCGCCAGCGCGGCCTTGATGAACGACACGAACAAAGGATGCGGATCAGCGGGGCGCGATTTCAGCTCCGGGTGGAACTGCACGCCGATGAACCACGGATGATCCGGATATTCGATGATTTCCGGCAATTTCCCGTCGGGGCTCATGCCTGAAAAGACCATCCCCTTCTCTTCCAATCCGGCGCGATAATTGGTGTTGACCTCGTAACGGTGGCGGTGGCGTTCGGAAATATCGCTCTTGCCGCCATATACATCACTTACGCGGCTGCCCGGTTTCAGCTTCGCGGGAAACGCACCCAGCCGCATCGTACCGCCAAGATCGCCCTGTGCGCGCCGTTCTTCCAGCTCGTTGCCCTTCATCCATTCGGTCATCAAACCCACGACAGGTTCCGGCGTTTCCCCGAATTCGGTCGAACTGGCCGCCGCGATATGGCACAAATCACGCACCCCTTCGATCACCGCCATCTGCATCCCAAAGCAAATGCCGAAATACGGAATCCTGCGCGTGCGCGCGAATTCGGCGGCCTTGATCATACCTTCCGTGCCACGCACCCCGAATCCGCCGGGCACCAGAATGCCGTGTACGTTTTCCAGAGCGTTAATCGCGCTCTGCTCGGTTTCAAAGGTTTCGCCTTCGATGAACACCAGATCGACAGAAACGTTGTTGGCGATGCCGCCATGCGTCAGCGCCTCGTTCAGGGATTTATAACTGTCCGTAAGCTCGGTGTACTTGCCTACGATGCCGATGCGCACGCGCCCCTCGGGGTTGCGAATGCGGTGGTTGATTTCCTCCCACACGCGCAAATCCGGGGCTTTGGTATCGTCCATGCCCAGACAGCGCAAAATCTGGACGTCCAGCCCCTCGCGCCCATAGGTCAAAGGCACCTCATAGATCGATTTGACGTCGAGCGCCTGAATGACGCATTGCGGCTCGATATTGCAAAACAACGCGATTTTCCGCCGCTCATCGTCGGGAATTTCACGATCGGCCCGGCACAAAAGGATGCGCGGCCTAATCCCGACCGAAAGCAGTTCTTTGACCGAATGCTGCGTCGGTTTGGTCTTAAGTTCACCCGCCGCCGCAATATAAGGCACCAACGTGGCGTGGATGAACAGGGCGCGATGCTCGCCCACCTCGTTGCCGAACTGGCGGATGGCCTCAAGGAACGGCAGGGATTCGATGTCGCCGACCGTGCCGCCGATCTCGATCAGCACGAAATCGGCCGACCCGTCCTTCTCGCGGATGAAATTTTTGATCTCGTCCGTCACATGCGGAATGACCTGAATCGTCGCGCCCAGATAATCACCCCGGCGTTCGCGCTGCAGCACGTTCATATAGATACGCCCGGCGGAGATCGAATCGTCCTTGTTGGCCGATCGTCCGGTGAAACGTTCGTAATGGCCAAGATCCAGATCCGTTTCCGCGCCGTCATCGGTGACGAACACTTCGCCGTGCTGGAAGGGGCTCATCGTGCCGGGGTCGACGTTCAGATACGGGTCCATCTTGGCCAGCCGCACCGAATAGCCGCGCGCCTGCAAAAGCGCGCCAATAGCGGAGGCGGCGAGGCCCTTCCCCAAGGAAGAAACAACCCCGCCCGTGACAAAGATGAAATGCGTCATTGCGATGGAACCGGTGGCTCAGGTGTAACGGGCGCAGGCGCCTCAGTGGTGGCCGGAGCGGCGGCACCGTCCGTGGTCGCGGGCGCATCCTGTGCGGCAGCCGCGGGAGGCGTGTCATAACCCGAAAGCAGGCTGGACCCGGCGCTACCCTTGCCCATGTAGGCCAGAGTCAGGGACGTCAGAAAAAACGCGAACGCGGCGATCGTGGTGGCCTTGGTCAACGCATTTGCGGTGCCGCGCGCGGTGGCGAAATCGCCAAGCCCGCCCGAACCGCCGCCGATTCCAAGCCCGCCGCCCGATGACCGCTGGATCAAAACCAGCCCGATAATCGTGACCGCCAGAATAAGGTGAATAACCAGAACGACTTCCTGCATGGGGGATGCTTACCCGACCGCCTCGATAATCTCAACAAAACTTTCGGCCTTCAGGCTCGCGCCGCCGACCAGCGCCCCGTCCACGTCCTCAAGCGCAAGGATTTCCCGCGCATTTTCGGGTTTGACGGAACCGCCGTATAAAATACGGGTTTGCGCCCCGTCCGCAAGCCGCTTTTCAAGCAATCCACGGATTTGTGCGTGCACGGCCGCGATTTGCTCCAGCGTCGCGACAAGCCCGGTGCCGATGGCCCAGACCGGTTCATAGGCGACGACGCAGTTTGCGGGCCCTGCACCTTCCGGCACGGAACCGGCGATCTGGCCCGCGATGACGCTTTCGGTTTGACCGCCCTCACGCTCGGCGCGGGTTTCCCCGACGCAGATAATGGGTATTAATCCAGCCTCGATCGCCCGTTTGGCCTTGGCTGCCACCAGCGCATCCCCCTCGCCGTGATACTGGCGGCGCTCGGAATGTCCGACGATCGCGTAACCGCACCCCATATCGGCCAGCATTTCCGCCGAAACCTCGCCCGTATAGGCGCCATCACGTTGCGCGCTGACATCCTGCGCGCCCAGCGCGCACGCGCCGCCCCCTGTCACCGCCAGATGCACGAAAGGCGGGCACAGGACGACATCCGCCCGGGCCGAAGGCGCGATCGCCGCGGCCAGCGCCGCCGCCTGCGTGCGCGTGCCATGCATTTTCCAGTTCCCTGCGATCAAAGGGCGTCTTTTCATAGCCATAGGCCGCCGTTATAGTGCCCCCGTCTTTTTTGACAATCGGTCTTTTTGACAAGTCATTCGTTTTTTACAAGAGAGCGTCCAGAATGCTGAATTCCTTCCGCGAAGGCCAAAGCGCCGCGATCATCAAATACGTTGCCCTTGGCTTTGTGCTTTTGGCATCGCTTGGCATGGTGTTCATGGATGTCGGCGGGTTTTTCCGCAACGGCATCATCGCCGACACGACTTTGGCCCGCGTCGGACGCACCAAGATCGATCAAGCGGCCTTCGAGCGCAACGCCCGCGAGGCCCTGCGCGCCCAGAACATGACACTGCAGGAAGCCTATCGCTTTGGTCTGCTTGGCAACCTGCTGGAGGAAATGGTGACGCGCGAGGCGTTGCGTCAGGAAGCCGCGCGTGAAGGCCTGATCGTCAGCCGCAAGGAAATCGCCAAACGCGTGGCCGAACTGATCCGCCCGCAGGTCCAACCCGGCGAAACCCCGGAAACCACCTTGCGCCGGATACTGCAGGCACAGGGTTTGAGCGAGGCCGACCTTGTCGCATCGCTACGTCAGGACACGACTTCTCGCCTGATGCAATCCCCGCTGGCCGCCGCCGGTTATTATCTGCCGGCCCTCGCCGCCGAAGCGATGGGGCGTTACCAGAACGAGCGCCGTGATATTGAATTCTTTACCCTGACGCCGGAAAACGCGGGTGCGGACATCAAACCAGACGACGCAGCCCTCAAGGCCTATTACGAAACACTGAAGGACCAATATCAAATCCCTGAGGAGCGCAGCTTCAAGGCCATTGTCATCAGCGCCGACGACATCCGCAAAACCGTATCGGTCAACGACGACGACCTGAAAAAGGCCTATGCCGAACGCAAGGACCAGTTCCAGCAGGGCGAGCGCCGCAAGATCGAACAACTTGTCCTGCCCGACGAAGCGAAGGCCAAGGCAGCAGTCGAAGCCGCACGCAAGGGCAAGCCGCTTAAATCCATCGACACCGCCGCATACCGCCCGGCGATGGAAACCGACCAGGGTGCCCTGCCCCCGGAACTGGGCGCACCCGTATTCGCCGCCAAGAAGGGCGACGTCCTCAACCCGGTAAAATCGCCTTTGGGCTGGCACGTCATCAAAGTGCTGGGCATTACCCAACCGCGTGGAGAATCCTTTGCCGAGGTTCAAGGCACCCTGCGCAAGGAACTGGAATCCGACGCTGTCCGCAGCGAGATGGAAACCAGGGTCAGCCGCGCCGACGAATTGCTCGGCTCAGGCGAATCGCTCGACGACGTGGCCAAGGAAATGGACCTGCCCGTCCGCACCGTGGGGCCGATCAACCAGAAAGGCACGGTATCCAAATCCGCCGCGTCCGATCCCCTTCTTACGGCGCTTGCCGGTAACCGCGACGTGCTTGCGGGCCTGTTCGAGCTGATGGAAGGCGAAACCGGCGACCTTTCCGAAGTCGACGACAACACTTACGCCGCCTTCAGCCTTGAATCCGTGCGCCCGACCCGTGACCGCGATTTTGCCGAAGTGCGCGACGAAATCGCCAAAAAATGGCTGGCCGACCAACGCACCCAAGCACTGAACGCACAGGTCGAAAAACTGGCGGGTGCGGTTTCTCGCGGCGAAATCGATTTCGCCCAGGCCGCCAAACAGGCGGGCGTGGTGGTCAAGACCGCGCGCGACGTGTCGCGCAAATCGAAAGTGGCGGGGTTGAACGATCCTGTCGCGCTTTCACGCCTGTTCGACGAAACCGATTTCAACGCGGTGGTGCGCGTGCCCACGGGCGGCGATGTGATTTTGGCCAAGGTTCTTTCCGCCCGCATCCCCGAAGCGGGAACCGGCACCCTGACCCAGGACGAAGTCAAACAACTGCGCACCCGCATGCAGCAGGCGGTGATCGGCCTGTTCATGGCCGATCTGCGCAAGCGTAACGGCGTTAACATCAACGAAAAGAACCTTGAACGCATGTACGGCGCGGATTCCACAGATCAGGGGCAATGAGCGCGGACACGCACACACTCGGCACGATCTGGCCCGACCGGGCGGGCTTTGCCGCACATGCAGCCGCCGGGCGCGCGCAACTGGTCTGCCTGTCGCTGATCGCCGACACGACAACCCCCGTCGCCGCCTATCTGCGCCTGACCGCGCATAAACCCGACCACGCCCTGCTGCTGGAATCCGTAACGGGCGGCGAGGTGCTGGGCCGTTATTCGGCCATCGGCCTTGATCCCGATCTGATCTGGCGCACCGACGGCACATCCGCGACGCTTTGCGATACGCACGGCACGGTGCTGGAACAATCCGCCGATCCCATCACCCACCTCAAGGCGCAGGTCGCCGCCGCGAAAATCGACGTCCTGCCCGCCGACGCGCCGCCGATGCTGGCCTCTGGCTGGTTTGGCTATCTGGGTTACGGCATGATCCATCTGGTCGAACCGACCGTGCCCGATACGCGCCCGGACCCGATTGCCATTCCCGACTCGGTCATGATCCGCCCAACCCTGATGGTGGTGTTCGACAATATCCGCCAGATCGCGCATCTGGCCGTGCCGCTGCGCGCGGGCGCGGATCAGGCCGCCTATGACGACGCGGTCCGCCGCCTGCACGCCGCGCGCGACACCCTGCTGCGTGGCGAGATGCCCTTGCCCGAAAAAGGCTCGAACGTACCGATGCCCTTGCCCGTGCGCGCCCACACTGACGAACCCGCCTACCGCGCGATGGTCGAAACCGCCAAAGAGGACATCGCGGCGGGCGAGATTTTTCAAGTCGTCCTGTCCCAACGTTTTTCCGCGCCCTTCGATCTACCCGCCTCCGAACTTTACCGTTCGCTGCGTCGTCTTAACCCATCGCCCTTTCTGGTGTTGATGACGCTGGACGGGTTTTCGCTGATCGCATCCAGCCCCGAAATCATGGTCCGCGTGCGCAAGGGCGACGTCACCATCCGCCCCATCGCGGGCACAAGGCGCCGCGGCGCCGACCCGGACGAGGACACGGCGCTGGCCGCCGAGCTTCTGGCCGACCCCAAGGAGCGCGCCGAGCATCTGATGCTTCTCGACCTTGGCCGCAACGACGTCGGCCGCGTCGCGGCCATCGGCAGCGTACGGGTCACCGAACGTTTTTTGGTCGAAAAATACTCGCACGTTCAACACATCGTCTCGAATGTGGAGGGCCGCTTGCGCGATGGCGTCCATCCGCTCGACGCCCTGTTCGCGGGCTTTCCCGCGGGCACTGTTTCGGGTGCACCCAAAATCCGCGCGATGCAGATCATCGACGCGCTGGAGGCCGAACGCCGCGGTTTTTACGCGGGTTGCATTGGCTATCTTGATGGCAATGGCGACGTCGATACCTGCATCGCCCTGCGCACCGCCCTGCTGAAGGACGGAACGCTCTACGTCCAGTCCGGCGCGGGCATCGTCGCCGACAGCGTCCCGCAATCCGAACACCTTGAATGCGTCAACAAGGCCCGCGCCCTGCTGCGCGCCGCCGAGGACGCGCTCGCCCTCTCCAGGGGGCAATCGTCATGATCCTGCTGATCGACAATTACGACAGCTTCACCTTCAACCTTGTCCAGTATCTGGGCGACCTTGGCGCGCAGATCGACGTGCGCCGCAACGACCGGGTCACGGTGCCGGAAATTCTGGCCATGCGCCCGGATGCGCTCGTCATCTCGCCGGGGCCGGGCGACCCGGACCATGCGGGCGTCTGCCTTGACGCGATCCGTGCGGCCGCCGACGCGAAAATCCCCCTGCTTGGCGTGTGTCTGGGCCATCAGGCGATCGGGCAGGCTTTTGGCGGGCGAGTGGTGCGCGCGCCCGTGCCGATGCACGGCAAAATCTCGGCCATCCATCATCGCGGCGCTTCGGTATTCGCAAACCTGCCCAATCCCATCGACGTCACGCGCTATCATTCACTGGTGGTCGAACGCGCCACCCTGCCGCCCGCCCTGCACGTCACAGCCGAAACCGAAGATGGGCTGATCATGGGCCTTCAGCACGCCGATCTGCCGATCCATGGCGTCCAGTTCCATCCCGAAAGCATCATGACCACGCACGGCCATGCGATGCTGCGCAACTTCCTCTCCCGCCTGCCCGCATGACGGCGATGGAATCCGCCACGGAATCGACCATCGACGCGATGCTCGCGGGCCGGATGTCCGAACCCGAAATGGCGGCCTTCCTGACCGCTTTGGCCGACCGCGGCGAAAGCGTCGCCGATATCGTCGGTGCCGCGCGCGCCCTGCGCCGCCATGTCACCGGCCTGTACGCCCCCGCCGACGCCATTGATTGCTGTGGCACCGGCGGCGACGGATTGAACACCCTGAACGTATCCACCGCCGTCGCCTTCGTGCTTGCGGCCTGCGGCGTGCCGGTCGCCAAACACGGCAACCGCGCCGCGTCCTCCCGCTCTGGCGCGGCGGACGTGCTGGAAAAACTCAACATCCCGCTGGACGTATCCTTCGACGTGCTGGAGGACGCGCTGGATAATATCGGCTTCTGCTTTCTGATGGCCCCGCTGCACCATCGCGCCATGGCCCATGTCGCGCCGGTGCGCAAGGCGCTGGCACGCCGCACGATCTTCAACCTGCTTGGTCCGCTGGCGAACCCTGCCGCCGTCCGCCGCCAGATGGTCGGCGTCTACGCCCCGCGCTGGGTCCGCCCGATGGCCGAGGCGCTCAAGGAACTGAGAAGCGAGGCTGCCTGGGTCGTCCACGGCGACGGCATGGACGAAATCAGTCTTTCCGGTCCCACGCAGGTGGCGATGCTGGCCCATGGCGCGATCACCGAAACCACGCTGACACATGCGGATTTCGGCCTGCCCCAAATCGATCCGCAAGCATTGCGCGGCGGCGACGCTGCCTTCAACGCCCGCGCGCTCAAGGACCTTCTGACGGGCGAGCAATCCGCCTACCGCGACACCGTGCTGGCCAACGCTGCCGCCGCTTTGGTGATGACCGGCAACGCACGCGATCTGAAAGACGGCGTCCGGCGCGCCGCCGCCGCGCTTGACGACGGCGACGCCATGGGCGTTCTTGATCGTTATCGCGAGATATTGACCGCATGAACGACATCCTTGCCAAAATCTGCGACGACAAGCGCCGCCATATCGACCGCGTCCGCCACAGGCTCGATATGTCGAACCTTTCCCCGGTGCGCGGATTCAAGGCCGCGCTGCTCGCCGCCCGCCTGCCGGTGATTGCGGAAATCAAAAAGGCGTCGCCCAGCAAGGGTTTGTTGCGCGCCGATTTCGACCCGGCCAGACACGCCCGCCAATATGAATCGGCGGGCGCGGCCTGCCTTTCGGTGTTAACCGACGAACCCTGGTTTCAGGGCACCGACGACGATTTGCGCGCCGCGCGCGAAGCCTGCGCCCTGCCGGTCCTGCGCAAGGATTTCATGCTCGACCCGTGGCAGGTGGCCGAGGCGCGAACCCTTGGCGCCGATTGCATCCTCGTCATCATGGCCGCGCTCGGCGATGCCACGGCGCAGGCCCTGTACGACGAAGCGCGCAAATACGACATGGACGTGCTGATCGAGGTGCACGACGCGCGCGAACGCGACCGCGCGCTGGCCCTGAACGCGCCCGACGCGATGATCGGCGTTAACAATCGCAACCTCAAGACTCTGAAGGTCGCACTCGACACCTCTTTCGACCTGATTCGCAAAATCCCCGCTGACCGCATTGCCATATCCGAAAGCGGCATCGCCTCCCGCGCCGAAATGAAATCCCTGACCGAGGCCGGATTCCGGGGCTTCCTGATCGGCGAGGCGTTGATGACCCAACCCGACCCCGGTCAGGCCCTGTTGACCTTCTAGGCGAACAGGCGTAGAACGAAACAAGAATATTTTGGCATCAAGGGGCAAGACATGCTGACCAAAAAGCAACGCGATTTGCTGATCTTCATCCATGAACGCATGGCGGATGGCGATCTGGCGCCGTCCTTCGACGAAATGAAGGACGCACTCGACCTCAAATCCAAATCCGGCATCCACCGCCTGATCGAGGCGCTGGTCGAACGCGGCTTTCTCGAACGCCTGCCCAACCGCGCCCGCGCGCTGCAGGTCAGAAAACTGCCCGAGGGCTATGCCCCCAAACCCGCCGACCATTCCGAAGTCGCGCAAAAGGCCCGCATGGTGCAGGACCTCTCATCCTACCGCGCCCGCGCGCAGGAGCGCGCGGCCATCGCCTCCATCCCCCTGCTCGGCAAAATCGCCGCCGGCACACCGATCGAGGCGATCCGCCACGACGGCCAGACCATCGACATGCCCGCCAGCATGATCGGCAAGGGCGAATATTACGCATTGGTGGTCGATGGCGACTCGATGAAGGACGCGGGCATCATGGATCAGGATGTCGCGCTGATCAAAAAATCCGACCACGCGCATGACGGCGACATCGTGGTCGCATTGGTTGACGAACAGGAAGTGACGCTCAAGCGCCTGCGCCGCCGCGGCAGCCATATCGACCTGATCCCCGAAAACCCGGCCTACGACATCCGCACATTCGAGGGCGGGCGCGTGCAGGTGCAGGGCGTCCTTTCCGGCCTTTACCGGCAGTATCACTGACCTGTCTTTTTTATGCGGCCGTCATATGGGGACAACAGCGTCCACGGCCTGCGCACATCATCCGGCGTCATGCCCGCCGCACGCCATGCGGCACCGTCATCCGAAAACGCCATGCCGCCTGCGTCGCGCACATCCCAGTACGGAATGACCGACGACGACCCGCATCCGGCCGCGCGCGCGGCGCCGTACGACACCGCCTTGTTCACCCCCACCACCAGCGGCGCCCACGCGCATTCCTCGCGCAGCGCCATGACATTGCGCACCACGCTCAACCGGGCCTGACCGCGCACGATGCGGCACGCGTAATCGTCGCACGCAACATTGATCCCCCCGCCCGTCCATGTGCCGCCCTTGCGCATCGGCTTGCCAGCCAGCGCCTCCGTTCCGCCCCATAATGCGTTCCAGTTCCGACGCGCGAAACGCGGCGGCGCGCGCCAGACATAAAGCGTCTGGTCCCCATCGTGGACGGCCAAGGCCTGTCCGGCACCGTCTAGCATAACCGCCGCGCGCGGGGCCAAAACCCCGGCCACGCACGCCCCCGCCATCACGACAAGCCCCACCAGCCGCCACCACCCGCGCCACAGGCACAACAGCAAAAACCCGCCCATCGCAACGGCGTACCATCCGCCGACAATCGCCGGCAGCGCGTTCGCCGCATGAGGCAGGTGCGCAACCCAGCGCGCGACATCCAGCGTCCCGTCCACACCCAGCGCGACGAGCTTTAAAAACACCCCGTCCAGATGCACCGGCATCAACGCCAGCGCCGCCATCCCCGCAGGCATGACCACAAAACTGGTCAGCGGTATCGCCGCGGCGTTGGCGATCACGCCGTAAATCTGCAACCGCCCGAAATGATGCAATACCGGCGGCAACGTCGCCAACGACACAACGATGGTGGTCGCGAAAATCCCCCCAAAATACAAAAACACGCGCATGAACCACCCCGTGCGCCGCCCGCGTGCAAGCATCAGGTCGCCCGCCGCCTCGTAAAACGCCACCATCGCCAGCACCGCCGCGAAGGAAAGCTGGAACGATGCCCCGACCAGACTTTCGGGCCGCAACACCAGTACCGCAAAGGCGCTGATCGCGACGACACGCAGGGAAATCGCGCTGCGGTCCAGCATCACGGCCAGAAGAGCAAGCCCCGTCATCAGCATCGACCGCTGCGTCGGCACCGGCATCCCGGCCAGCAGGCTGTAAAAAAGCCCCGCCGCGATCGCCGCCAATGCCGCGATTTTCTTGATCGGCCAACGCAAGGCGATATACGGCGACAGCGCCAGCACGAACCGCACCAGAAAAAACACCGCCCCGCACACGATGGCGACATGCAGCCCCGAAATGGACAAAAGGTGATAAAGCCCGGAATCGCGCAAATCCGCGTTGATAACCTCGGGAATGCTCGAACGTTCGCCTGCCAGCAGCGCGGTCGCCACCGCGCTTTGCGGATACGGCATCTGCGCCGAAACCCGCGTGGCGATGCGCTGGCGCAGCCGGTTGAACCACAAATCCACCGAACGCGGCGGCGGCGCAGGCGCGATTTCCGCGAAATGCCCCATGGTGAAACCGAGTGCGCCGATCCCCTCGAAATAGGCTTGCCGCCGGTAATCGAACCCGCCCGGCGACACCGGACCACCCGGCGGTGTCAATTGCGCCAGCAATGCAACCCGCGCGCCGGGGCGAACATCCGCGGGGATATGCGCGCTGGAAAGCCGCACCATGCGTGGTGTCGCCTCTTTCGGCAGCTTCTCGATCGAAAGACGGTCCAGCGTGACCTTGCGGCGCGCATGGCCGGAATCCGGGTCCGCCACCGTAATGTCCAGCACCCGGCCTTCGATCCGCGTGAATTTGATGCTTCGCTCCAGCATCGGCGCGGCCGCCACCATCGCCCGCCCCTGCGCCAGCACGAAACCCAGCGCCCCCAAAAACAGGATGACCGCCCAGTAAAGATAGGCCCGCGCCCAGACCCGTGCCGCGATCAGCAAGCCCGCCGCGCACACCAACGCCCCGGCGCCAAGGGCATAGGGCGGTTCGACCCGCAGGGCGAAATACAAGGCGATGCCGCAGGCCAGCCACACCGGCGCCCATAACACGCGGTCGCGCACGGGCTGCCACTGCTCGACGATTGAACTGATTACGGCACGCATCTATAACCACTGATACCGTTTCACCAAGCCAAGGCCAAGACATGTCCGCCGCAACCAGCGTAATCACCCGCTTCGCCCCCTCGCCCACCGGCATGCTCCATATCGGCGGCGCGCGCACCGCTCTGTTCAACTGGTGCTATGCCCGGCATACGGGCGGCAAATTCCTGCTGCGCATCGAGGATACGGACAAGGCCCGCTCGACGCCCGAAGCGATCGACGCCATCCTGCGCGACCTTGCATGGCTGGGCATCGATTGGGACGATGCGCCGCTTTATCAATCGCAGCGTGCCGCGCGCCACGCCGAAATCGCGCACGAACTGGTCGAACGCGGCCGGGCCTATTTCTGTTACTGCACACCCGAAGAACTGGAGGCGATGAAGGACGAGGCCAAGGCCCGCGGCGAACAGCCCCGCTATAACCGCATGTGGCGCGACCGCGACCCGGCCACCGCCCCGGCGGGGGCAAAGCCGGTCATCCGCATCAAGGCCCCGCTTGACGGCGAAACCACGATCGCCGACGCGGTTCAGGGCAACGTGACGGTACAAAACAGCCAGCTCGACGACATGATCCTGCTGCGCTCCGATGAGTCGCCCACCTATATGCTGGCCGTGGTGGTGGACGACCACGACATGGGCGTGACCCACGTCGTGCGCGGCGACGACCATCTGAACAACGCCTTCCGCCAAAAGCTGATTTTCGACGCCATGGGCTGGAACGTGCCAGTTTTCGGACATGTGCCGCTGATTCACGGCGAGGACGGCGCAAAACTTTCCAAACGCCACGGCGCACAGGGCGCGCAGGAATTCCGCGACATGGGCATCCTGCCCGAGGCATTGGACAACTACTTGCTGCGTCTGGGCTGGAGCCACGGCGACGACGAGATTTTTACCAAGGAACAGGCGGCCCGGTGGTTCGACATCAACGACATCAATGCCGGCCCCTCGCGCCTTGATTTCAAAAAGCTCGAACACGTCAACGCCCACCACATGAAGCTGGCCGACGACACGCGCCTTGCCGATGAAACCCTTGCTTTACGGGGCGGAAACGTCGATGCCACGCACCGCGCACGGCTGATCGGGGGGATGCACGACCTCAAGGCGCGCGCGACGACGCTGGTCGGCCTTGCCGCCGACGCGTCGCTTTACCTCAAGGACGCACCCTTCGATTACGACGAAAAGGCCGCCGCCACGCTGAACGACCACGACGCGCACCATGCGATGCACGCCATATACGACGCCCTCGCCCGCCTTGGCGCGGATTTCCGGGACACGGAGATCGAATCCGCCTTGCGCAAAATCGCCGATGCCCAATACGGCGGCAAGCTGGGCAAGGTGATGATGCCCTTCCGCGCCGCGCTGGCCGGAACCATGACCTCGCCCCCGATCGCCAAGGCAGCCGAGGTGCTGGGCCAAAGCGAAACCATGAACCGCCTCAAGGCCGCGCTGCACTGGATGCACGACCAAGGGCACAGCCACCATTAATCAATTGACATAATATAAACAATACGTTAAATTTCGTGCATGCAATCGCCAAAATTCCTTGCTCGGGCCCTGACTGCCATCTTTACCGCTGCCGCCGCGCCTGCCGCTACGGCAGCACCCGCCGCATCGCTTCTAGACGACAAAGTGGCGCAGATTGAATACATAAAAAGCCTCGAACCCGGGATGAAAAACACCTATGCGGGGGCACTGGCCTATAACGCAGTGAAACTGCCGAACCCCAAAAGCGTCGCGACCGTAGTGAATGGCTTCTTTAGCTTCGCAAAAACCGACCTGACCCCGCAGATGCAAGAAGCCGCATGGAAAAAGGCTGCGCACGACGTCGCCCACTACGCGGTACGTTCACCAGCCGGATTTCGTGCTCTTGAATGCAAACTGGAAGCCGCACCCAAAGACATCGTATCGGCCTATGTTTACGACAAAAGCATCGATAACCTCAAAGGCGGGAAAAACACGCCTTATGCCCTACTTTGGCAGATGAACACGGATTACAGCGCCGCGTTCTTGATAGCGCAGACCGCCCAGAACAGTGTCGATTATAAAATCACGCCCGCCGCGGCCACCCAGATCAAAAACTGCATGGCCCAGTAAATGCGCGCATACAAGTAAACGCGCATCCATTCGACTTTTTTACCCAAACCGGTTAAAATAAGCGGATGCATCGCACCCCCCGCCTGACCCTGTTTGTCCTTGCCTTTCTCTGCCTTCCGGCAATGGCCGCGCGGGCCCAGCAGGCTACGGCCGACACCCCACTCAGCCGCCCGGCCTATGTCCGCGTCGGCGCCGATAAATATGAACCCTTGCGCGCAGGCGACGCGCGCAGCGATCGCGCCCTGCTAAGCAACGCCATCTCCGCAGACCAGAAATCGGGCCTTGGCGCAAAACTGCAAAGCGGCCAGATCGTCGATTTCATCATGCGCAGCGTCGGCTTCATCGACAATGCCACCGATGCGCAATCCGCCACCAAGGCCCGGCAGGACGTCGCGCGCGGCGTGCTGGAATTTGCGACCAACAATCCCGACAAATTCCGCCAGCTATACTGCCTGAGCGCGCGTAGTGGCGGAAAAAAAGTGATCTACGTGGTGCGCGACTGGCGCATGATGGCGGAAGTGCCACGCGACGCGGCACCGGAGGCCACGATCCTTTCCTATGGCGAAAACCCGTCCGGCGCGCTGTTTCTGGCGTCGATCAACGCCCCCTATGGTAGCCTTGGCGCCAACGGCGTGGCGGCAACCTGCGGTATCGACATCTCAAAGGGGTTGAGCGCAAGCGTGCCGACCTACACGCCACCGCAAAACATCAAGACTCCCACGCGGGATGAACTGATCCGGATGCTGCAACAGCAGAAATAACCTCGTACGCACTATGTCAAAATACCCCCTGCGCGATTGCCCTGCCCGCCCGCGCGGCGTAAACTTTTTATTCCGCGATTCGCCGTCAACGGCGCGCCAACCTTGAAAACCGGGACCGACATGACCAAGACCTTCACCCTGACCGACGATCAGACCGGCAAGCAATACAAACTGCCCGTGGCGGAGGCGACGGTCGGGCCCGACGGCATCGACGTGCGCAAGCTTCTGGCCGAAAGCGGACATATCACCTTCGACCCCAGCTACAACTCCACCGGCTCGTGCAAATCCAAAATCACCTTCATTGACGGCGATGCGGGCAAGCTGATGCACCGCGGCTATTCGATCGAGGACCTGACTACCAAATCGAATTTCATCGAGGTCGCCTACCTGTTGCTATACGGCGAGCTGCCGACCAAGGCGCAATACGCCGAATTCCGGCACCTCATCACCTATCACACCATGGTCCATGAACAGGTGCATTTCTTCTTCCGCGGCTTCCGCCGCGATGCGCACCCGATGGCCGTGATGTGCGGCGTCGTCGGCGGTCTTTCGGCCTTTTACCACGACTCCCTCAACATCAACGATCCACAGCATCGCGAAATTTCCATCCACCGCCTGATCGCCAAGATCCCGACGCTGGCGGCGATGACCTACAAATACGCGATCGGCCAGCCCTTCATCTATCCGCGCAACGATCTGAGCTTTGTCGAGAACTTCCTGTACATGTGCTTCTCCGTCCCGGCCGAGCCGTACAAGGTCAACCCCGTGGTTGCCAAGGCGCTGGAAAAGATATTCATCCTGCACGCCGATCACGAACAGAACGCATCGACATCCACCGTCCGCCTGGCCGGTTCGACCGGCGCGAACCCGTTTGCCTGCATCGCATCGGGCATCACCTCGCTCTGGGGGCCGGCGCATGGCGGCGCCAATCAGGAAGTGCTGGAGATGCTGGCCGAGATCAAGACTCGCGACCGCATTCCGGAATTCCTCGCCCGCGCCAAGGACAAAAACGACCCGTTCAAGCTGATGGGCTTTGGCCACCGCATCTACAAAAACTACGACCCGCGCGCGGCGGTGCTCAAACACGACTGCCACGCCGTGCTGGAAGAACTGGGCGTCAAGGACGAACCGATGCTGGATCTGGCGATGGAGCTGGAAAAAATCGCCCTTTCCGACCCGTATTTCGTCGAACGCAAACTTTTCCCCAACGTCGATTTCTATTCCGGCATCATCCTCAAGGCGATGGGCTTCCCGACCAGCATGTTCACCGTGCTGTTCGCGCTGGCCCGCACCGTAGGCTGGCTCGCCCAATGGAAGGAAATGATCGAGGACCCGGAAATGCGCATCGGCCGCCCGCGCCAGCTTTATGTCGGCGCCGCGCCCCAGCCCTATACCGATATCGACGCCCGGAAATAACGCGGATCAGACCCGCAGGCCACGTTGCGCGCCGCGCCGCACATCCGGGATATGCGCCCGCGCGATGCGGCCCGATGGCGTGGTATAACGCATATCGGGCACAGGCGGATTTTCCACGCTTTCGATCGGGTCGGTCTTGGTCCCGCCCATGATGCGGTTGACGGTGCGGTCGAACGCGCCGAAATTCAGCGCGCCGAAATGCGCCAGCACGGCCAGCGGCACGCCAATGACGCCCACGCCCAGCAACTTTGCGGTGCGCCAGCCCGCCTGATTGAAACAGGCCTTGATTTCCGGCGTTTCAGGCGCAAAGCTTTGCTCGCATTGCGCCACGTCGTGCTTGTACTTTATCTCGGCCAGACGAACCGCCAGCTTGACGCCCTCGGCAATCAGACGCACGCAGGTTTCGTCACAACCTTCCTTGGCCTGAACATGGCTTTGCGTGATCTGGTTTTGCGGCACGGCAGCGCCCGGATGCGGGCCGCTCTGCGCCAGCGCGTTGCCCGCGCCGCCGGCTGCCAACCCAAATACCAACCCCAAAGCGACAGCGCCGGAAGCGCGTGGTTTCAATAGCGTCATGAAACAAGATTATTTAAAAACTAAAGCCAAAGTCAAAATTTTCCAAAATTAGACAATATATCATGCCGCCGCGCCCACGACCCATTCCAGCAACCTTGGAAACGCGGAAAACCCGCTTTCGCCGTTCAGATGCCCGCCACCGGGAATAATTTCAATATGCCCGCCCAGCGCGTTATGCAGCTCGAACGCCTGCATCATCGGCACATACGGGTCGTTATCGCCATGAAAAATCGCGCTGCGCTCCATATTGGCGCGGATCTTGGTCCAATCGAACGGATAATCGAAAAACGCGCGGTTAAGACGGTCGTATTCCGGCAAGCCCAAAACCCCCATGACCGGCGAAACGAACACCGATTGACGCACCGGCGCGGCCAGCCCCTCCAGCACGTGCAAAAGAAACGTCGCCCCGCAGCTATGCCCGATCAAAATGTCGTCAGGCCCAATAGCTGGTATCGCCGCCAGCCAGTTACGCGGGTCTTGCCCCTCTGGCGTCGGCAGACGCGGAACGACCACATCCGGCAACTGCGCCTTCAGCCATGGAAACCAGTTGCCTTCGGGCGATCCCATGGTGCCGTGAAAGACGAGGACGCTCATAAATACCCCATCACGAAACTGGCCGCCTGTTCGGCGGGCGTGCCGCCGCCCTCGCCAAGCAGCATCCGGTAGGCGCGCGCGAAACCTTCGCGCTCGCGCTCTGCCACGCCGTTGCGGTTGATCAGCAAATCCAGCGCGGCCCCGGCCAGATTGCGGCCATTCGCGTCATTCTGCAGAAATTCCGGCACCACACGCTCGTTCAGCAGCAGATTGACCAGATGCATGTGCGGCACCTTGACCATGCGCTTCGCCAGCCAGAATGTCGGCGCCGAAAACCTGTAGGCCACGACATGCGGCACACCCAGCATCGCCAGCTCCAGCCCCACCGTACCCGAAGTGGCGATCGCCGCCTGCGAAAGCGCAAAGGCCTGAAACCTGTCCTCGGAATCCACCGGGATGAAACGTTGGTCCGAACCGATAATGGCTTTAAGCCGCGCCCAAAGATGCGGCACGGTCGGCACCAGCACGGCCAGATTGGGCCATTCGCGTAGGATGCGGTACGCGGCTTCGTAAATCGGCGGGCCAAGGCGATTGATCTCCCCCTCCCGGCTGCCGAACAGCAGCGACAAAATCGCGGGCGGATTGGTCAACGACAAATCGTATTTCTCGAAAAACGCCTCGCGACCTTCCGGCAAAAGCGTTTCATGCAGATTGACCGCCGGGTGCCCGACGAACGCGGCACGCAGCCCGTGCGCGGTGAAATACGGCGGCTCGAACGGCAACAGGCACATCAGCCCGTCGAACAACTGCGCGACCTTGGCCGCGCGCTCGGGCTTCCAAGCCCAGACCTGCGGTGCGACATAATGGATGAATTTGGTGTTCGGGCATTTGTCCCGCAGCTTGCGCACCAATCGGAAACAGAATCCGGGACTGTCGATGGTCACGACGATCGCGGGCTGGCGCGCGACAATGTCCCGCGCGCATTGGGAAAGCCGCCCCAATATGCGCGGCAGGCGCGGCAATACCTCGGCCAGCCCCATTACCGAAAGATCGCGGATCGGAAACAGCGAGGGCACACCCGCCGCCGCCATCGCCGCGCCGCCCACCCCAGCAAAGCGCAAATTCCTGCCGCTGATATGGCGTATCGCCTGCACCAGCCGCGCGCCCAAAAGGTCGCCCGACATTTCACCCGCCACCAGATAGATCAACGCGTCGTCGTTCATTGCACGCCTATTAAAAACAACCTGGCGTCATCGGCAAGGGCGATGGTTTCCGCACGCTCGGCAATCAGCGTACCTCCGGCCTCGATCGCGATGCCCGCATACCCGGCGTCCCACGCGGCCCTGACCGTCGCGGGGCCGATACCCGGCAGGTCCAGCGCCCGGTCCTGTTGCGGCTTGGCCGCCTTGACCAGCACCGCTCCCGCTTGTGGGTGTGCCGTAATCATCGCATCCGTCCCGCGCGCATCCTCGCGCGCGATCACGTATCCGTCCGCCACGACCACGCCCTGCCCCGCATCCGCGACGCCAAGGGCGCGCGCCGCCTGCATGCCCAGCGCGATATCCGCCATCGCGCGCGCATCCGGCGCATGGCGTCCAAGAACGCCCGATGGCGCCAGCAACTCCGCCATCAGATCCTGCGCCGCGACAAGGCGAAAGCCTTGATCCTCAAGGACGCGGCGCAACGCACGCAATAGCGCATCGTCCCCGCCGCGCAACAACGGCCCGATCAGCCGTGGTAAAAGCCTGAGCGTGGTGAAATCCGGGTATATCTGCCACCACCGGGGCCGCGTCATCCGCCCGATCAGCACCAGATCGCGGATGCCGCGCGCGCGCAGCACCGAAAACACCCGTCCCATCTGGCCGGGACGCACGTCGATATGGGAAAAACCTTCAAGCACGGGGTCGTCCGCATGCCCGCGCAGACGCGCCACAAATACCTCGCCCCCGTTCGCCACAACATGCCGCGCGATCGTGGCGGGCAAGGTACCGCCCCCCGCCACCACGCACAAAGCCGCCTTGCGCGGGGCGGGCGCGGTATCGGTCATTTCTGCCGGGGTTGGGAAAGGGGACGGCTGTTTTTCTCAAGCGCGAACAAAAGCACGTCGGTGATCAGCGGCTGGCCGTGATAATCCGCGCGCACCTTTTCCAGCCTTTCGTGGAAGGTGCCGTCACCGTAAAACAGCTCGCGAAACGCCTTCATCAGCACGTTGATTTCCTCGCGCGGGAAACCCCGGCGCTCAAGCCCGACAAGGTTTAGCCCCGCCAGACGCGCCCGTTCTCCCATCACCAGCCCATAGGGAATAACGTCGTATTCGACGCCTGACATGCCGCCGACCATCGCATGCGCGCCGATGCGCACGAACTGGTGCACCGCCGAAAGCCCGCCCAGAATGGCGTGTTCGCCCACGCTGACATGCCCCGCCAGCGTCGCGTTGTTGGCCAGAATGACGTAATCCCCGATGATGCAGTCATGCGCGACGTGGCTGCCCACCATGAACAGGCAATGACTGCCGACGCGGGTGGCCATGCCCCCGCCCTCGGTGCCGGGATTCATGGTCACATGCTCGCGGATCGTGTTGGAATCGCCGATTTCAAGGCGTGAATCCTCGCCGTGGTATTTCAGGTCCTGCGGACGCGTGCCGATCACCGCAAAGGGATAAACGTGGTTCTTGGCCCCCATCGTCGTATGCCCGTCCACCACGACATGGGAATGCAGTACGCACCCGTCGCCGATGGTGACGTCGGGCCCGACCACGCAAAAAGGACCGATGGAAACATCCGCGCCGATCCGGGCCTTGGGATCGACGGCGGCAAGTGGGTGGATGGAAGCGTTGTTCATGGTTCGACTCTAGGGGTTTGGGCGCAAAGCGCCATTCACGGCGGGTTTCAGGATATTACGAAGGGTCTAAACCGCGGCCTTTTCGCCGTTACTTTCCATGATCATCGCGCTGAACGTCGCCTCGGCGCACACGACACCCTCTACCTTGGCCTCGCCGGTGAATTTCCAGACATTGCGCCGCGATTGCGCCACCTTGACGTGGATGTGCAACGCATCGCCCGGCACGACGGGGCGGCGGAACCGCGCATCCTCGATCGACATGAAATAGACCAGCTTGCCGCGCGCCGCCTCGCCCAGCGTCCTGACCACCAGACATGCGGCGGTCTGGGCCATCGCCTCGACGATCAGCACGCCGGGCATGATCGCCCGGCTGGGGAAATGGCCCTGAAAATGCGGCTCGTTATAGGTGACGTTCTTAAGGCCGATCGCCCATTCGTTGGCGGCATAATCAAGGATCCGGTCCACCAGAAGGATGGGGTATCGGTGCGGGATCATGCCCATGACTTCATGGACGTCGATGACTGGATTTTTCTGAACTTCGCTCATCCGTTCTCGGTACCCCCGGCATCAGCCCTTTGACAAGAGTTTTTTCAAGCCCGCCTGCATCTTCCAATAGGCGCGGCGCGGCATCGCGGGAAAACCGACCCATTCCTCGCCCGCCGGCACATCCTTGGTCACACCGGCCTGCGCCGCCACCCGTGCGCCCTGCCCCACCCGCAAATGCCCGGCCATGCCCGACTGCCCGCCCATGACCACGAAATCCTCCAACACCGAACTGCCGGAAATGCCGGTTTGCGATACGATCACGCAGCCGCGCCCGATGCGGACGTTGTGGCCGATTTGCACCAGATTGTCGATTACCGTGCCCGCGCCGATCACGGTGTCGGGACCGGCCCCGCGGTCGATGGTGGTATTGGCGCCGATATTGACGAAATCACCGATGATCACGCGCCCAAGCTGCGGCACGGGCAAATGCCCCTGTGCGCCCAGCGCGAAGCCGAAACCATCCTGCCCGATCCGCGCGCCCGCGTGCACCCGCACCCGTTCCCCCAGAATACAATGACTCAAACTCGCCCCGGCGCCGATCCAGCACCCGCGCCCCAGTTGCACACCCCGCCCGATGACCGCGCACGGCTCGACGATGCAGCCTGGACCGATTTCCGCGCTTGGGTCGATAGCCGCCTGCGGCGAAATGCTGGCCGCGACGGGCCACGGATAAAACAGCGCCGCCGCCAACGCATAGGACCGGTACGGGTTTTTGCTGATCAGCACCCGCATCCCTTCGGGCGCCTCGGCCGCTACTTCGGCACTGACAATGCACGCCCCGGCGCGGCTGGCTCTGAAATCGTTGCGATATTTTGGATTATCCAGAAACGAAAGCTGCTCTGCCCCGGCCTCGATCAGCGGCGCGACATCCGCAATCATTTGCCCGCCCGCGGCGGGATCGGCCAAAACGCATTCGCTGGCCTCGGCGATCCGGGCCAGCGAATAAGGGCCTGTACGGTCGTGAAACCGTGTATCCGGCATTGGGAACCCTTCCCTTATTACTTGCCGACGTCGACGCTGACGGAAGGCAATTCCTCGTCGATGCGCTTAAGCACATCCGCCGTGATATCCATGGTTTTGGACACAATCACCACGTCGGTGCGTGAAAGCACGAGGTCGAGATTCTGCTTGTCCCCGATTTCAGCCACGACCTTGACGATCTCGGCCCGCAGCTTGCCAATGGCGGTGCCCACAGCCTTGTCCAACTCGGCTTTTTTATCCTGGACTTTCTTCTGGCTGGCGGCGACATCCTTCTGGAACGCCTCGGCCTTGGATTTGAATTCGTCTTCGCTCATCGACGCTTTTTTGTCCATGATGGCCTTTTCCTTGACGCGCAGGGCTTTTTCCTCTGCCCCGACCTCGGACTGGAAGGATTTGCGGACGCCATCAAGCTGGCTTTCGATGCTTTTCGCGGCCTTGGAGTCGCGCAAAAGCGACTGGATGTCCACGACGGCGATCTTGGCGGGCTTGCCGGCCCCCGCGTCCTGGGCGCGGGCGGGAATCGCCGTCACGCACAGGGCAAACATCAACAGCGCCAGAACCTTGGCAAAACTACGCATGACTAACCTCGATTTCCTTTGGTTTGTATGTTTTAGAACCGGGTGCCGAAGCTAAACCGGAACTTTTCATTCTTATCGTAATTTTCTTTGACCACCGGGTTGGCAAAATCAAGGCGGATCAACCCAAAGGGCGAACGCCAGGATACGCCGACACCGGTCGATACCCTGACAGACTTGCTGTCAACAATGCCGGCTCCGCTTTGGTCAAGCGACCACAACGACCCGAAATCCGAAAAAGCGTGACCTTGCACGCCCATCTCTTCGGGCAGGCCGATCGGGAACGCTGCCTCGACCGAACCGCGATAGAACAAATTACCGCCCAAAGCGTCACCCGTGGTCAAATCGCGCGGACCGATCCCCGATGCCTGGAACCCGCGTAACGTGTCGCCGCCGATGAAATAACGTTCGTTGATGCGCACGCCGCTGCCGCTCCAACCATGGATCGCGCCGCCCTCGCCCAAAATGCTGAGCACGCTGCTATGCGTGACCGGGAAAAACACCTCGGCGCCGATTTTTCCGGATATGAACTTGGCGTCCCCGCCAAGCCCGGCACCCTCGGTTTCCAGCCAGCTGACCTGTCCCTTGGTCGGCCAAAGCGTGCTGTCGCGCGTGTCATAGGTCAAGCGTTGCGAAACCGCCGATGTCAGCCACGTGCCTTCCTGCTGCTTGATGTAAGCCGACGCGTCGGATTGCACGTTTTTGATATCGTTGTTTTCCAGCCGGTATTTGAGCGTCTGGCGCAAATGCTCCGAAAGCGGATAGCCAAGACGCAGCGCGCCACCCGTGCGCACCTGATCGAACGAACTTTCCGATTTCAAATTGCTGGTGGTGTGGAACGCATCCACGCCCGCGGATAAGTCGCGGTCGAGGAAATACGGCTCGGTGAACGAGGTGTCGAATTCCGTATGCTTGGCTGAAACCGAAGCCGACAGGGCCACGTCCTGCCCGCGGCCCAAAAAGTTGCGTTCGCGAATCTGGAAGTCGGCCAAAGGCCCTTCCGAGGTCGAGAACCCGCCGCCCAGCGAAATCTCGCCGGTTGATTTTTCCTGCACGTCGACGTCGACGACGGTCTGATCTGGCGCAGACCCCGGCACCGGGCGCACCTTTACGGTGTCGAAGAAATCCAGATCTTTGAGATTCTGCTCCGCCTTCGCAATCTTGTCGCCGTTAAACGGGTCACCTTCGGCTAATGGGAAGGCGCGACGGACCACCTTGTCCTGTGTGCGCACATTGCCCTTGATGTCGATGCGTTCGACATACACCTTGGGCGTGCGCCCGACGCGGAAGGTCACGTCGACCGTATCGTTTTCGGGATGCCGCGCAACGTCCGGATCAACTCCGACAAAGGCGTACTGCATATCGCCCAACCGGGTGGTCATCGCGCTGATGGTGTCGTCCATCGCCTGCGCGTCGTACCATTGTCCCGACTTGATCTCGATATCCTTGTCGAGGACTTTGGGATCGACGCCCGTCAGCCCCGAAGTATCGACATTGACTTTCCCGATCTTGTAACGCGGGCCCTCGTCGACCGTGAAGGTCAGGAAGAACGCGCTTTTATCCGGGGTCAGTTCGGCCACCGCCGACACCACGCGAAAATCGATATAACCGTGTTTGAGATAAAACCGGCGCAACAATTCCTCGTCATACGCCATGCGGTCGGCGTCATAACGGTCGCTGGTCGAAAGGAAGCGGTACCAGCGGCTTTCCTTGGAGGCAACGGCCTCGCGCAGCGCATCGTCGGAATAAGCCTGATTGCCGACGAATTTAATCCCGCGGATTTCCGAAACAGGGCCTTCGTTGATCTCGAACACCAGATTGACGCGGTTCTGGTCCAGACGGATGACCTTGGGTTCCACCGCGACCGAATAACGCCCCTGACGGCGATACAATTCACGGATGCGGTCAACGTCGGACTGGACGGTCGTGCGCGCCAGCACATTGCGCGAGCGCGACGCGATTTCCGACATCAATTCCTCATCCTTGAGCTTTTCATTCCCCTCGAACGCGATCTGGTTGATCAGCGGATTTTCGACCACTGAAACGACCAGTACGCCGTTCCGGGGCTGGATGTTGACGTCGGCGAACAAACCGGTGCCATACAGCGCTTTGGCGGAATCGGACAGCGCCTCTTGACTGTAGGTGTCGCCAGGCTTGACGGTCATGTAGGACAGGATGGTTTGCGGATCGATGCGCTCCGCCCCCTCGATCTGGATGCGGGCGACATGCGCCTCCTGCGCCATCAGGGAAATCGGAGAAACGGTGACCGTCAGCACCAGCGCAAGGGCGGACAGGGTATACCGGAAGCCTTTTTTCATATTCAGCACTTTCGTCGATACGGCCACACTAGCCATTGGAATCAATCCCATCAAGGCTATGCAGGAACCCGCAAAAACACAATGGGGCAAAAGCCGGAATTCCGGCCTTTATACACGGATTTTATGACCTATTTCGCCAGCTGGATCAGGTCGTTGAGATTGGCGAACACCATCAGCGCGATCAGCAGCACGAATCCGAAGCGCAGCGCCGCGTCCTGCATGCGTTCCGGCACCGGACGACCGCTGATGGCCTCGATCGCGTAAAACAGCAAATGTCCGCCGTCCAGCATCGGAATGGGCATCAAATTGATCAACCCAAGGTTGATCGACAAAAGCGCGCCCAGCATCAAAATCGCGATCCAGCCCGCCTGTGCCGCATCGCCCGTCACCGCGCCGATGCGGATAATGCCGCCCAGTTCCTGCGCCGATCGGGTGCCGATTACCATCTGCCACAGCGATTGCAGCGTACCCGTGGTCACGAACCATGTTTCGTTCAACGCTTCCACAGCCGCGCCTGCGATGCCATAAGTCGCGGTTTCGGTTTCCATGCGCGGCGCAAGCTGAATCCCCTGCGCCTCCTTTTTCCCGTCCAGAAAATCCTGATTGATCGCAGGGTCGAGCAACACCCGGATGCTTTGCGGCGGCAAATCGCCCATCGCCGCCATTCGTAGCGTTACGGGCGCGTCGTTCATATGCGCGCGCAAAAGCGCGGCGATATCGCTGCCGTCCTGCCCGTCCACAGCCTCGACGCTGGCGGCATCAATGCCGATGCCCGGCCCGATAATGCCCAGAAGGCCACGCTGATGCAAAAACCCGAACCGGTCGCTGACACTGTCCAGATGCGGAGTGACGTGTTCCAGCGTCATGTCCTTGCCGTCGCGTTCCACCGTGATGTTCAAGGGCGTGTTCAGCGATACCGCGACCTGACGCTGGATATCGGCGAAACGGCGCACCGGTTTGCCGTCGATCGCGACGATCCGGTCATGCGGCTTGAATCCTGCCTCGTCCGCGGCGGACCCGACGATCACCGCCGCCGCGATCGGCGGCGTGACCGGCCGTCCGACGGTCGCGAACACCGCCGCCAGCACCAATATCGCGAACAGATAATTGATCCCCGGCCCCGCGAAAACGATGGCCGCGCGCTTCCACACAGGTTTGGAGAAAAACGCCTGCCCGCGCTCGGCATCCGTCATCGCGCGCATGTGGCCGTCGCCCTCGGTCACGACTTCGGTATGCGTCGATGACGCGGGATCGGTATCCCCGAACATCTTGACGTACCCGCCAAGGGGGATCAGCGAAACCCGCCATTCGCAGCCTGATTTATCGGTGCGCGACCATATTTTTTTACCGAACCCGATGGAAAACGTTTCCACCCGCACCCCGCAAAGCCGCGCGACGATGTAATGCCCCCATTCATGCACGAACACCAGAACCCCGATGACCGCCAGAAACGGCAGCAGATACATGGTGGTGTTGCCTCCCACCCAGTTCATGATGTCGTGAATCGTTTCGAACATGTTTTAAGCGGCTTTCTTCAATGCGTCATGGGTTGCGCGGCGGACATTGTCGTCGTACGCGGCCACATCGTCCAGTGTTTTAATCGCGGGCTTGTCGCACGATTCCAACATCCGCGCGACGCACGACACGATTGCCGGAAACGATATACGCCCGGCCAGAAACGCAGCCACCGCCACCTCGTTGGCCGCGTTGAAGACGATGGAATCGGCGGGCGACCCGGCCAATACCTCGCGCACCAGCCGCATCGCCGGAAATCGCGCCGTATCAACAGCCTCGAATTCCAGCTTCGCAAGCGTGGCCAAATCCATGCGTGCGCCCGCGCTTTCGATCCGTTCAGGCCAGCCAAGGCACACGGCGATCGGTGTGCGCATGTCGGCGGGTCCAAGCTGCGCCAGAAACGACCCGTCCGCGTATTCGACCATGCCATGCACCGTCGATTGCGGATGCAGGACGACATCGATCTGCGCCGATGGCAGCGCGAACAGGTGGTGCGCCTCGATCACCTCCAGCGCCTTGTTCATCAGCGTCGCGGAATCGACAGAAATCTTTTTACCCATCGACCATGTCGGATGGTTGACCGCCTGCGCCGGTGTCGCCGCCGCGATCTGCGCCGCGCCCCACGTTCTAAACGGCCCGCCCGACGCGGTCAGCACGATACGCCGCACGCCCGGCCCTTTTTGCAAAACCTGAAAGATCGCGTTGTGTTCGCTGTCTACTGGCAGAAATCTCGCGCCGTGCCGCGCGACCGCTTCCATCATCAACGGCCCCGCCGCGACAAGGCATTCCTTGCTGGCGAAAGCCACACACCCCCCGCGCTTGATCGCCGCCATGGTCGGCAAAAGCCCTGCCGTACCCACAATCGCACACATGGTGGTATCGGCATCCATCCGCGCGACGTCCATCACCGCCTCGCGCCCGCCCGCGACTTCAATATCCGGCAGGTCCGACAGCGACGCGCGCAGGGCGTCAAGGCGGCTTTCATCGGCGACCGCCACGAAGCGCGGCCTGAAATGGCGCGCCTGCGCGGCCAGCGTATCGACATCCGACCCTGCCGCCAGCGCGGCCACGCGAAACCGCTCCGCGCCATGATGCGCGACGACATCCAGCGTCTGACGACCGACCGAGCCGGTAGAGCCCAGCACGGTGACGGAGCGCGTCATCGCCGCACCAGATAATCGAGATACACGATCACGACCGAATAGATCGGCAACGTCAGCAACAGCGCGTCGATCCGGTCCAGCAAACCGCCATGGCCGGGAATGATCGCGCCCGTATCCTTAAGCCCCGCCCGCCGCTTGAGCACCGAAACCAGAAGATCCCCAAGCTGCCCGGCCACTGCCAGAAACAGGCCCAGCGCGAACTGAAACAGATAGCTGAACCGCTGGATGATGGGTTCGCCCAGCCGCGCACCCAGCCAGTGATGATACAGCATCACCGCGGCCACCGCTGAAATGCACCCACCGATCAAGCCAGCCCATGTTTTGTTCGGGCTGACCTTCGGCGCCATTTTCGGGCCGCCGATCAGCTTGCCGAACGTATAGGCCCCGATATCGCACGCCCATACCGCGAAAAACACATATAGCAGCAGGAAAAAACCCCAATCCTCGAACGTCCGCAGCCAGATGCACGATAAGAACGCGGCCCCGACATAAACGATCCCGGCGCCAAGGATGCCCCAGCGCACCCGTCCCTCGCGGATCGAAAGCCGCGACCATTCCTGCACCGAAATGCCGTACCCGATCGCCATCAGCGTATAAAACGGCCAACCGCCGTACCAGACCGCCCCGATCACCACGGGCGCAAGCACGGCCGCCGACAGGATGCGTTTGACCAGCGACGACATGAATCACACCGTCCGCTTGCGGGATGGATCGTCGGTCTCGACGCCGCCAAAGCGGCGCTGACGCCCGGCATAGGCGGCAACCGCCGCCTCAAGATTTTCTTTGGAAAAATCAGGCCACAATACATCCGTGAAATGGAATTCCGTATAAGCGCACTGCCATAGCAGGAAATTGCTGATCCGCTCTTCGCCGCTGGTACGGATCAAGAGGTCCGGGTCGGGAAGCGCGGCGGTCATCATCTGGCGCGAGAGCGCGTCTTCATCCACCATTTCCGGACCATAGCCAAGGCGCATCAACGCCTGCACCGCCGCCACGATTTCCTGCCGCCCGCCGTAATCCAGCGCGATAGTCAGGTTCAGCCCGGTGTTTTCACGGGTCAGCTCCTCGACCCGCATGATCATTTCCACGATGTCCGCATCCAGCCGATCGCGCCGTCCGATAACGCGCAGCCGCACGCCCGCGCGGTGCAGATCGGCCGCCTCGGCCCGCAGATACAGGCGCAAAAGCCCCATCAAGTCAAAAATCTCGCCCTTCGGACGCGACCAGTTTTCGGTCGAAAACCCGAACAACGTCAGATAACGGATTCCCATTTCCGAAGCCGCGCGCACCGTGCGCCGCGTCGCATCCACGCCCGCCTTGTGCCCCGCCGTGCGCGGCAGTCCGCGCATCCGTGCCCAACGGCCGTTGCCGTCCATGATGACGGCGACATGCGCGGGCAGCGTATCGGGGGATATGGCATTCATGCGGCTTACACCACCATGATGTCTTTTTCTTTTTCCGCCAGAAGCTTGTCGATCTGGCCGATCAGTTCGTCTGTCGCTTTTTGCACAAGGTCGGAATCGCGTTTGGCCTCGTCCTCGGAAATGGCCTTGTCCTTTTCCAACTTCTTGATTTCGTCCATCCCGTCGCGGCGGATGTTGCGCACGGCAACCCGCGCGCCTTCTGCGTATTTACCGGCGACTTTCTGCAATTCCTTGCGCCGCTCCTCGTTCAACTGCGGAATCGGCACCCGCACCAGGCTTCCGTCCGTCTGTGGGTTGAGGCCCAGCCCTGCGTCACGGATTGCCTTTTCGACCGATTTTATCAGCCCGGAATCCCACACCGACACGGTCAAAAGCCGCGGCTCGGGCACCCCGACCGACCCGCATTGCGCCAACGGCATGCGCGACCCGTATGCCTCCACCGTCACTGCGTCCAGCAGGTTCGCGCTGGCCCGCCCCGTACGCAGACCGGCGAATTCTTTTTTCAAAGCGTCGATCGATGTGCCCATGCGGCGCTTGAGGTCGTTGATGTCGAAAGCCATGGATGTCATCTCCTTCTGGATGGTCCGTCTTGGATGGTTTGCTACCGGATTGCGGTTATTGTTTGTCGCCCGATACGATGGTGCACTTGGCCTCGCCTTTCAGGACGCGTGCGAAATTGCCTTCCTCGCGGATATTGAAGATGACGATCGGCACGTCGTTTTCCCGTGCAAGGCTGATCGCCGTCGCGTCCATGACGCGCAAATCTTTGGTCAGCACATCCATGTACGTAATGCGCTCGAACCGCGTGGCAGTTGGGTCCTTGAACGGATCGGCGGTATATACGCCGTCCACCTTGGTGCCCTTGAAGATTGCGTCGCAATCCATTTCCGAAGCGCGCAGCGCGCCCGTGGTATCGGTGGTGAAATACGGGTTGCCGGTGCCTGCGGCAAAAATGACGACCCGCCCTTTTTCCATGTGGCGCATCGCCTTGCGGCGGATATACGGCTCGCAGATCGCGTTCATGTGAATGGCCGATTGCACCCGCGTCGGCACGCCCTGCTGCTCCAGCGCGTTTTGCAGCGCCAGCGCGTTGATGCAGATGCCCAGCATGCCCATGTAATCGGCGGTGGTACGGTCCATACCCTGCGATGCGCCCGACACGCCGCGAAAAATATTACCCGCGCCGACAACGACGCAGACTTCAATGCCTGTATCGATGACTTCCTTGATGTCCCGCGCCACACGCGTAACGACGGCGGGGTCGATACCGAATTCCTTGCCGCCCATCAGCACCTCGCCCGACATTTTCAGAAGCACGCGCTTGTAAGGCAGGGGTTGAGCTTTGGCGGAAGGTGTTTTCATGGCGGCGCTCGCGGTCATAAATTCGGCCTTTGTCTGGTTTGGCAAAGGTTTAGCAGCGCGCGCCGCACGATGCAACACATGCCCGAAGGCTTACGAAGGTTTATAAGCGTTTACGGATGAACGCCGCGCAGATACGCCTCGACCAGTGCGTATTCGGCCTTGATTCCGGCCAGCATCCGGACTTTTTCGTCCGCCCCGGCCTCGCATTTTTCCTGCGCCTCGAAAGCCAGTTCGCCCAACGGCATGGCCCCAAGATTCCGGCTTATCCCCTTAAGCGCATGCGCATGTTTGCGCCAAGTTTGCGCGTCCTCGGGGGCCGTCGCCCCCTCCAGCCCCGCGATGCAGGCTATCGCCCCTTCGTAAAAAGCCTCGAACAGTTCGGTTTCCAATGCTGCATCCGTACCGGTCATTTCCCGTAACGGGGATAGATCGACATGCGGCGCATCGGCGGACACAGCTTTGGACGTGGATTGCGTCATCGCGTGATTTCCTTGTTCTGGGCGCATTTTTCAAGGCATTGCATGATTTTGGCCTTGTTGAAAGGCTTGACGATGAAGCCGTCCACACGGTTGCCCCGCGCCTGCTCCACGTCATCGACCGAATTATTGGCGGTGACCATGGCGACAAAGGTTTCCGGGGCGGCGCGCTTGATGCGTCTGGCCAGATCGTGACCACTGATATCCTGCAGGTCGATGTCCAGCAGCGCGAGATCGGGATAGATTTCGATGAAGGTCTGCCACGCTTCGCGCCCGCTGGCGGCGACATGCACCTCACACAGACCCATCAGCGCGGTGAACAGAAGCTTGCGGGTGAACAACTGGTCCTCGGCCACCAGAACGACCAGACGCTTGCGCGAATGCTTGGTCCGCGCCAGACTTTCAAAAACGAAGGTCTGTTGCGATGTCATTTCTGGAAGCTGCGAGCGCCCTGCCTTTGCCGTGTTGTCAGAACGCATTTCCGTATACATGCCCCTCACGTTGACGGATGAGTTGTAAAAAAATCCCGTTAACAGGTTCTTACATATGACTGCATGATAATTATAAACCGGATATAGATAGAGATGTATATTCTTTCTAATAAAAATTGTATCAAATTTTAGCGGTTTTACCGAATGTTCCCCTTTGATCCCACGATACTGCTTTCAAACGATGCGCCGGCGACGGCCATTTCCAGCCATTACGATGCAACCTTGCTGGCGCTGTCCTATGCCGTGGCTTTCACGGGATCCCTGATCACCCTGCTTTACGCGGAGCGCATCGCGGGGGCACCCGACACCCCATATACCCACCGCATGCACCTGATCGGATCGCTGGTTCTGGGCACCGCAATCTGGAGTATGCACTTTATCGGCATGTTGGCCTTTCAGACCAACATGCGCCTGAGTTACGAGCCGATGACCACCTTTATTTCGATGGTCATCGCGGTTGTCTGCGCCTTCGGCGCGCTGAACGTCGTCAGGCGGGGCACATATTCCACCTATGTACTGATTGAAAGCGCCGTCCTGATCGGCATTGGCATCGCCGCCATGCATTATACGGGCATGGCCGCCATGCAGATGGACGCGGTACTGACCTACGACCAGCCGATATTCCTGCTATCCGTACTGATTGCCATTCTGGCCGCAGGCGCGGCGCTGTGGTTGTTTTTCAACGTCCGCGCATGGTGCGGCCGCTGTCGTCTGATCGCCGGTCGGATTATCGCATCGCTGTTAATGGCTTTTGCTATTTGCGGCATGCACTACACGGGTATGAAAGCCGCGATCATTCATCCCTATGCCAATTGCGCGCTGGCTTCACACCAGAGCTTTCTTGGCCTGACATTATGGATCGTGGGCGCCACCGTAACGGTGTTCGGCTCAGGCATTTTCCTTCTCCTGCCCGGCCATGCCGAACAAAGGGAAACCCGAATCCAGCGCCTGTTTCAGGTCTATTTCCCCCCCGCCCTTTCGATCATCCTGGGCGGGTGCCTTGCGATTTATACGGCTTCCTCCCTCGAACACCGGCACCGCCAGAACCTGGAAAGCGAAACGACTCTGCTTTCGCGCGATTTTCAACATTACATCCAGCAAGGCCAGCGCAACGCTTTGGCCATCGACGCTTTCTTTGAATCCTCGAACAGCGTGGAACCAAAGGAATTCGAAACTTTTACCGCCGCCTATCTCGACCGCTCACCCTATCAGGATGGCGCCTATTTCATCCCCGACGACGAAGACTGGGCAATCGGAATCATGGCCTACGCCAAACCAGGCGTCCGGATGCTGGACACAGATGCGCTGGCCCGCTTGGTCGAAACGCTCAGGACCGGGGCGCAAACCCGCAATCTGCGCATCGCCCGCGTACCCGACACCGATTACGTTATTTTCGATTATCCCACCCAATCGCATGGCAGCGCGGACGAACCGCGACAACACGGACATATCATCGGACTTTATAATCTTGGCCGCCTGAAAAAGCATTTTTACGATCTCGCCCTGCCGCACCGCCTGACACCGGAAATCAAGGCTGAACTCAGTCCCGACCACATGCCGGAAATGGACACGGCGGATGATGACATCCATGTCTCTGCAAGGATGGGTTTAAACCGCAACTACACCATTGCCACCGATTTCGTTGCCGGCGGAACACCGTGGACGATCGCTTACAAACAAAACGCGATGTTGTATTTCGGCGACGCGATCGAAATCGTCATCCCGCTGGGTATCATGCTTATCGCGCTTGTGGTTGCGCTTTATACATTCCGCTTGCTGCGCGAACAGGAGCGCGAGGCCGAACAATCGCAAGCGCTCATACAGGCCAAATCCATTGCCGAGGCTGCCAACGCCGCAAAAAGCGACTTTCTGGCGAATATGAGCCACGAGATCCGCTCGCCCATGAACGCGATCATGGGCATGTCGGAACTGATGCTGAAAACCAAGTTGACGGGGGAACAGCGCATCTGGGCCAACATTGTCTACAAATCCGGCGAAAACCTGCTTGGCATCATCAACGACGTACTCGATTTCTCGAAGATCGAGGCGGGCAAGCTTGAAATCGAGCGCGTCACCTTCGACATCTTCCGCATGTTGGGTGACGTCACCGATCTGTTCGCCCTGCGCTGCGCCGAAAAACAGGTATCAGTGCTGATTTCTGCCGAGCCGAATTTCCCAAAATCCATATGCGGCGACCCTGTGCGCATCAGGCAGATCCTCACAAACTTCCTAAGCAACGCGATCAAATTCACCGAAAGCGGACACGTCCACATCCATCTTGGCGCGGAGCCAGGACAGGAACCGGATTCAGTCACGCTCAAAATCGCGATTGAGGACACCGGGCTTGGCATCCCGCCTGAAAAAATTGAATACATTTTTGAACAATTCTCGCAAGTCGAGGAATCGACGACCCGCCGCTTTGGCGGCACGGGCCTTGGCCTTGCCATCTGCCGTCGCCTGGCCGAACTGATGGGCGGACACATCGATGTAATCAGCGAGGTGGGCAAGGGCTCGACCTTTAGCCTTGTCATCCCAGCCGGCCTGCGCGGCCCCATGGCGCATACAGGCACGTACCGGCCCGACATCCGGCTTCAGGGACATAACGCGCTGGTGATCAAGGCTTATAAACCCGCGCGCGAAAACATGACCCAGACGCTGTCCAACCTTGGCATTGCCTGCGATGGCGTCGCGACCGCGGAAGTCGAGGATTTCACCCCATACGACTTCATCTTCCTTGACGGCAATGCAAGCAACGCCGCTGCCATCGACCGCCTGACCCAGTATTCACAGGCGGGCGGACGCCTTGGTCATGTCATTGTCGTTGCCAATATCGGCGCGATCACATCGGTGATCGGACCGTATACGACCGGCGCCTCGGGCTACCTGACGCGTCCCTACACGCCCGAACAGGTGGAGGTAATGCTCAAACTCCTGCTTGACGATAGCGCACCTGCGGGCATGGAGACCTTCATCACCCGCAACATCGTCAATCGCGTGCTGTACGGTGACAGGCAGGACGACGAAAACGCCGCCGACAAACGCTATGCCGACCGCCGCATCCTTGTTGTCGATGACATGAAGGTGAACCAGCTGATTTTGGCCAAGGTGCTGGAGCCGTTCGGCTGCGCCGTTGATTTCGCCCCCAACGGGCTGGAGGCGCTCAACGCCGTGCGCGCGAACACCTACGACCTGATTTTCATGGACTGCCAGATGCCCGAAATGGACGGGTTTCAGGCCACCCGCACCATCCGCGCCGAAAATCCGAACCGCGCGCTCAAACCCGTGATCGTGGCCATCACCGCCGACGCGATGAGCGGCGACCGAGAAAAATGCCTGACGGCCGGCATGAACGACTATCTGAACAAGCCGTTCACCGCCGAACAAATCGCGCTGATCCTGAAAAAGTGGCTGGGTACGGCCTGACCCTTAAAGTGTCCGGTAAATCTCGACGCCCACGCCTGCCGCATCGGGCAGCGCGGCCGTTTTCTCCACCCGCACATGCACACCGATGACGCCCGTGGTCGCCAGCGCGATGCGCGCGATCCCTTCCGCCAGATCCTCGACCAGATTGATATGCCCGGCCCCGGCCAACGCCTGCACATTTTTCGCAAGCGTATGATAACATACGTAAAAATCCACAGGCGCGTCCTGTGGCGCGGCGATATCCGCGACCACGTTCACCACCACCGGCTGCTTCACCCCGCGCTCGGCCGGATAGACGCCGATCTCCGCCATCATCCGCAAATCGCGAATGACGATACGGGTGGTTTCGCGCCCTTTCGATTTGCTCAATAACGCCTCTTTCATCGTGACGCAGATGTATCAGCCCGCGCACACTTGGGCAAATTCATCTTTCCCCGGACCGAAACACTCACAAAAAAGGGCGGATACACCATCCGCCCTTTGTCATTTTACTGTGATCCTAAAATATATTGGCCCTGCCCTTTATGCCGTCATCACCCGGCCTATCCGGGTGATCCATCACGCCAAATAGCGGATATTCAGCATTCCTTGCCATGGATTGCCCGCATCCGCGGGCAATGACGGATCATCAAGGATGGTTTAAAAACTTTACCCGTTAACGGCGCGAGCCACTTCGGCGGCAAAGTCGGTTTCTTCCTTCTGGATGCCCTCGCCCAGCGCCATGCGCGCGAATCCAGCCACCTTGATCGGCGCGCTGGCCTCTTTCGCGGCGGCCTCGACCACCTTGGCGATCTTGTTTTCGCCGTCCATGATGAAGACCTGCTCCATCAGCACCACTTCCTCGTAATATTTGCGGATGCGGCCATCGACCATCTTGGCGATGACCTCCTCCGGCTTGCCGGAGGCGCGGGCCTGTTCGCTCAGCACGCTGCGCTCGCGCTCCAGCGCGGCGGGGTCGACCGCGGAAACCTCAAGGAATTCCGGGTTGGCGGCGGCGACATGCATCGCCAGTTTTTTGCCAAGCTCATGCAGCTTTTCGGCAGGCGCGGCGGATTCCAGCGCAACCAGAACGCCGATCTTGCCCAGACCCGGCAACACCGCGTTGTGGACATAGCTGGCGACCACGCCTTGCCCGACTTCCAGCGATGCCATACGACGCACCGCCATGTTTTCGCCGATCGTGGCGATCAGCTCGGTCAGCGCCTCGGAAACCGGCTTGCCCGAAAGCGGCGCGGCCAGAAGGCTTTCAAGATCGTGCTTTTCGCGCGCGGCCAGTTGCGCGATGTCGCGCACGAAAGCCTGGAATTGTTCGTTACGGCCGACGAAATCGGTTTCGGAGTTGACCTCGACCACCACTGCGCGTTTTTCGTCCGCGCTGGTCGCGACCACGACCAAACCTTCCGATGTCGTGCGGCCCGATTTCTTCGCCGCCTTGGACAACCCCTTCGTGCGCAGCCAGTCGATTGCGGCTTCAAGGTTTCCGGCGTTTTCTTCAAGCGCCTTTTTGCAGTCCAGCATCCCCGCGCCGGTGCTTTCGCGCAGGTCTTTAATCATCGATGCAGTGATTTGGGTCATTTTGATTTCCTTGTTGGGTGAAAACGCCCGTTGCCGCGACGCGGCAAAGCCGCAGGCCGTCAGGCAACGGGCAAAACAAACAAATTACGCGCTCGCCGCTTTCTTGGCGGGCTTGGCTTCTTCCGCTTCGGCCTCGACCTTGGCGGTCGGCTTGGGCAGGTCGACCTTCACGTCGACGGCGGCACCCAGATCCGTGCCCGATTTGGCAAGGTCCGCGGCAATGCCGTCCAGCACGGAATCGCACACCAGATCGCAATACAGCTCGATCGCGCGCAGCGCGTCGTCATTGCCCGGCACCGGATAGGTGATGCCGTCGGGGCTGGAATTGGAATCGACGATCGCGACGACCGGAATGCCCAGCACGTTGGCTTCCTTGATCGCGATGTCTTCCTTGATCGTATCGACCACGAAGATGATGTCCGGCTGGCCGCCCATGTCCTTGATGCCGCCGATGACCAGTTCAAGGCGCAGCTTTTCGCGGCTGCGGTCCAGCAATTCTTTTTTGGTGAAGCCGGCGGAATCGGAATTCTCAAGCTCGCGCAGACGCGCGATGGATTGCGAAATCGTTTTCCAGTTGGTCAGCATGCCGCCCAGCCAGCGGTGGTTGACGTAGTACTGGCCGCACTTCTTGGCGGATTCGGCGACTTTCGCCTGCGCCTGACGCTTGGTGCCGACGAACAGGACGCGGCCACCGCGTGCCGCCGTGTCGCGGATCGCCTTCAGCGCGGCGTCCAGCATCGGCACGGTTTGTTGCAGGTCGATGATATGGATGTTGTTGCGCACGCCGAAGATGAAAGGCTTCATCTTGGGGTTCCAGCGGCGGGTGTTGTGTCCAAAGTGAACGCCCGCTTCAAGCAGCTGGCGCATGGAATAGGTCGGCATTGCCATTTGGTATGGTCCTTTTGTTAAACAGTTGTTTCCGCTGCGGGCCTTGGGGCAACAAGCCCACTGTTTAAGGAATCCCGCATGTGTGATGGCGCGGTTATGACGTTTTACCGCGCCGAAAGCAAGGAAAATCGTCACAAAAAAGGTGACATAACCGCACCCGACATGCTGAAATCGCCCCGATGCAAAACACGCTGATCCTGCTTTCCCCTTTCGCCACCCCCCTTCTGATGCCCGAAGCGGGCGCGAAAATAGCCATGGACCTGCATGCACGCGGCGTGAAACGGGCCGATCTGGCCACTCTGCCGCAATACGGCTATGGCGCGCACACACGCCCGCACAAAGGGTACGCCGCGCCGGATTTCACGGCTATTGCCGAGAATATGGCTAAAACCGTGATCCGTCCGGTGATCGGGCATTCTGACGTCTGCGACCTTTCGCATCTGCCCCGTGTCAAAACCCCGCCTGATCTTCAAAGCCTCGCCCGGGTCGGCGCCCTGTTCGCCCGCGCCGCCGACATCCCCGGCTCGCCGGACATGGACCGCAGCGACGGCCGCGCATTGGGGCTGATCTTCCATCTCGCGCTTTACGCCCGCGCAGCCGACGGCGAAATGTACGACGCGCTGTTGTTCCCGACGCTCAGCGCCCGCGCACGGCAAGGCCTGCACAGCCGGATTTATCTGCGCTCTCCCGGGGATTGTGACCTCTATGGCCGTGCCGTCGCGCTTGATACCTTGCGCGAAGCCGCGCGCGGGCTGGTCAGCACGCAAAGGACATTCAACGACGCGCCGCCGCCCCCTGCCTATCCATCGGTCATGTTTTGCTGAAAGCGCAAACCTGGGCGGAGATTTCCCGATGCGGGCGAAAACATCCCGCCGCCCGGTCGTAACCCCATTCGGCCATCCCGTTCGCCCCTGAAACCCGCAACAATTCGCCACGCCGCAAATCATGGGTCATGCGGTAATACAGCCGCGCAACAGCCTCGGCCGCATCCTTTCCGGCAAAATTCAGCGGATATTGGAATTGCGGGGACCACACCATTACAGCTTCCAGCGCCGCCACCATCTTGCCCGGCTCGACCTCGGTTATACCGACCTCCACGCCGAACGCCGCGCGGATTTCCGCGCGCAGGGCGTCTGGCCTTACGGAAAGGCGCCCGATGATTGCCTCTTTCATGCTAAACTTAGCCGCCGCAGGCCGGTTTGCACCCGCGCGAGTGAATACGATGATGTTACTCATTTCCAAAACTTAACAAACTTATCTAGTTTCCACAACAAGATATTTACCATAATTTAAAAAACTGCCGTTACCATGTCGTGATGACAGAATCGCGCAGTGGCGCCCCGCATGCGGACGTCATTGAAATTCATTCTGATACGGTTTTTACACATGGCGCCGATCTCGGACGCATGATCGATATCATTGTCAGCGGGATGCTTTTATCCAACAACGAACTGCAGCGGTTAAATTATGCCGATGCACGCACATTCAATTTTCCCGGCGACGTAACGCATGGAAACGATGCCACAGCCAACAGCCGAACAGAAGCCCATAACGTATGTGTCGCCAAGGACACATTTTACGGCATCTCCAGCATAACGCAGTGCCCTGCCTATCTGGTTTTGCCTGCCAGACAGCTTGCACAAGCCGGATACAGGGTTATGGATCAGGATGGTCTGCATATCCTGCCGCCCGACTATCAAGGTCCGGCTGATGAACGTGGCTGTCGCATATCACTGACCGAAACGCCATTTAAAATTGTCACGGACGAACCGTCTGCGAAAATCCTGACAAAGGCTATGAAAGAAAGCGGCCTTTATCGGGACGAGCAGATCGAAAACGCTTTTTTGATTGCCGACGATGTAAAGCGGGCGGTCAATCAACAATGCGAAAAGACCATCGCGCACAGCAAGCGCGCGCTCGGACTAGAGAAGCAACCACAGGAAACAATCACATTGTTTCGAGACGATGCTGCGCCGAAAATCTTAACCCGCGCCTTCCCGGACGGAGACAGATCGTCTCAATATTACAATCCCACACCTGAAATACCGTACGCGCCAAGAGAACCGAACGCGTCAGCAAGTCTGAATACAAAACCAGTCCTGACCAATCTGCTGAACATGCATAATTTGGGCAAAGGCCTGTATGTATCCACTGAAGCCCGGAAAGGCGTCCGGAGCTATCTGTGCAAACTGGATGAAACCCTCAACCCATTTTCATACGCTGGGGGAAGCGCGCATGATGTATTCATCGTTGGTGAAACCGGGCATATCCACGGTGCGGAATACAGCCCGCAAACGGGTCGTCTGATACTGGATTCCTTTGCACCAAAACATGATCGCGCCTTCGCCGCAATCTGTTCGGCAATGAATTCACGCCACATTCGCGCCAGCCTCCGCGAAAATTTACGTACACCGGTACATGCGGCGGTTAATCCGGATGCACCGGATTCAATTGACTGCATGATTTACGCCTGCCCGTCACCGCCACCGCCGCCTGGATCAACACCGGCACCGACAGGACAAACCGGAATACCCGACAACGTCCGGAAAAATTATTTTCATGATATTTTTCAAAAGGCCGATGATGTTCTCGCTCGACGCAACGGCACAGCGCCAAGCGCGGGACACGGCGCTCCACAGGCTTTCACTCCGTCTACCCCTCGCTCAGATCGCTGACTCCCGCGACGCGGCGGATGGCGGCCATCGCGCCCTGCGAAAGCTTCCACCGCCCCGGCAGCACCATTTCCGCGCGCCGCCCGTCATTCGCGGGAACATTCAGCATCAGCGACGACACGCCGTTCCCGTCCCCCGTCAGAATGGATTTAAGCTGCTCCAGCCCCGCCGTGTCGGTCATGGTTGCCATGCATTTGCGCGGCATCCCGGCCAGCGCGTCGGCCAGCGGTCGCACCCCCGTCACGGTGATGCGCATCCTATCCTCGCGCATTTCCGCATCCACCTGCAACAGCAGGCTTTCCCCGGCATTCAGCAAGGAACGCGTGCGCGCCAGCTCCTCGGAAAACATCATGCCCTCGAACACCCCGCCCGAATCCGACATCTGCAAAAACGCGTATTTATTGCCGGTCTTGGCCGATACTTTCTCGTTTTTCTTGAGCAGCACGCCCGCCATCGTTCCCTTGATATGCGGCACGGATTGCAGCCGCGCGGGCAGATTGCTCGACAACACCACACCCATGCGCGCCAGCAAGGCGCGCTGCGCGTCCAGCGGGTGGGCGGACAGATAAAACCCCACCGCCTCGAATTCATGACGCAGCTTTTCCAGATGATCCCATTCTCCGCGATCGGGCAAAGGGGGCCGGTTGGCCGACACCCCGCCAGCCCCCGCGCCGAACAGGCCGATCTGCCCCGCATCGCGGTCCGCGTGCATGTTCTGGCAGTAACGCAAGACGACCTCCGCCGCCTCGAACGCCGCCGCGCGGCTTAACCCGAACCCGTCGAACGCGCCCGCAACGGCCAGCGCCTCCATGGTCTTTTTGTTCAGGATTTTGGGGTCGCAGCGTTCCGCGAAATCGAAAATATCCTTGTAAACCCCGTTCTGCGCGCGCTCGGCGGTCATATCCATCATCGCCTGCATCCCCACGCCCTTGAGCGCGGCCAGCGAATAGCGGATGGACCGCCCCTCCACCGAAAATTCATAGGACGACGCGTTGACGTCAGGCGGCAGGACCGGGATGCCCATGCGCGCGCATTCCTGCCGAAAAACGCTTAGCTTGTCGGTATTGCCCTGATCCAGCGTCATCGACGCCGCCATGAATTCCAGCGGATGATTGGCCTTGAGCCAAGCCGTCCAGTACGAGATCAGCGCATACCCTGCCGAGTGCGCCTTGTTGAACCCGTACCCCGCGAATTTGTCGATCCGATCGAAAATCGCATTGGCCTGAATGGGGCCCACGTCGCTGTGCGCCGCCGCGCCCTTGACGAATTGTTCACGCTGGGCGTCCATTTCGGACTGGATTTTTTTGCCCATCGCGCGGCGCAACAGGTCGGCGCCGCCCAGACTGTACCCGGCCAGCACCTGCGCCGCCTGCATCACCTGCTCTTGATAGATCATCACCCCGTAAGTGTCCTTGAGCACCGGCTCAAGCTTGGGATGCATGTAATCCTTTTCCTCCTGCCCGTGCAGGCAGGCCAGGTATTTGGGGATATTCTCCATCGGTCCAGGCCGGAACAGCGCGACAAGCGCGATGATCTGCTCGAAATTGGACACCTTCATCTTGATGCCCAGATCGCGCATCCCCGCGCTTTCAAGCTGGAACACGCCCACCGTTTCCCCGCGTGCGATCAAAGACAGGGTCTTTTCGTCGTCCAGCGGAATGGACAGGATGTCCAAAGGCGTGCCGCGCCGCGCCCCGATCAGTTCCGCCGCCTTCTGGATGACCGTCATGGTCTTGAGGCCGAGGAAGTCGAACTTCACCAACCCCGCGCTTTCGACGAATTTCATGTTGAACTGCGTCGCCGGCATGGTGCCGCCGGGGTCGCGGTACAGCGGCACCAGCTCCTCCAGCGCCCGGTCGCCGATCACCACGCCCGCCGCGTGGGTCGAGGCGTGACGGTACAACCCCTCCAGCTTCAGCGCGATGTCGATCAGCTTCGCCGTCGTTTCCTCGCGCCGCAACTCGACCCGCAAATCGGCATCGGCCTCCAGCGCCTCCTCAAGCGAGATCGGATTGGCCGGATTTTGCGGGATCATCTTGGCCAGCCGGTCCACCTGCCCGTAAGGCATCTGCAGCACCCGGCCCACGTCGCGCACCACCGCGCGCGCCTGCAATTTACCAAAGGTGATGATCTGCGCCACCCGGTCATGGCCATATCGGTCTTGCACGTAACGGATGACCTCGTCCCGCCGGTCCTGACAGAAATCGACGTCGAAATCGGGCATCGACACGCGTTCCGGGTTCAAAAACCGCTCGAACAGCAAGTTGAACACAAGCGGGTCAAGGTCGGTGATGCGCAGCGCCCATGCCACGACCGACCCCGCGCCAGACCCCCGCCCCGGCCCCACCGGGATGCCGTGCGCCTTGGCCCAACGGATGAAATCGGAAACGATCAGGAAATAGCCTGCAAACCCCATGGGTTTGATCGTATCGATTTCAAATTGCAATCTTTCTTTGTACTTACTGATAGTTAGGCTACGTTCTTCATCCGACATATCAGGTTTTAGAACATAATTTTCCAGCCGCCAGTCCAGCCCCGTCCGCGCCTCGTCCTCAAGAATTTCGATTTCGCTGCGCCCATCCCCAAGGCTGAAGGGCGGCAAAATCGGGTCGATAGGTTTAAGCAAGTGCGAACACCGCCGCGCGATGACCAGCGTATTGTCCACCGCTTCGGGTAAATCGGCGAACAATGCGCGCATTTCCGCCGCCGATTTGAAATAACATTCGGGCGAAACCCTGCGCCGGTCTTCCTCGGTCACATAGCGCCCCCCGGCGATGCACAGCAGGGCGTCGTGCGCCTCATGCATGTCGGAATCGGCGAAATACACGTCGTTGGTCGCCACCAGCGGGATGTCGTGCTTGTACGCAAGATCAACCAGCCCGGCCTCGCACGCCTGCTCCTCGCGTACGCCGTGGCGCTGGATTTCGATGTAAAACCGCCCGTCGAACAACCCGGCCAGTTTTTTGACCATGCGCTCGGCGTCCCGGGGCTGGTTGTGCAGCAGATACTGCGCCACCGGCCCACGCACCCCGCCGCTCAGGCAGATCACCCCCCCGGCGCAGGCCGCAAGCTCGTCCCAGCTTGCGTTCACGCCGTGCGTGGCCTCGCTTTCAAGATAGGCGCGCGACACCAGACGGCAGAGGTTTTTGTACCCTTCCGGCGTCTGCGCCAGCAGCGTCAGCTCATGCCGCTCGAACCCGATCGCCATCTGCACGCCGATGATCGGCTGCACCCCGGCGCCCGCGGCCTCCTTGGCGAATTCCAGCGCGCCGAACAGGTTGTTGGTATCCGCGATCGCGACTGCGGGCATGTCCGCGCCCGCGCACATTTTAACCAGCGATTTGACCGGAATCGCTCCCTCCGCCAGCGAATAGGCGGTATGGACATGCAAATGAACGAAACCGGGGGCCATGCCCCCGACTTTACGCAATCCGCACCTGCGGTTTCAAAGCATTATTGCGCACTGTCCCCAGTGGCAGCGCAACGCTCTCACGGTTTGGGCAGCTTGACGCCCCGGCTGGCCCGATACACCGCGCAATCGACGAAGACGCTCCTCATTTCATTCTGCTTTCAGCACACGATGCGGCCATATTCGCCCGACAGCTTGCACGTCCATTGCCATCCACATTCTGGATTTATAACAATATGTCAAATTTATAAAATGACACCCTTATCTAGGCGCAGCACACGATCCATGCGCGCGGCAAGATCGGGATTGTGGGTTGCCATCAACATGGCGACGCCGGTCTTGCGGACAAGGGTTTCCAGCATTTTAAACACGGATTCCGCGGTATCGGGGTCCAGATTGCCCGTGGGCTCGTCGGCCAAAAGCAGCTTGGGGCGGTTGGCCAGCGCGCGGGCGATGGCCACGCGCTGCTGTTCCCCGCCCGACAGGCGCGCGGGGCGATGGTCGGCCCGCGCCGCAAGCCCCAGCGCGTCGAGCATCTTGGCGGCCCGCGCACGCGCATCGCCCTTTGTCTGGCCCGCGATCATCATCGGCAGCATGATGTTTTCCAGCGCGCTGAATTCCGGCAACAGATGATGCGCCTGATACACGAACCCGATGGTTTCGCGCCTGAGCGCCGTGCGCGCGCCCTCGTTCAGCTTTTCCGCCGCGCGCCCGGCAATGGCGACAGAGCCCGCGCTTGGCGTGTCCAGCAGACCCGCACATTGCAGCAGGGTCGATTTGCCCGACCCGGACTGGCCCATCAGGGCCACCATTTCCCCAGCGCCGACGGCGAATGAAACCCCGTTCAAAACATGCAGATCCGAATCCGCCTGACGATAGGTCCGGCGCAGATTCTCGATTTTAAGGACCGGCTCACTCATACCGCAGCGCCTCCACGGGATCGAGGCGCGCGGCCCGCCACGCGGGATAAAGCGTGGCCAGAAACGACAGGCCGAACGCCATCGCCAGCACCGCGCCGACCTCCGACCAGTCCAGCTTGGCCGGCAGTTTGGACAGGAAATATACCTCCGGCGAAAATAGTTGCGTGCCGGTCAGGCCTTGCAGGAATTCGCGTATCGACTCGATGTTCAGGGCAAAGGCGATCCCCACCCCCGCGCCCGCCAGCGTGCCGACCACGCCGATGGTCGCGCCTGTCAGAATGAAGATTTTTAGCATCGACCCCCGCGTTGCGCCCATCGTGCGCAAGATCGCGATGTCGCGCCCCTTGTCCTTGACCAGCATGATCATCGACGAAATGATGTTGAACGCCGCGACCAGGATGATCAGCGTCAAAATCAGGAACATGACGTTGCGTTCGACCTGCAACGCGCCGAAAAAGCTTTTATTGCTGTCCTTCCAGTCGATGACCTCCATGTCCGGCGGTATCTGTTCTGCCAGCTTGCGGGCCACCGCGTCGCTGCGCGCCGGATCGGTGGTAAAGATTTCCAGCGCGTCCACCCCGTCCCCGGTACCGAAGAAGGATTGCGCCGCCGCCAGCGGTATGAACACGAAATTGGCGTTGTATTCGTACATCTCGACATCGAAGATCACGCTGATGGTAAATGTGCGCGAGCGCGGCATGGTGCCAAAGGGCGTGGCCTTGCCCTGCGGGCTGATCAGCAAAATCGAATCCCCGATCTTCAAGCCCAGCTTTCTGGCCATTTCGACGCCGATCGCGGCCCCGTCCTCGCCAAATTCGGCCAACGACCCTTCACGGATGCCGTCGGCCAACACCGGCTTTTTGGCAAAACTTTCCGCCGAAAGGCCCCGCACCATCACCCCGCTCGACCGGCCGCCGGAGGTCAACAGCGCCTGCCGCTCGATCATCGGAAATACGCCCGTGACCCCCGGCACCTGCCCCAGCCGCGCCGCCAGCGCGTCGTAATCCACCACCTCGGCCTTGGGCGCGACCACGTTCAAATGGCCGTTCAGGCCCAAAAGCCGGCCCATCAGCTCGGCGCGAAAGCCGTTCATCACCGACATCACGATGATCAGCGTCGCCACCCCCAGCAAAATGCCCATGAAGGAAAAACCGGCAATGACCGAAACAAACCCCTCGGCCTTGCGCGCGCGCAGGTATCGCCACGCCATCATGCGTTCAAACACGGAAAACATGCGCCAGACCATGAAGAAATAATTTGACGGATTCAATCGGGATTTACTATTTACGTAACAAAAGGAGTTTTGGATGGCATTCGATCTTAAGGGCAAACCGCTATACACAGGCTTTAAAATAGAACCGGACGGAAAAGGCAATCTGACCATCCTGTTCGCACTGGCAACCCCCGTTCAACGCGCGGATGGCACGGGCAAGCGTGTCCGCGTCACGCATGACGACTATACCGAACGCGCGTTACTGCACGAAATTGGGCGAGCACGTATCGAAGGGCTCGACACGCGATTGCTCGACAGCGGATTAAAGGCGTTGCACGCTCGCAAGCAAGGCGCCCCCGCCAAAAGCAGCATCCGCTAAACGTCAGGCAATGCGGAATGGCGCGTTCTGGCGGTGCGGCGTCCCGCGCTTCCACATATACCCTTCCATGTAATAATGCAGAAAACTGAACATGGTCGCGAACGCGGCCAGCGCCGTGCTGCCGCCGTCGCGGTTGGAAAACAGCCACGCGATCCCGATCCCCAGCGGCACGCATAACAGGGCGGGCGGCACACGCGTCCACGCCAGCGCACGATAGATGCGGTTGTGCCTGACCTCCAGATTCCGGTTATGGTCGTGCACGGCATAGACGGTGAACGCGGTGACGTCGTGCACGAAACGCGGGATCAGGAACAGGAAGAACACATACCCCGCCTGATAGAACGCCGCCGACAGCGCGGTCATGCAGAACGTTCCGGCGTAATACGCCTTTGAATACAGGCTTGGCGCGGGATCGCGCACCACGCGCGCCAGCGACCACAGCCCGAAGGGCAGCGATGCCGCGATCAGCGCGATGCCGGATGTGTCCAGCGCGATCCCCCAGTCGTCGTGCAGCGCGTAATCAAGCGGCGGATAATACACCTTCAGGTAAATCATCCCCGCCCCGGCGATGGACAGCCAGCGCCAAACCTGAAACACCCGGTCCGGCCCGCGTCGCACCAGCATCAGGGAAATGCCGTATTGCTGCATCAACACATGATACATGGTGTAAAACGCGACACTGACGAACAGCCACGCCTGCCCCAGCACGAACGGCACGCCCAGCGTCAACGCCGCCGCGATCAACACCCCGCGCGTCAGCGGGCGGCGATAGGCGCCCAGATATTCGGGTTCGGCATAGGTGACCAGACTGGCCATGATATGCGGCAGGTTGAATACGATGGTCCACCAGACATAGATTTCCGGACGCATCGGCAGCACGGCGCGGAGGCGCCCGCCAAGAAAATAATGATCCGCCAGCGCCACGGCAACCAGCACGGGCATGATGCCGTAATAGGACAGCAACACCCGCGTATCGATCGAAAGCCTGCGCTTCGCCCAATCCATACCTGAAAGTCTACCCCGCGCTCAGGCGATGTGAAAGGGCGTGTTTCGGCGGTGCGGGCTGCCCCGCTTCCACATCACCCCCTCCAGCCCGTAATGCATCAGCATCAACACCACCAGCGCGTACATCACCGTCATCGATTGGTCCTGATACGCGGTCAAACCCCACGCCAGTGCAACCCCCAAAGGCAGACACAAGATGGCCGGCGAAACGCCCAAAGGCGCAAGAACCCGGTAAAGCCAATTATGCCGCGCAGCCAGATTCCGGTTGTGGTCGTGCACGGCGTAAACCGCAAAAGCAGTCGCGTCGTGCACGAAGCGCGGAATCAACACCAGCATGAACGGATACCCCCAGAAACTGTCGAAACATGAAACAGGAACGATCGCGACACTGGCCAGATAATAGGCCTGCGACCATACGCTGATCGCACCCGCCCGCCGTGCCATCACATAAAATCCAAGGCCGAACGGCAAAGCCAGCAGCGTCAGAATCCCGCCCAGAACCTGAGGCGTGACATGGGTATAGGCCTGAAAGGCATACGGGCGATAGACATCAAGATACAGCATCCCCGCCGCCAGAATCGAAACCCAGCGCCAGATCCGAAAAAGCAGATCGGGCCGCCGCCCCATCAGCATCAGCGACACGCCGTATTGCTGCATCAACACGTGGTAGACCGTGTAAAAAGCGATAAAGATAAAAAAGGCGTTGATGCCGATCACAGCCGCCATCAGCGCGGGCGCAAACACGGCGACCAGCCCCGCGCGCAAAAGCGGCCAGCGATAGGCGCGCAGATATTCGCGATCGGCATAAGTGACCAGACTGGCCATGATATGCGGCAGGTTGAACAGGAAGATATACCAAAGATACGATTCCGGCTGTGCGGGCAGCATCGCGCGCACGCGCCCGCCCAGCATGAAATGGTCGGCAAGCTGCAACAGCAGCGTCAACGGTATGATCGCATACAGCCCGAGAAGGAAACGGGAATCGACATTCAGAACCCGCGTGCGCCAGCCCATCCTTTAATGGTACCTGCGCCGTACCCGGCACCGCAATGCCATAGGGTCAGATTAAGTCACGATAAAATCGTCAGTCATTACCCGCGCATGCGGTAAATCCACGGCAAAGAATGAGGTATATCCGCCATTACACACGATGGATGCCCCGGGCAAGCCGGATCATGACGAGCGAAAATTCGCATCAATCCAAAGCCCTAATACGCCCGGCCCACGATCACCTTGGCGCCCTTGTCGGCAAAAGGCAGGCAACGCGCGGTCACCGCGAAATCCTTTTTGATCGCGTCGAATTCCGGGTTGTCCTTGGTCAACGCGGTGTCGATACGCACGAACCCACCCTTGCTTTCATCCGCGAAATGCGCGCGCATCTCGGCCAGCGAGGACACCTCGACCAGATTGGATTCAAGGAACTTGCGCGCCCGCGCCAGCATGTCGTCGTGCATCGCCTGAACCAGACCCGGCAGGTTCTTGACGAAATCCGCCGCCGCCTCGGTCTTCTTGCTTTCGCGGCCAAGGTCGCGCCGCACATGCGTAAGCTTGCCTTCCGCGATCTCGCGCGCGCCCATCTCGACCCGAATGGGCACGCCTTTCTTGATCGAGTCCCACATTTTGTCCGGCGTGCGCATATCGCGCGCATCGACATGGATGCGGTACCCCGCCGCTTTGACCTGCGCCGCCAGATCGTCGCACGCGGCCAAAACCGCCGCGTCCCCTTCGCCCTTCAGCACGGGTATGACCACCACCTGCTGCGGCGCGATATGCGGCGGCGTGATCATGCCGTCGTCGTCGCCGTGAATCATCAGCATCGCTCCGATCATGCGCGAGGTAAACGCCCACGACGTCGTATGCGCGAACGCCTCCTTGCCGTCCTTGTCCTGATACTTGATGTTGCAGCTTTTCGCGAAATTCTGGCCCAGATCGTGCGACGTCGCCGCCTGCAACGCCTTGCCGTCCTGCATCAGCGTTTCGATCGTATAGGTTTCGTTCGCGCCGGGAAAACGCTCCTCCGGCGTCTTGACGCCCTTGATGCCCGGAATGGCCAGATATTCAAGAAAGAATTTTTCGTACATGCCCTGAATGGTCAGGCAATCTTTTTCCGCCCCTTCGTGGTCGGCAAACGCGCAATGCCCTTCGTGCCAGAAAAATTCCGACGTGCGCAGGAACATCCGCGTGCGCATCTCCCAGCGCATGACGCTGCACCACTGGTTCAACTTCAACGGCAGGTCGCGATACGACTGCACCCAGCGCGACATCGAATCCCCGATGATCGTCTCCGATGTCGGACGCACGACATACGGCTCCTCCAGCTCCGCGCTCGGCGCGGGGCGCAGGCCCTTGCCCGACGGATCGGCCTCAAGCCTGTGATGGGTCACCACCGCGCATTCCTTGGCGAAACCTTCGACATGCTCGGCTTCCTTGGCCAGAAACGACACAGGAATCAAAAGCGGAAACGCGCAGTTCTGAATCCCGTAATCCTTCAGCCAGCCATCGAAAATCCGCACCATGTTTTCCCACAGCGCATAGCCATAGGGCTTGATGGTCATGCACCCGCGCACGGGCGAGTTTTCGGCCAGATCCGCGGCCTTGATGACGGCCTGATACCAACCGGGAAAATCCTCGGCCCGGGTCGGCGTAATCGCGGTTTGCGGTTTCTTGCCCTGCGGCTGGGGTTGCTGCTTTGCGGCGCTCTGGCTCATTTTTGCTCTGCCTTTTTAGGGTCGTAATGCGCCGCGCAATAGGATTGCAGCGACGCGGTTGTATCTTGCCCGTTGAATGTGACCTGTCCGCCCTTGCTGATCGACACGGTTCCAACATTGGTCCCAAGATCCGGCGTCGGCGCGTTGATGATCCCCACCTTTTTCAAAAGGTCGATGTTCAGCGGAATGTCGATCCGATCGGGCAGGTCGAACACAGGCTGCGCGATGCCTTCCGCCGGAACCACCGGACGGCCATAGGCATCGACGCCCGGCTGGTAATCCGGCCCGGCCGCGCCCGCCTTGCCGCCGCCGTCCTGCGCACTCATCATCTGCACGGTCTGGCATAACATCAGCGCCTCGTCCTCCGGCGATGCCGCCATGTCAACCTGTCGCGCCGGCGATGTTTCGCTATGCTGCCCTTGCCCTGGCGACGGCAGCGCCTCGCGCTCCACCTTGTCCATCGCGCACACGACCCCGGAAGACAGCAACACGACCAAAAACAGCAAACGACCCATGACCAATCCTTCTTTATACAAGCGATACATGCACGTTGACCAAAGGCTTGATGTCGTGCAGGTCGCGGAAAAACCGTTTGACGCTCGCGCGCACGGCTTCCTCGCCCGCATCCTGCGACAGGCGCTCCTTGCGCGGCAGGCGCTCGAACCGGTCCGCCGCCGCATCCTCAAGATCGGCCAGATGCTGCGCGTCCTCGTCCCGCGCGGGGTCGAACAGCCCCACGGTGCTGGCCTGCACGTCCAGAACGTCGCCGCTTTTGCCGTCCGCGACGATCGAAACGAACACCGCGCCGTTGAAGCTCATCTTCCGGCGCTCCAGAATCGCGATGTCGTCCGCAGGCACGATACGGTCGAAATCCACCGCGTTGAACACCACCGGAAACACTTTTTGCGGGTAAACCCCGTCTGGCTTGATTAACAGCATTTCGCCGTTTGCCCCCACCCGCACGCTGCGTACCTGTTTTTCGCGCGCCAGCGCCGCGTGGCTTTCCATCTGCACACGCTCGCCATGCACCGCGATGGCGGCGGCGGGCTTCAGCCAGTCGATCATCTGCGCCAGATCGGCCCGCACCGGGTGTCCGGATACATGGACCCGCGCATCGCGGTCGGTGACGATTTTCACGCCCATCGCCAAAAGCTCGTTCTTGATCTCGTTGATCGCGACCTCGTTGCCGGGAATGGCGCGCGATGAAAACACCATCACGTCGTCAGGTTTCAGTTTGACCGAAGGGTGCACCCCCCGCGCAATGCGCGAAAGCGCGGCGCGCGCCTCGCCCTGGCTGCCGGTGACCACCAGCACGACCTTGTCGTCCGCCATGTCCGCCGCGTCGTCGCCGGTTAAAAAGCGCATATGCGCGGGCATGATCCCGACCTCGCGCGCGCATTCGACCATGGTGTCCAGCGACCGCCCGACCAAAGCCACCTGCCGCCCGACCTTTTGCGCAGCGCGGTAAATCGAAATGATCCGCGCGACGTTCGATGCAAACAGCGTGACCGCGATCCGGCGCGGCGCGCCTTTGAACACCTCGGCCAGCCCCGCCTCGACCTCCAGTTCGGTCGGCGGCTGCGTGCGCACGTCGGCATTGGTGGAATCCCCGACATAGGCCATCACCCCCGCCGCGCCCAGGGCGCGGAACGTTTCAGGGCTGGTATGCGTGCCCAGAATGGGGTCGGGATCCAGACACCAATCCCCCGTATGCACGATTCGCCCCGCCGGTGTAACGATGGCAAGCGCGTTGCCTTCGGGAATCGAATGCGCCACCGGCACGAAGGTCACCGACCAACCGTTTTCCGGCGTCACGCTTTCACCCGGCTTGATCACATGGATTTTGGGCCCGCCGTCGGGAAAGACGTGCTCTTCCAGCTTGCGGCGCAAAAGCGCGGCGGTGAAAGGCGTGGCATACACGGGGCAGCGCAACCGCGGCCATAGCCATGCGATCGCGCCGATATGGTCCTCGTGCGCGTGCGTGACGAACAGGGCCTTGAGCCGATCCCGCTGCTCGGCGATCAGCGTCGGGTCCGGCAGAACCACGTCCACACCCGGCAGACGTTCATCGGCAAATGACATGCCGCAATCCACTGCGATCCAGTTTCCGTCATACCCGTACAGCGTAAAATTCGCGCCGAATTGCCCGCACCCGCCCAAGGGCAGGAACGTCACCCCGTCGCGCCCCGGTACCGGCAGGCGTTCGTCGTGTTTGATCTTGGCTTTCATGCCGCCGCTTTCCGGGCCTTACGCCCCGCATATATGATTTCCAGCCCGCGCAACGTCAGCGCGTCGTCGACCGCGTCGATACCCTTTAACGCACCGGCGAACAGAGGCGCAAGCCCGCCCGTCGCCACCACGCTGGGCGTCGTGCCCAGTTCCGTCGTGATGCGGGAAAGCACCCCCTCCATCATCCCGACATACCCCCAGTATACCCCAGAACGCATCGCCGAAACCGTGTCCGTGCCGATAACCCGGTCTGGCCGCGCCACCGCGATGCGCGGCAACTTTGCCGCCGCGCGGTGCAAAGCGTCCAGCGAAAGATTGACCCCCGGCGCGATCACCCCGCCGACATAGGCCCCGCCGGCGTCCACAACGTCAAAGGTCGTTGCCGTGCCGAAATCGATGATGACGCAGGGCAACCGGTATTTCGCCCGCGCCGCAAGCGCGTTGACCAGGCGGTCCGCCCCCACCTCCTCGGGTCGGGGCAGATGCACGGGAATGCCCGCCTCCACCCCCGCCTCGCCGACAAAGGCGGGGCTTATCCCGATATAGGTTTCACAAAACCGGCGCAGCGCGAAATTCGCCTCCGGCACGACCGACGCCACGATCACCCCGTCCACCGACCGCAGGTCAAGTCCCGCCGCCTGCGCCAGCGGCAGCATCCACGCCGCGTATTCGTCGGCGGTGCGCGCGGCCTCGGTCCGGATGCGCCACAACGCAGCCGGGTTTTCCGCGCCCGGCGCGATCAACGCGCACACGGTGTTGGTATTCCCGGCATCAATGGCAAGAAGCATGTGATGTCACTACCCCAGACGCGGCGGATTTTCAAGCATTGCCGAAATGGACCGCCCCGCCGCTGACGATTTGCGCGACCCCGTCCCCCCGGCGCAGGATCAGGCCGCCTTGCCCGTCGATTCCATCGAACACCCCTTGCACCGAACCTTCGCCCAGCCGGGCGGTGATCGGCCCGCCCAGTCCGTGCGCCCGCGCCATCCACGCCGCGCGCACCGGCGCGAAGCCCTGTTCTTGCCACGCCGCATACCAGTGTGAAAGCCGCTCGAAATAGGAATCGCGGACAAAGGCCGCGTCCCGCCGCATCGTGTTTCCGTCATTGACCTGCGCGCCTTCGGGCGGCGCGACATCGATATTCACCCCGGTACCGATCAACAGGAAATCAGGCGGCAGCTCGCCGCGTCCGCCTTGCACCTCCAGCAATATGCCGGCGATCTTGCGTCCGCCTACCAACACGTCGTTCGGCCATTTCAGCGTCAGATGCGCCGCGCCGCACCCGTCGATGGCATCGGCCAGCGCCAGCGCCGCAACGAACGACAGCTGGGCCACCGCGCGCAACGGCGCCTGCGGCCGCAACAGGGTCGTCAGGTACAGATTGCCGGGCGGGGATGTCCATGTATTGCCCATCCGCCCGCGCCCGGCCGTCTGGATGCCCGCCTGCACCATCGTGCCCTCGGGCGCACCCGCCTCGGCAAGGGCGCGCACCGTATCCATGGTGCTTGGCAGACTTTCAAAAAAATGCAGATGCGGGATCAAAACGCGGTTCAGGGCAACAGATGGGCGCTTGCCACCGCCGCCCAGACGTTAAGCGGCCCCGGCATGACGATGAACCCGACAAGGAAGATCAGGCTCAACGCCACCACCACCATGCCGGGCAAGCTAAGCCCGATTTCAATTTCCTGCGCGCCATCCTGCGGGGCCTCGAAGAACATGACCCGGATGATGTTGATGTAATACCACGCGGCGACGACGGAACTCAGAACCCCGATTACGGCCAGCGTATAGGCCTGCGCCGCCACCGCCGCCTGGAACACCACCAGCTTGCCAAGGAAACCCGCCAGCGGCGGAATGCCTGCCATCGAAAACATCATCGCCGCGATGCCATAGGCAATGACCGGATGCGTGCGCGAAAGCCCGGCAAGGTCCGAAATCTCGGTAACCGCAACGCCCCGCCGCCGTAACAGCAGGATCAGGCCGAACATCCCGGCGCTGGTTACCATGTAGATCGCCATATAGGTCAGGCTTGAGGCAAGGCCGAAATGCGTCGCCACCGCCACGCCCACCAACGCGTAACCGATATTCCCGATCGAGGAATAGGCCAGCAGGCGCTTGATGTTCCGTTGCACCAGCGCGGCGAACGCGCCCACCAGCATCGAAAGGATGGCGATGAAAGAAATCACCGGCTGCCAGTCGCCGGTCAATTGCTCGAACGGACCGGAAAGGAAGCGGATAACCAGCGCCAACGCGCCCAGCTTGGGCACCACCGCGAAAAACGCGGTTACCGATGTCGGCGCGCCTTCGTACACGTCGGGCGTCCACATGTGAAACGGCGCCGCCGCGATCTTGAAGGTCAAGGCCGCCAGCACCAGCACCATGCCGAACACCACGATCACCGGCGTCGGCCCCGGCACGGCGGAAGCGCCCAGCGTTGCCCCGATCACGTCGAACTGCGTCGCGCCCGTATACCCGTACAAAAGCGACGCGCCGAACAGCAGCAACCCCGAAGATATGGCCCCCAGCACGAAATATTTCAGCCCCGCCTCCGACGATGCCGCGTCGTTGCGGTTGAACGCCGCCAGCACGTACAAGGACAGCGACGAAAGCTCCAGCCCCATATACATGATCAGCAGGTCGTTGGCCGACGCCATCAAAAACAGGCCAAGCAGCGAAAAACCCATCAGCACCGGAAACTCGAACCGCGCCATGGCCGTTCCCTTCAGGTCGGCATAGGCCGAAAACAGCACCGCAATTCCGCCCAGAACGGTCAGGCTTTTGACCATGCGCGCGAAATTGTCCTGAATCAGCGTGTCGTTGAACAGGCGCGTTTCCTCGCCCCCGGCGGCCCACAGCGCGGCCAGCACGCCAAACCACAACAGGACGCTAAGGACGCTGACGGACCTAAACGCCCCGCCGCGCCCGAACGCACCCACGATCATCAGGAACATGGTGCCGGCGGCCAGGGCAAGCTCTGGCGCAAGAACGGAGAGATCGGTCATAAAACTGTTCATGGCTGTACCCCCTCGCTACCCGTGCCGCCGGCATCGGTACCGGAAGCCGCGAACGGATCCGCGCCTGGCATCGGCATATGCACCCCGGCATGGTCCATCAAAGCCTCGACCGACGCACCGATCGGCTCCAGCACCAGACGCGGCATGACGCCCAACGCGATGACCATGATCGCCAGCGGTATCAGGTTGATTTTCTCGATCGCGCTGACATCGCTCATCGACGCGGCGTCGGCGTTGTCCGCCGGACCGAACACCACCTTGCGGTACAGCCACAGCATATAGGTCGCGCCAAGCACGACCCCGGTCCCGGCCAATAGCGCGACCCAGCTCGACGCCTGATACGCTCCCGCCAGACTCAGGAATTCACCCACGAAACCCGACGTACCGGGCAGACCGACCGAACCCAGCGTGAACACCATGAACAGCGTTGCGTAAACCGGCATGTTCTTGACGATGCCGCCGTAACGGTTGATGTCGCGGCTGTGCAGCCGGTCATAAACGACACCCACGATCAGGAACAACGCCCCCGACACGATGCCGTGCGAAATCATCTGGAAGATCGCCCCGTCCATGCCCTGCCGCGTGAAGGTGAAAATCCCCAAAGTCACGAAACCCATATGCGCGACCGAGGAATACGCGATCATCTTTTTCATGTCGGTCTGCACCAACGCGACCAGCGAGGTATAGATGATCGCGATGATCGACAGCGCCCACATCATCGGCGCGAAATATTGCGACGCCTCCGGGAACATCGGCAGGGAAAAACGCAGGAACCCGTACCCGCCCATTTTCAAAAGCACGCCCGCCAGAATGACCGAACCGCCCGTCGGCGCCTCGACGTGCGCATCGGGCAGCCATGTATGCACCGGCCACATCGGCATCTTGACCGCGAACGACGCGAACATCGCCAGCCACAGCCATTTCTGCAACGCAAGGTCGCCCACCGGATTGGCCATCAGCAACGGAATGTCCGTGGTTCCCACCTTCGCATACAGCACCAAAAGCGCCACCAGCATCAGGACCGAACCGAAAAGCGTGAACAAAAAGAACTTGAACGCCGCATAGATCCGGCGCGGCCCGCCCCACACCCCGATGATCAGGAACATCGGGATCAGGACGCCTTCGAAGAACACATAAAACAAAATCGTATCCAGCGCCGCGAACGTGCCGATCATGAATGTTTCAAGGACCAGAAATGCCGCCACGTATTCCCGCACCCGGCTTCCGACCGACTGCGCCGAGGCAAGCAGGCACACCGGCGTCAACAACGCCGAAAGCAGCACGAAGAACACCGAAATCCCGTCCACCCCGACGTGATAGGTCAACCCCAAAGCGGGCAGCCACATGACCTTTTCGACGAACTGAAACCCGCCACGCGCCGGGTCGAACCCCGCCATCATCACGCAGGCCAGCGCCAAAACCGCCAACGACACCGCAAGCCCGATGGCCCGCGCGCCGCGCCCGGCATTTTCCCCGCGTACAAGCAGCGCGGCCACCGCCCCCGCCAACGGCAGGAACGTCATCAACGACAACAGGGGCAAACCGCTCGGTGCCATTACATCGTCCCCATGATTTTCAAAAGCAGCCACGCCATCAACGCCACGACCGCGACGATCATGACGAAGGCGTATTGATAGACATACCCGCTTTGCAGCGCCGAAAGAGCGCCCGCGCCGCGCCGCGAAAGCGCCGCCAGCCCGTCCGGCCCAAGCCCGTTGATCACCGCCTGGTCGCCGCCCTTGAAGAAGCCGCGCCCCAGCGCCCATGCCGGACGCACGAACAAGGCGTCATACAGCTCGTCGAAATACCATTTGTTGTAAAACAGCTTGTAGACCGGGCGGAACATGCGCACGAACACGCCCGGCAGATCCGTCTTCCACAAATAGCACAGATACCCAAGCCCGATACCCGACACGGCCAGCACAAGCGGCAGCAACGGCACCCAGTGCGGCACGTGATGCGCCGCCTCAAGCACGTCTTCCCCGCGCGTCAAAATCGATGCACCCCAGAAATTGACGTGATATTCGCCCACGAACAGCGGGAAAAAGATCGCCCCCGCGAACACCGCGCCGAAGCCCAGCACGTATAGCGGGATCAGCATGATCCGCGGCGATTCGTGCACATGGTGCATCGTGTCATGATCGGCGCGCGGCGCGCCGTGGAATGTCATCAGCAACAACCGCCATGAATAGAACGCGGTCAAAAACGCCGCCGCCACACCCATTTCAAAGGCAAACAAACCCGCGCGCGTATGCACCGCGAAGTCGGATTCCAGAATCATGTCCTTGGAGTAATACCCAGCGAAGAACGGAATCCCGGCCAACGCCAGCGACCCGACCCACATCAGGATGTAAGTCACCGGAATAAGCCGCCAGATACCGCCCATCCGGCGCATGTCCTGTTCGTCCGACATGGCATGGATCACCGACCCGGCACCCAGGAACAACAGCGCCTTGAAGAAGGCGTGCGTCATCAGGTGGAACATCGCCGCGCCATAGGCGCCGACGCCTGCGGCGAAGAACATGTATCCAAGCTGGCTCATCGTCGAATAGGCGATGACGCGCTTAATGTCGAATTGCGTCATGCCGATGGTCGCGGCCACGATCGCGGTCGCGGCCCCGACATAGGTCACGACCATCGACGCCTCCGGCGCATAGGCGAATATCGGGCTCATCCGGCAGATCAGGAACACCCCCGCCGTCACCATGGTCGCGGCGTGGATCAGGGCGGAAACGGGGGTCGGCCCCTCCATCGCGTCCGGCAGCCATGTATGCAGACCCAGTTGCGCCGATTTCCCGCACGCCCCGACGAACAAAAGCAATCCGATCAGCGTCAGCGCCGATACATCCATGCCCAAAAAGTGCAGCGTCACGCCCTTCATCGCCGGCACCTGCACGAAAATCGCGTCGTATTGCAACGACCCGAACAGCACAAGGGACGCGAAAATACCCAGCGCAAGGCCAAGGTCGCCAACCCGGTTGACGATGAACGCCTTCATCGCCGCCGCGTTGGCGGAATGTTTATGGTTCCAGAACCCGATCAGCAGATAGGACGCCAAACCCACACCCTCCCAGCCGAAGAACAGCTGGACCAGATTGTCCGCCGTAACCAGCATCAGCATCGCAAAGGTAAACAGCGACAGATAGCTCATGAACCGGGCCTGATGCGGATCGTGATGCATGTACCCGACCGAATAGACATGCACGCAGGCCGAAACGACGGTCACCACGCACATCATCACCACCGATAATGTATCAAGCCGGACGCCCCACGAAACATTGACGTCACCCGACGAAATCCATGGCATGACCTCGTGCGTGCGCACATGCCCCAGCATCGCGACGTCGATGAACAGCCAGACCGAAATCGCCGCAGCGGCGATCAACCCGGCGCAGGTCACAAGCTGCGCGCCGCCATCCCCGATGCGCTTGCCGAACAGGAACGCGATCAAAAAACCGATCAGCGGCAGAAAGACCGGAGCAATGTCGAGCAGCATGGAAGTATCGTCCACGGCGCTATCCCTTCAGTTTTGAAAGGTCCTCGACCGCGATCGAGCCTTTGTTGCGGAAGAACGTGACCAGAATGGCAAGGCCGATGGCGGCCTCGGCCGCCGCGACGGTCAGGACGAACATGGTGAACACCTGCCCGGCCAGATCGCCCAGATAGGCGGAAAACGCCACGAAGTTGATATTCACGGCCAGAAGCATCAATTCGATCGACATCAAAATGACGATGACGTTCTTACGGTTGAGGAATATGCCGAACACGCCGATCACGAACAAAATCGCCGCCAGCATCAGATAATGCGTGATCCCGATGGCCATCACAGATTAACCCCCTGCCCGCTTTGCACCTTGCGCAACTCCACGACGTCGGAACGCCGCACGCCAACCTGATCCGCCACTTTCTGGCGCCGCACGCCCCCGCGCACACGCAAGGTCAGGACGATCGCCCCGATCATCGCGACCAAAAGCACCAGCCCCGCGATCTGGAACGGCAGCGCATATTGCGTATACAGGATGCGCCCCAGCGCGTGGGTGTTGGAAACGTCGTGCGGCACCGCCGCCTGAATATTGCCGATGGCGGCGGGCGTGACCTCCCACGCGTACATCATGTACCCCATCTCGCCCAGCAGGACCGCGCCGATCGCGATGCCGAGAGGCACATACTGCATCGCCCCGCGCCGCAGCTCGACGAACGAAATATCAAGCATCATGACCACGAACAAAAACAGCACTGCGACCGCGCCGACATAGACGATGGCAAGGATAAAGGCCACGAATTCCGCCCCAAGCAGGACGAAAAGCCCCGCTGCGTTGAAAAACGCCAGTATCAGGAACAGCACCGAATGCACCGGGTTTTTGGCGGAAATCACCAAAAGCGCGCTTAATATCAGCACAAAGGCGAACAGATAAAAGGAAATTGCCGCGATCATTGAATCCCAGAGCGTCCGTGAAAAAGACGCCTTCTGTTTACCCCGTGCGCCGCCCCCATGCAAGCGCCGCCCGCGAAAAAAACGTGGATAGACAAGGGCCTAAACCCATGATTAGGGTACCTTCCGATGCCGCGCCTGCATATTTGCCTGTTCTTCGCCCTGTTTGCCTGTTTTTGCCATGCCGCGCCTGTGTTTGCGGACAATACGGCAAGCGACCGCATCGTCTTCGGCGGTGGACTGCACAATGTGGACGATGCCGACGACTTTCAGCGCATGACAGAATTCCGCGCCGAATGGCATATGGCCGCGCACCCGGTCCTGTGGCGGTTTTACCCGTGGGTCGGGGCCGAATTCATCTCCGGCGCGGTGGGCTGGTTCGGCGGTGGCCTGCAAACTGATTTCAACCTTTACCGCGATCTGGTCTACATGGCGCTCCAGACCGGGGCGGGCTATTTCGACGATGGTGTTTATGAATATTCGTGGCGCAATATGAACCCGCCCACGGGGCTGGAATTCCGGCACCAGATTGAAATCGGAATCAAATTCCCGGCCGGCAACCGCATGGGCATCGCCCTCAGCCACATGTCCAATGCGGGCATAGGCGCAAAACAAAACCCCGGCAAGAACAGCCTGACCGTCAACTTCCACATCCCGTTCGACGGTTTTTCGGGCCGTACGGCCCAGCCGCTTAAGCCGGCTGGCGGATAAGCAGGTCGTAGCGGTTCTCGCCCGCGCGATAGCGCCCCTTTAACGCGAACGGCGCAGCAGCCAGAAAATCTGTCGGAAGCTCGATTTCATCGCGGTGCACGTTGAACGCCCAGCGCGCCCCGCTGCGCTCCAGCGCACCGCGCCACGCCGCCGGGTCTTGCGCGCACGGGCTTTGCCAGCACGCAAGCGGATCAAGCACGCGCCGCCGATGTCTGCGGGCAGGATCGAAACACAATCTGCAAAACACGACCAAAGGCGCCACCGGCGCGGTAACTGCGGTAAAATCCTGACGCGGCCCTGTGCACAGCAACAATTCTGCATCCGGCGAAAGCACCGCCCCCGCCTCTGGCAATTGCCGCTGGATATCACCCATATAGGTATAATCGTTAAGGCCGAGTTGCTTAGGATCCGCCGGATCGCGCAGCGCGCCGACCAACAGCGCCCGATCAATGATTTCCACCCCTTTTGGGGCTTTCGCCACCTGATTGCCCGCCGCCGCGCGCAGATACCCGGATAACTTTATTGAATGCATGAAGGGACTATAATCAGATTTCAAAGCTTATGTAAATTTTTACCGGTACGGCGCTTCCGCCTCCAGATTGCGCGCGATCTGCGCCTCCCACCGGTCGCCATTGGCCAGCAGCCGTTCCTTGGTATACAGCAGCTCCTCGTGGGTTTCGGTGGCGTATTCGAAATTCGGCCCCTCGACGATCGCATCGACCGGGCAGGCTTCCTGACACAGCCCGCAATAAATGCACTTGGTCATGTCGATGTCGTAACGCGTGGTACGGCGGCTGCCGTCCTCGCGCGGTTCGGCCTCGATGGTGATGGCCAGCGCCGGGCACACCGCCTCGCACAGCTTGCACGCGATGCAGCGTTCCTCCCCGTTGGGATAGCGGCGCAATGCATGCTCGCCGCGAAACCGGGGGGAAAGGGGGGCCTTTTCAAACGGATAGTTCAGCGTCACCCGTTGCCGGAACATGTATGAAAACGTCAACGCCATCCCGCGCACGATTTCGTACAGGGAAAACGAACGGGCGGTGCGATCAAGAAAAGCCATGCGTGCAAAACCTATGTGAATTGCAGCCTCAAATCAACAGGCACCAACAGGAAATCAAATTCCGACACGAAGTCCGGCATCGCATCGAGGAACCGGCATCAAAGGCGGTTGCTCTGGATGGCGAGGCACGCTCATATAGGCGGCATTCCCCGACTTCAACGGCGGCACCAGACAGGGGCGCCCCGTTCCCAGACGCACCCCGGCAATCCTCAGCATGTCATGGATGGGGCGCCCGTGCGCGCAACGATACGGATCAAGATGAAAAGCCCCGCAAACCAGCATGAACGGCCGTAGGCAAGACTTACCATTCTGATCGGCCAGAATCGCGTTCTCCCACATCATATTGCGCATGAACAGATTGGTGCCGGGATAAAAAACGGGCTTGCTATCAGGCTCCACCCCCACGACGCGCAACCCATTTTCATGCGCCGCATGCATGATGCGCTGGTAATAAAGCCGCATACGCTCGGAATGTGCAGGCAGGTGATTCAAAAGCCAGGCCAACGCGCCCCGATCGCCGCCATCCTGCCACTGATCGAGATATTGCTGCTGCCCACGGGTAAACATCTCGACATACAGCCTGTCCGCGCCCACCGATGCCGCATGTGGAATGAAAGCCTCGATGAATTCAGCGTGGCTATACATACCATGGGTTTCCCCCATCACGATGCCGCCTGCGCGCTCGAAAACATCCTGCATGAACCTGAGCGCTTGCGGCAACGTTCCTTGCACATTGCGCCGCACGGCCATCTGAAAATGCAGCGACACCGAACATGCAGCATCGACGATGGCCGGCAAAGGATTGCACGCCGTGAAAAACGGTGAAGGCATAAAACTTAAAAACCCCTGTTCAAAAATTTATAAATCTTTCGCCGGCACGATGGCCCGGCGCAGCTTTTGAACAATCTAAGAGCGGTTTTTCCGTTATGGCAAGAAGTTACTGCACGTTCGGCAAGGCATCCATATAGATCAGCGCCCCGGCCATCGCCAGCACCCAGACCAGCGTGAACGGCAAGAACACCTTCCACCCAAGACGCATCAACTGGTCGTAGCGGTAACGCGGCAACGTCGCCCGCACCCAGATGTAAATGAACAGGATGAACGCGACCTTGAGCACGAACCACACGATGCCCGGCACAAAGCCCAGCGCCGCGATGCCGAAGGGCGGCAGCCACCCGCCCAGAAACAGGATGGTGGCGATCGCCGACATTAAAATCATGTTGGCGTATTCGGCCAGAAAGAACAGCATGAAGGCGGCGGCGGAATATTCGACCAGAAACCCGCCCGAAAGCTCGGACTCGCCCTCCGGCAGGTCGAACGGCGCGCGGTTGCACTCGGCCAAAATCGACACCACGAACACCACGAACATCGGGAACAGCATCAGATTCATCCACCACGGACGCGGCGTCATCACGATGTCGGTCAGGTTCAAGGACCCCGTGCATAAAAGCACGCACACGATGACCAAACCCATCGACACTTCATAACTGACCATCTGCGCGGCGGAACGCATCCCGCCCAGAAACGCGTATTTGGAATTGGACGCCCAGCCCGCCATCAGCACGCCGTAAACCCCCATCGACGAAACCGCGAACAGGTAAAGGACGCCGACATTGATGTCCGCGATCACCCAACCGAAAGAAACCGGAATGACCGACCACGCCACCAGCGAAAGCGAAAGCGTCAGCAAAGGCGCCAAAAGGAACACACCCTTGCTGGCCTGCGTCGGCAGCACCAGCTCCTTGGAAAACAGCTTGATCGCGTCGGCGAAGGTCTGCAAAAGGCCGAACGGCCCGACCGTCATCGGCCCTTGCCGTAACTGCATCGCGCCCATCACCTTGCGCTCGGCATAGACCAGATAGGCCACGCCGACCAGCAGCGGCACGACAAAAGCCAGTATCTGCAACACGATGAACAAAAGCGGCTGGCCGTAGCCGGCCCAGAAATCCATAAAGCTCATAGCGTGACTTTCTAGCATGAAGCCCGCCCGCGCTTAAGGGGGTTTTTCAGCTTTTCAACGCACCAAAGCGTTTTTCATCCTCATAAAACAGACATTTGCCGCCTTTGATCGCCTTGCCCATTGCCCAGAACTGCGCAAGCTGGTTGCGATAGGCTTCGGCCAGCGTCGGACTTTCGACCAGAATGACCTTTTTCAACAACACGAACGCCACGTTGTCGCCGAACACCGAAATCGGCACGCCGCTTGTCAGCGCCTTGGGAATGGCGCGGTATTCCGAACATTCCGGCGGGCCGTAATGATCCTTCGTGCCCTCCGGCACCATGATCTTCTCGAACAGCCCGTATTTGCGCGTGGTCGCATACAGCCAGTAATGCAGCCGCCGCGCGGAATCGATCAACACCCCCTCGTCCGCCAGTATGTTGATGCTGCCCACTCCCTCGCGCCGCATCGTATCAACCAGACGACGGCAATACCGCTCGAACGCGTCGCGCCCCTCGAACACCTCGGTGCGCAAAACCTCCCCGGCCATGCGCACGCCTTCGCCTTCGGTGAATTCGACGCCCTCGCCCTCCAGCACCGCCGCGATCTTCTTCAGCGTGCCCGCCCGCGGCGTCACCAACCCGCGGTCGATATTGTTCATTGCGGTCACCGAAAGAGCGCATGTCCGCGCCAGATCGCGCTGGCTCCAGCCCAAAAGGGCACGTGCGGCACGGATTTGCCGGATGGATAAAATCTCAGGCTTAAGGCTCATAATTGAATTATATTCAATTTTTGTACGATTTTATACTTTTTTATGGCGGCCAGCGCCCCGTCCGGCAAACACTGCCCCCATGAAAAGATTTTTCCTGATCCTGCTTCTGGCCCCTGTTTTATGGGGTTTCTGCACACCGGCCAATGCCGAGAGCGCCTATCAGCGCGTCCAGCGTACCGGCACCATACGCTGCGGCTATCTGGTCTGGACGCCGATGATGCAGGTCGATCCGAACACAGGGGCTCTCTCCGGAATGAATTACGAATATATGGAGGCCGTCGCAAAGACGCTGGGGCTTAAAATCGATTGGGTGCGCGAGGTCCCGCCCGGCCAGCAGGTCGAGGAACTGCGCACCGGGACCATCGACGCGATTTGCTCCGCCGACGGGCCTCTGGTCCCGGCCATGGCGCGGTATGTTTTCTATACCCGGCCCATCGCGCGCTTCCCTTTCCGCATTTATATGCGCAAGGGCGACCCGCGCCTGAAAGAAGGCATGGACAAACTGAACGCGGACAATATCCGTTTTACTATCGTCGATGGCGACCTTTCCGGCTCGGTGATCGGGATGCGCTTCCCGAAGGCAAAGCGGCTTTCACTGGCCATGAACGCCGACCCGTCGCAGATGATGATGGATGTCGTCACGCGCAAGGCGGACGCCTTGATCAACGACGATTTCACGATGGCGGCATATTTGAAATCCAATCCGGATGCGCTGCAACGGGTTGAGCCGGATATTCCCGTCGCCGACATTCCCAACGCGTTCAGCGTGCTGCAGGGCCCGGACGGTCTGCCCCTGAAAACCCTGCTCGATCAGGGGATCGAGAACGTCAAGAACTTCGGCATCGAAGCGGAAATTTTTAAAAACTACGGTATCAACCCGCAGGATTAGGGTCAGGAGCCATTAACCTCATGAGATTGCGTGACATGGGAAAGGGATGGATGCAAGGAAAAGAGCCGAAGGCGGGGTGGTTTCCCCGGCAAGGCCCTTTGACGCGGCAGACACCCTTTTCCCATGTCACCCGCAAGGGTGCGCCAAACCATGTCACCCGCAAGGGTGCGCCAAACCATGTCACCCGCAAGGGTGCGCCAAACCATGTCACCCGCAAGGGTGCGCCAAACCATGTCACCCGCAAGCGCGCGAAGCCAAAGCGCGTAATCCATGACATTAATAATGAGTCCTGACCCTAAATCGCTACGTTCCCAACCGCTTCAAGGAAATTGCGGGCAAGGACGGGATAGGCGTTGTGCAGCAGGACATGCGTCTGCGCCTCCAGCCCTTTCAGGTTGCGTTCCTGCGGATCCATTTCCAGCAATTTGACCAGCGCCGACGCCACGTCTTTGGGGTCACCCGTGGGCACGCAAATACCGCACGCGGAATCCGCCAGCATGTCGTTCCCGGTATCCACCGCCATGACGATGGGTTTGCCCGCCATCATGTAATCGTAAATCTTGTGGAACGAAACGCCGTATTTATACACGGCCAGCGACCTCGCCCCCATGTACAGAACGTCCATCTGCCGCAGGAAACGCGGCACCTGCCGCTTGGGCAGCGGCCCCGCGAAAACGAACACGTCGGCGACATTGGTTTCCTCGGCGAAATCCGCAAGCGGCGCGCGGTAAGGCCCGTCGCCGATACAGATGAATGCGATCTTGCGGTCGCGCAAAAACGCCGCCGCCTCGACCAGGACTTCAAGCGCGCCGGTTTCGCCATGCGCGCCCGCATACCCGACGATCATTCGCCCCTGCGCGCGGAACCGGTCGATCACCGCCTGCACCAGCCCGTCTATGCCGTGCCCGTCCTGCGCCGGATCTTCCCATTCCTCCGGCTCGATGCCGTTGGGGATGACCGTGAATTTACCGGGCGCAAGTCCGTAATCCTTCAGGTAAGCCTCCGCCCCCGGCAGCGGCGAAATCACAACATCGGCCGCACGGCACGCCCGCCGCTGGCCCCAACGCACAAGCCGCATGAAGGGATGCGTGGGCTTGATGCCCCATATTTCCATCGGCGAATCCGGCCACAGCTCGCTGACCTCGTAAACCAGCCTTGCCCCCGCCGCGCGCGCGATCAACTGCGCCGGCCCCATGTCGAACGGATAGGCCGACGACGCGATGACGATATCGGGCCGGAAATTGCGCACCACGTGGCGCAGGCGCAGATATAACTGGCCCACGAACGCCAGAATGTTCAGGACGCGCCGCCACCCATGGCCCTGATAGGCGGGCGTGCGCAAAAAGATGTACTCGATCCCGTCATAGCCCTGCCGGTCGATCACCCCGCGCATCCGGGGCTGGCGCAACCTTGTATGTGCATAGGACGCGGAAACGATCCGCACCCGGTGCCCCATGCGCACCCATTGCCGCGCCAGATAATAGGGCCGGTATTCCATGCCCAGCACCGGCGACCCGGCGTAATGGTCGATGTAAAGAATGTTCATCCCGCACAGTATAGCAGGATGCGGGTCCGCAGCGGGACGGTTTTCTTTTTCCTATGCGGCCCTGGCTTTGGTTTGCGCCGTAAAGGCGGCGACGCACTGCGCCATGGTCGGGCTGGCCCGCGAAACCGGGTCGGTCTGGTAATAATTCCCGACCGGGCTTGCGAATATGGCCGTTTTGGCCGCCCCCGCCGCGCCGAAATCGCCCCATGCGACGGGCGTAATCTCGCCCACCGCGGCAAAGGCCGGAAACTCGCCCGCGATGCGCGCGCGCAGCTCGGCATGCGTGTTGTACACAAGCGTCTGGCCCAGCACTTCCGAAAACGCGCGCACGATTTTCCAGTCTTCCTTGGCCATGCCCGGCGGCGTCACCGCCGCGCGCGTGGTCTGTACGCGGCCTTCGGTGTTCATATACAGCGCCGTTTTTTCGGTATAGGCGGCGCCCGGCAAAATCACGTCCGCCCGTGCCGCGCCCGCGTCGCCGTGATGTCCTTGATAAATTACAAAATCATCCTTGCCGATCATGTGCGAAAACACGTCCGGATTGTCCACGCCCATCAGATACCAGAGCTTGATACCCTTTTTGCTGAACTGCCCGCCCGGCGGCACGAACCCGATGCTTAGCGCGCCCATGCGCCCGGCGGCGGTATGCAGCAGGTTGAAGCCGTTCCAGCCGTCCGCGATTTTCGCCTTGGCCCGCGCAAGCGCCAGCACCGCGCCCGCGTCCTCGCCCATCAGCGCCCCCATGCCGAGGATCAGCGCGGGTTTCTCCGCCTTGATGTCCAGCGCCGCCAGCGCCTCCGCCCCCGTGCCCAGATGCGTATAGGGATAATTCAAATCCAGCGCCTGCCCGATCACGTAGACCGGGATGCGCTTGGTCATCCAGACCTTGCGGATGCGCGCGTTGACGATCGGCGCTTCCTTGCGTGGGTCGGTCCCGACCAGCACGATCGCGTCCGCCTGCTCCAGCCCCGCGATGGTGGTGTTGAACCGCCACCCGGCCGCCGCGCCCGCGACATCGATCCGCGCTCCGTCGACGCGGCAATCCATCATCCCGGCACCCATGCCGCGCATCAGGTCGCGCAACGCGTATACAGCCTCGACATCCGCCAAATCGCCGGCCAGCGCCGCGATCTGGCCGCCGGAAACGGCCTTGATCGCCTCCGCCGCCTTCAAGAACGCCTCGTCCCATGTCGCCGCGCGCATCTTTCCCTGCTCGCGGATATAGGGCCGGTCCAGACGCTGGTATTTCAGCCCGTCGCAGGCATAGCGCGACTTATCGCCCAGCCATTCCTCGTTCACTGCCTCGTTCAGGCGCGGCAGGATGCGCATGACCTCGTTGCCGCGCGTATCGACGCGGATGTTCGACCCCACCGCGTCCAGCACGTCGATCGAATCTGTCCGCGCCAGTTCCCACGCCCGCGCGCGGAACGAATTCGGCTTGTTCAAAAGCGCGCCCACCGGACACACATCGGCCAGATTGCCCGAAAGCTCGCTTTCGATCGCCTTGCCGACATAGGTGCCGATTTCCACGTCCTCGCCGCGGTTGAGCAACCCCAGATCGTCCACCCCCGCGATCTCGGTCGCAAAACGCACGCAGCGCGTGCACTGGATGCAGCGCGTCATGTTGGTTTCGATCAACGGCCCGAAATCCTTGTCCTTGACCGCGCGCTTGGATTCGAAATAGCGCGAGCGGTCGAACCCATAGGCCACTGCCTGATCCTGCAAATCGCACTCCCCGCCCTGATCGCAGATGGGGCAATCCAAAGGATGGTTGATAAGCAGGAATTCCATCACGCCCTTGCGCGCCTTGTGCACCATTTCGGAATCGGTGAACACCTCCATATTGTCGGCGCAGGCCAGCGCACAGCTCGCCTGCGGCTTGGGCGGGCCGCCCTTGACCTCGACCAGGCACATCCGGCAATTGCCCGGCACGGACAGCCTGTCGTGATAGCAAAAGCGCGGGATTTCAATTCCCAGTTGCTCCGCCGCCTGCAGGATGCTGGTCCCCGGCGCGACTTCGATTTCGATATCGTTGATCTTAAGCTTGGGCATTTTTTACCGCGAAGGCGCGAAATTGCGAAGATTGTTACTCATAACGATACGTTTGATCCCCTCTTTGATTAGCGCCTGATTAAAATTCACGATAAAACCCATGGGAGCATTGCACAATCTCATATATGTCATGATTTGCGCCTCGTGAACCGGCGCTATTCTGTCAATTGTTTTGAGTTCAACAACAATCTGATCAGCGACCAATAAATCAATCCGGCACTCGCATGAAAGTATCTTGCCTCTATAGGGAACCCGAACAGATTTCTGCCTGACATAAGGGATTTTTCTATCCTCAAATTCAAAAACCAAAGCCTCTTCATACAGCTTTTCAAGTAATCCTGGCCCTAATTCCTTATGAACGCAAAACGCACTGTCGATCACCTCTTTGGAAAGAATTTCCAATTCGGCTGGCATATCATTATGTTTCATTAGGGCTGTCATGATATTATTCTGCTTTTTAAACGCAAAGTCGGGCATGTCGTGAAGTTAGTCATTAATTATTTATTTGTTTCATGGGATTTCTCCTTGCACAGATATCTTTTTCGCCCCGCCCTATAAACCAAGGCCAGAGACAAGTAACAACCTCTCCACTTTTTGTATCAAGCACAGCATAGGTTTGATCACCGCCTGCTATTTGGTACCTTCCGTTAAAAGCTTGAGAAACAATAATAAACAACAAAAGAAAAACCACCGCCGCTATAAGAGCGTTTCTGATACTCGACCCGGATAGTTTGTCTTTTACATTCATTTTCTTCGCGCCTTAGCGCCTTCGCGGCTAAGCCTTTTCACGCCGCCCTCGCCTGCTTGCGGTAATCCATGATCCGCTGCTCGACCACGGGCCGGAAATGCCGGAACAGGCCTTGAATCGGCCATGCCGCGGCATCGCCCAGCGCGCAGATCGTATGCCCCTCTATCTGCTTGGTCAGCTCCAGCAATACGTCTATCTCCTCGATCGTCGCGTTCCCGGTGACCATGCGCCGCATGATCCGGTACATCCACCCGGTCCCCTCGCGGCACGGCGTGCACTGCCCGCAAGATTCGTGCATGTAGAATTTCGCCAGCCGCGCGATCGCATAGACGATGTCCGTCGATTTATCCATGACGATCAGACTTGCGGTGCCAAGCCCGGATTGCGCCGCGCGCAGGGAATCGAAATCCATCACCACGCTGTCGCAGATATCCTTGGGCAAAAGCGGTGTCGACGACCCGCCGGGAATGACCGCCAGCAGATTGTCCCACCCGCCGCGCACGCCGCCCGCGTGCTGTTCGATCAAATCCTTCATCGGGATGCCCATGGCTTCTTCGACGTTGCACGGATTGTTGACGTGCCCGGAAATGCAGAACAGCTTGGTACCCGTGTTCTTGGCATCGCGACCGATACCGGCGAACCATTCCCCGCCCCGGCGCAGGATGGTCGGCACAGACGCGATGGTTTCGACGTTGTTGACCGTGGTCGGACAGGAATAAAGCCCCGCCATGGCCGGAAACGGCGGCTTGTTGCGCGGTTGCCCCTTTTTGCCTTCCAGCGATTCCAGCAGCGCGGATTCTTCCCCGCAGATATACGCCCCGCCACCGCGATGCAGTTCGACGTCGAAATCCCAGCCCGAACCGGCGGCGTTCTTGCCCAGCAATCCCGCCTCGCGCGCCTCGTGGATCGCCTTCCAGACGTTGGAACTCTCGTCGTAAAACTCACCCCGGATATAGATATACGCCTTGTGCGCGCCGATCGCGTGCCCGGCGATCAGGGCGCCTTCCAGAAGCTTGTGCGGCTCGTGCCGCAGAATGTCCCGGTCCTTGCAGGTGCCGGGTTCGGATTCGTCGGCGTTGATGACCAGATAATGCGGCTTGTCCGACGGCTTGGGCATGAACGACCATTTCATGCCCGTGGGGAATCCCGCGCCGCCGCGCCCGCGCAGGCCGGATTTTTTCATCTCCTCGATGATCCAGTCCTTGCCCTTGGCGACGATCGCCCCGGTGCCGTCCCAATCGCCACGCGCCCGCGCCGCGTCGAGCGAGAAACTTTCCCAGCCATAGATGTTTTTGAAAATCCGGTCGCTGTCGGCAAGCATTACGCCACCCCCGCCTTTTTGGCCTCGGCGACCAACGTCGTGGGCCCGGCCGCCGACATCGATGCCCGGCGCCCGTTCTGCGGCCCCTTGGGCACGTCTTTGCCGGCGGCAAGCGCGTCGATGATCTCCTTCATCCGCGCGGGCGTCAGGTCTTCGTAATATTCGTCGTTGATCTGCACCATCGGCGCGTTGACGCACGCGCCAAGGCATTCGACCTCGGACAGCGTGAAATTCATGTCCGGCGTGGTTTCGCCCATGTGGATGCCCAGCTTTTCCTCGCACGCCTTGACGATATCCGCGCTGCCGCGCAGCCAGCACGGCGTGGTGGTGCAGCACTGGATATGATGCTTGCCCACGGGCGCGAGGATATACATCGAATAAAACGTCGCGACCTCGTAAACCTTGATTTTAGGCATCTCCAGAATCCGCGCGATTTCGTCCATCGCGACTTCGGGGATCCAGCCGCCGCCCGATTTCGCCTCACCCGCCGTCTGGCGCATCACAAGATCGAGAAGCGGCATCACCGCCGATTGCTGGCGCCCTTCCGGATAGCGGGCGATGATCGCCTTTACCTTCGCCATATCCGCAAAGGCGAAATGTTCGGGTTGCTGGTCTGGCGGGGCGATGCGCGGCTTCATGGGCGGCCTTTGGGCGATCTATTGGAATATGAAGGATATTCCGCGTCTTTGTATCCAAACCGCGCCCGCTTGTCCACCCCGTGTCCACCCCGCGCGCGTTGCCCGAAGCGCCGAATTCCGGTAATTTAAAGGGGTGACGACACAACCCGCCGCCCCCGCGAACCCCGCCGACATCAGCCTTTGGCGCCTTGGCAACGCCGTACTGGCGCTGGCACCGGCGTTTTTGCTTAATGCACAGGACGTTTTCATGGTCACCCAGATCATGGGCCCAAGCCACGCCCTGCTGGCCCTGCTGGCCCAGACGCGGGCGGGCGTCTACCGCCACGCGCCGGGCAAGATCGTGTTTTTTCTGGCGCTGTTCGCCCTCGCCATCGCGGCGGGCGTGCTCAGCCCCCTGAGTTTCGTGTTTTTCGTCAGCACCTTCTTCGTCCTGCACAACTTCCTTGACGACATCGTGCTGTTCAACACCACCCCGACATGGCGCACACAGACATTGACCGCCTTCGCCTTCATCGTCTTTGAACTGATCAACGTCGATTCCACATACAACACCGGCCTGTTGCCCGGACATATCGGGCCGTTGGCCATAGGCGGCGTCGCTCTATGCGCGGGGGTGATGCTGGGCCAGTCGAAAACCCCGCAATTTCCGTTTCTGGTCTATATCGCCGCCCACGCGCTGGGCCTGCTGGCGCTGGCATGGCTGGTGCCGGGCGGGCTTGCGGTCGAAAACGTCTTTTGTTTTCTGGTCCTGTGCCACTACCTCAATTGGTATGTGTATATCTATAAAAAGAAACGCGCGCGCACCGACCGACCGCAGGAGCTGCGCGCCTATCTGCGCCAGGCCATCGGCAGCAATGCGTTTTTCGTAAGCCTGTTCATGCTGTGCGCGTGGGGCGTCGGCTTTGACGGCATGGCGGGCGGCATCGCCGCGCTGGTCTATTTCGGCGTGTTTCAGGCCATCGCCTTCAACGTCTTTACCTTCATGCATCTGGCGATGACGCTGCGCCCCGGCGATTACGTGCCGCGTATCAGGCCCCTGCCGATGACCGCCGCCTGACGCCGCGCGCCCACGCGATCAGCGGCAATTCGATGCGCCGGTAACTCGCCCACCCCAACAACAGCGAAAACACGAAACACGCAACAGCCACGACCACGCGTTGCGGCATCGTCATCACGAACAGCGATTGCAAAACCGCATAGGCCGGTACATAGACGAAGATATGGCTTAGATAGATCGAATAGGTGCTGTCCCCCAGCTCGACCAGCCAGCGCGGCTTATTGCGCGCCTCGACGAACGGCGTCAGCACCGCGCACCCGACCATGGTCCCGGAAAATGCGGCCGTCAGCAGATGGAAGACGAACGTATCCGGACGATCCAGAAACAGCGCATAGGTGCACCAGTGCAGGACAAAGGCGACGCACCCCACGCCCAGCGCCGCCGCGCGTGATACGTCGAACCGCACCCCCCGCGCATAGGCATAACCCAGCACGTTCCCGGCCAGAAATTTCAGAATGGTCGACGACGTCCAGAAATGCAGCGCCGCCCACGCTTCAGGCACGAAGGGGCGTATCGCGGCCATGGCCAACGCCCAGGCCGCCATGAACGCAATGCCGCGCCGCCCCGGCATCATCAGCCCCAGCATGAACACCGCGTAAAAATACATCTCGAAATTCAGCGTCCATCCGGCGGGCAAAACGGGCCGCACCCATAAATGACTGCCGCCGAACACATCGCCCATCACCTCGGTGCCATAGGGAATGAACAGGTACGACTTGATCGCGTGGACGAAATCCGGCGCCTGAAACCCCGCATTGTTGCCAAGGAGCGCACCCGCAAGAACGGCCAGCGTCGTATACACCCAATAAGTCGGCACCAGCTTGGTGATCCGCGCCCAGGCGAATTTGCGCGCCGCCGCGAGGGTGCCGGTCTGCCCTTGCGTGATATAGACCATCACGAACCCCGACCCGACGAAGAAAATATCCAGCATCCCGTCCGACGCGTTGCCGATCAAAAGCACCAGCCAGCGCGGCACGTCCGGCGCAAGGAACGGATCGCCGAACGCGGCGGCAAGCCCGATATGCGCGCTTAAGATCACGAAGATGCCAAGCGCGCGCATTACCTGAATGCTCTGGATCTGGCGCTGGGCGCTGGAATGCGGAACGGCGTCTGGCTTCATGCCACACCAGTGTACCGGACCCTCCGCCCGGACCACAAGCCGCGCTAGCCGCGCCCGCCGAGCACAAGCCTTAACACGGGGCGGGATGGATCGTCCCCGCCCGGACTGGATGCGCGTTCCAATACCTGAAAAACCATGTCATGAACACTCGCCGCACCGATCACGCTGTCAAATCCTGCAACCGGGTAAACACGCGCGCCAAACCTCACGAACCGCGACTTGATGTCCGACAGAGTATCCCCGGCTTCCAAATCGCTCGTGATCTTCTTGCCCAATGCCTGAAATCCCTCTCGCGCGGGTTTGAGGATAGGCGGCTGCACGTCCATTTCCACACCCTGCAAACCGCCGGCGTCATTAAACGCCATACGCATGAAATACACCTGCCCGCAGAATACCAGCCTGCAGGTCCGGCCTCGATTGAATGATTGCCGATTGGCCATAAACCGAAAACTAGCGCAGTACGCGCTTAACGGTCAATTTCTCCGAACACGATGTCCATCGACCCGATGATCGCGACCGTATCGGCCAGCATATGCCCCCGCGACATGAAGTCGAGGCCCGCAAGATGCGCGAAACCCGGCGCGCGGATATGGCATTTATACGGCCGGTTGGTCCCGTCCGACACCAGATACACGCCGAATTCGCCCTTCGGCGCTTCCACGGCGGTATAAGTTTCGCCCGCGGGCACGTGGTAGCCTTCGGTATAGAATTTGAAATGATGGATCAGCGCCTCCATCGACATCTTCATTTCACCGCGCGGCGGCGCGGTTACCTTGTAATCGTCGCTTTTGACCGGGCCGCCCGGCATTTCGTTCAGGCATTGCCGCATGATTTTCAGCGACTGGCGCATTTCCTCCATCCGCACGATATAGCGGGCATAGCAATCGCCCGTCTTACCGACCGGAAGGTCGAAATCCATTTTCTCATACACGTCGTAAGGCTGGCTTTTACGCAGATCCCACGCCACGCCAGACGCACGCAGCATCGGCCCGGTAAAGCCCCAGTCCTGCGCCTGTTCGCGGCTGACCACGCCGATGCCCACCGTGCGCTGCTTGAACACCCGGTTTTCGCTCAAAAGTCCTTCCAGATCGTCGATCACCTTGCCGAACGTCTCGGTCCACGCCCAGATATCCTCGGCCAATCCCTTGGGCATGTCGTAATTCACGCCGCCCGGGCGGATGTAATTGGAATGAAGTCGCGCGCCGCATACGCGGTCATAGAATTCCATGCCCTTTTCGCGCTCCTCGAACCCCCACAGCGCGGGCGTGATCGCGCCGACGTCCAGCGCGTATGTGGTGATGTTAAGGATGTGGTTGAGAATCCGCGTCAGTTCAAGGAACAGCACGCGGATATACTGCCCGCGCGCAGGCGGCGCGATGCCCAGAAGCTTTTCCACCGCCAGCGCGAAGCAATGTTCCTGATTCATCGGGCTGACGTAATCCAGCCGGTCGAAATACGGCAGGGCCTGAAGATACGTCTTGTATTCGATCAGCTTTTCGGTGCCCCGGTGCAACAACCCGATATGCGGGTCCGCCCGTTCCACCACCTCGCCGTCCATCTCAAGAATCAGGCGCAACACCCCGTGCGCCGCCGGATGCTGCGGCCCGAAATTGATGGTATAGGGCTTGATCTGCGTTTCGTCGCCCACCGCGCGCATCTTGCCGGTGGCGTCGTCCAGCATCACGACCTCGCGTGCCGCGCTCATATCGCACCCCCGTCTTCGTCCGCATTCTGTCCACGGTAATTGACCGGGCCGATTTTCTGTTTGGTCGCCTTCTCGTCGCCCGGAAGCTGCATGGTGGTCATCGCCTCCCACGGACTAAGATTGTCGAACACGCGGAAATCCTGTTGCAGGGTCACGGGTTCGTACACCACGCGCTGCAGGGCCGTGTCATAGCGCAGCTCGACAAACCCGGTCAGCGGAAAATCCTTGCGCAGCGGATGCCCTTCGAACCCGTAATCCGTCAGGATGCGGCGCAGATCGTCGTTGCCTTCGAACACGATGCCATACATGTCCCAGACTTCGCGCTCCAGCCACCCGGACGAGGAAAAGACTTTGGCCGCGCTTGGCACCGGCGTGTCCTCGTCGGTGGCGACCTTCACCAGCACGCGGCGGTTGTGCCGCATCGACAGCAGGCTGTACACCACCTCGAACCGGTCGGGCCGGGCAGGACGATCGACGGCGGTAATGTCGATCAGCTGCGTGAACGCGGCCTCCGCATCGTCGCGCAGGGATTTGAGCAACGCCGCGATCTGGTCGCGCCGCGCGTGGAGGATCAGTTCGTCCTGCGCGAATTCATGGCCCGATATCATGGCCGCGTACCGGCCCGCCAGCGCCGCGGCCAGCGCAACCATCGCCTCAGACGGGGATTTCCGCGCGCTCATCTTACGATCCTCGTATCTTCGCGCTGGATTTTCTTCTGCAATTGCAAAATGCCATAGACCAGCGCTTCGGCCGTCGGCGGGCAGCCGGGCACGTAAATATCCACCGGTACGATGCGGTCGCACCCGCGCACCACGGAATAGGAATAATGGTAATACCCGCCCCCGTTGGCGCACGACCCCATGGAGATCACCCAGCGCGGCTCCGGCATCTGGTCATAGACGCGGCGCAGCGCGGGGGCCATCTTGTTGGTCAGCGTGCCCGCCACGATCATCACGTCAGACTGGCGCGGGCTGGGACGCGGGATGACCCCGAAACGGTCAAGGTCGTAACGCGACATATAGGCATGGATCATTTCGACAGCACAGCATGCAAGCCCGAAGGTCATCGGCCACATCGAACCCGTGCGCGCCCAGTCGAACAGCTTGTCCACCTGCGTCAGCACGAATCCCTTGTCGGTCACTTCCTGCGCCACGCGCGCGGCGAATTCGTCCTGCTGTATCGCGGGCACCGGAACGTTCGGCTGCTTCAGGGCCGTATGCGGGGCAATGATGACGTCGCGTTCATGGCTCATGGCTCGATCCTCGTCCTATTCCCAGTCCAGCGCGCCTTTTTTCCATTCATAGACGAATCCGACGGTCAGAACGCCCAGAAACACCACCATCGACCAGAAACCCGGCATCCCGATATCCTTGAGCGTCACCGCCCACGGGAACAGGAACGCGATTTCAAGATCGAAAATGATGAACAAAATCGACACCAGATAAAACCGCACGTCGAATTTGTGCCGCGCGTCGTCGAACGCGTCGAACCCGCATTCATAGGCGGCCAGCTTGTTGGCGTCCGGACGTTGCTTGCCCGCCAGCCACGAACCGATCAGCATGGCGACGCCCAGACCGGCGGCAATCGCCAGAAACACCAGTATGGGAAAATAATCGGCCAGAAAGGAAGACGATGCGAACAAGGTCGAGGCGGCTTGGATTGGCGATTGGGACTCGGACATGGAAACCCCGGAAAATAAAAAAACGCTGAATGGCGCGAGTGACGGGACTTGAACCCGCGGCCTCCTGCGTGACAGGCAGGCGCTCTAACCAACTGAGCTACACCCGCGTAACCTATACGTTCAGGCAGTTTAGAAAGCCTGCGCGCTTCGGTCAATTCAGCGTTGCACGGTGTATAGGGGAAATCATGCCCCGGCGCAATATCTTGTTAAGCCCGAAAAGCGGAAAAATCAGATCGTCAGGCGGGGCTGCTCCGGGGTCGGCCTGAACAGAAGCGGTTTCACCGCAACCACGATCGGTTGGGAGAATTCATGCATGCTTACAAAACCTGCGCGTTGGTCGAAAAGCGCGCACAACATCGCGTTGGCATGCCGGGCATTGTAAAAAATCCGCCCGCCCGGCGCGGCGTCGGGGGCCATCTCGAATTGCCGGTAAATGGGCGGAATTTCAACATTTGGGTTTGACGACCAGGTCAGGTGGTAATACCGCCCGTCCCGCGACACCGCCTCACCGCCGATGCGGGCCACGAACGCCTCGATACCTTTGTTATCGCTGACAAAGCCGTAAATCTCCGCCTCGCGCACGGGTCTTAGGCTGCGCGCATCCTCGACGTCGTGCAACTCGGTGATATGCGTGGCATGCCTGCGCGGAAATTCATAGCCGCCGGTCACGCCCTCCAGCGTACGGCGCGTGGACAGATCAATCGCATAACAGGTATAGGGCTGCTTCATAAATGTTTTCATAAATCAAAGGGGGGTGGTCGTCAAATATGAAAAGGGAAAAGCACAAAGACAAAGTAATTGGCATAATTTTTATTATTATGTATAAATAGACCCATGCTCAGAAATAAAAACCGCATTGAACGTGCCCATTTTATCAACGACCTGAAAATCGGGGGCAAACTCGACGCCAGCGAACGCGAACGACTGGCCGCTTATGAATTCGACAAGGGCCCCGTTACCATCTGGGAACAGATCGACCGCTATGGCCTGATCGTCAAACGAGATCGCGGCCCGCAACGCCATGACGAATTTCTGCGCACGATAAAACAAACCGGCATAAACCTTAAGAAATCGCTGTTTACCCAGCAGGAAATCGCTGCTCTGGCAAAAGCGCTCCACGATTATGTGAGCGGCTTTTCACTCCATGCCAATCAAGGCACGCCGCAATACACCGTTGTTTACTGGAAGACATCACGAGGCGGGCTGCAATACAGCACCATACCGGCCGGTATGTCCAGACAGCCCGCACCATCCAGACCCTGAACCATCTCAGGCAAACCCAAGGGCTTCGGCCACGGCGGGATGCACGATCTTCCCGGCATGGACGTTGACCCCGCCTTTCAGGCCCGGATCCTCGGCACAGGCGCGTTCCCACCCCTTGTCCGCCAGTGCCAGCACATAAGGCAGCGTCGCGTTGTTCAGCGCCTGCGTGGAGGATTGCGGGTACGCCCCCGGCATGTTGGCGACGCAGTAATGCGACACGCCCTCCACTGTATAGACCGGGTCGTCATGCGTGGTGATACGGCTACTTTCAAAACATCCGCCCTGGTCGATGGCGATATCCACCAGCACCGCGCCCGCCTTCATGGCTTTCAGCATCTCGTTTGTGATCAGCTTGGGCGCCGCCCCGCCGGGCACCAGCACCGCGCCGATGACGATATCCATGATCGGGGCGTAATGCTGAATTTTGGCGGTGCTGGCCGCGACCACGTTGGCGGATGTGCCGAAATATTCGTCCAAAAACCGGATGCGGTCGGGGTTCTTTTCAAAAATGCTGACCCGCGCCCCCATGCCCACGGCGACGCGCGCGGCGTTGAACCCCGCCACCCCACCGCCCAGCACCAGCACCTTGGCCGGCTCCACCCCCGGCACGCCGGAGATCAGCCGCCCCAACCCGCTCTTGTGCTTTTGCAAAAAGAACGCCCCCATCACCGGTGCCATGCGCCCCGCGATTTCCGACATCGGCGCCAACAGGGGCAAACCGCCCCGTGCGCCCGTCACGGTTTCGTATGCGATGGCGGTGCAGCCGGATTCCATCAGCCCGCGCGCCTGTTTCGGGTCCGGCGCAAGGTGCAGATAGGTAAACAGAACCTGCCCCGCGCGCAGACGCTTCCATTCCGCTTCCTGCGGCTCCTTGACCTTGACGATCATTTCGGCGCGCGCGAACACGTCTGCCGTGTCCGCCGCGATCTCGGCCCCCGCCGTGCGGTAATCGTCGTCCCGCGCGCCGATCCCCTGCCCCGCGCCGGCCTCAACCAGCACTTTATGCCCGTGATGCACGCATTCGGCCACGCTTGCGGGGTTCAACCCCACGCGGTTTTCCTGTGCCTTGATTTCCTTGGGTACGCCGATAAGCATGGTTTTACCTTTCTGCCGGGAACGAACACTATACCCCGACCACGGCGCATTTCACCATGCAGTGCGGAAAGCGGAGCTAGTCACCCACCGGGATCGTAAGAAACCCCCTCACGCTTCATTTTAGCAATTCTGGCCCGACGGAAAGAACCTTGAAAACAGGCTAATATCCGCCTTTGCCATCCCGATGTATAGGAACGTCGCTCAAAAAAAGCGACATCGTTAGACGTATAACCCAACAAATTCCCTAACGGTTTTATACCCGCGTTTTCCAACGTTTGGTTTAAAGCATAGAACACCACAGAAGGTGCCAAATGAGCGCGCAGCTGCGCTTCCATTTCAGGCAGTTGATGCGCCATATCCAACCGGGCATACAGATCAACTTTCTTTGCCTCCACGATGTGTAAATCGTAACATCCCAACGCCCCCGATTTAACGGCCCGCTTTAACTTGTCTTGCGATGCAAGCGAAAGCTCACACAAAGGAAATTCCTCAATACCTATTTTTCCAGACAAAATATTTTCGACAGATTTTTCAAAAATGCAGGACTGTGTGACTGAATTATAACCAAGCCTGCGAAACAGTCTTGCGGCCACATGGCGGGCATCGATTTTCTCTGTGGATCGAAATGTCTGCATCCTGATGCGGTTGCCCGCATCAAGGTCTTCTTCTTTACGGCCACCATTAATAAAGCGTTCCAAGGCTGCGATATAAGCCAGCCCTTCGGCTTCATACTCTTGTCGATAATAGACTGATACAAATTCATTGATCTTGACGCTATCGCCAAAATCCACGCATTGCCGGACCAACCGCCCGTCATCGACAGCATCCTGTAACAATCTTTGCGCTACAGAATTTTCATCCCCCAGGGTGCGGAATATAAACCCCATTGGCTTTGATCCATTGGCCAGCAAAAATGCATCCTGAGCACCATGGGGACCGATGACCCCAAAGTAATCGCCTGCCCACTCCATAGCCCGCTGCCAAATGTCCTGAAGACGCATAGAGCAAGATTATGCAAGCCCGATTTATAAAGGGTTAAAAATTATACTAGAATCAACACTCGACGTAATGATCGGGTGTGGCATGCGCCTTTTCCTTGGCGCGGTACATCAGGGCGTCGGCGTTTCTCACCAGCGTTTCCGAATCGTGGAATTCGGCAGGACCGGTCTGCATGATGCCGATTGAAAAACTGATTCCCCTGGTATTGCCCGCGTCCTCGAAACGCATGATCAGGCGTCGGCACGCCTCGCAGGCCTGCTCGCAAAGGGCTTTGGGCATGACGATGGCGAATTCGTCGCCGCCATAGCGCACGCAGTAATCGACCTCGCGGAACGTTTCGCATATGGCGTTCCCTACCTGCTTTAAAATCCGGTCGCCCTCGAGGTGGCCATGCGTATCGTTGACGGCCTTGAAACCATTGAGATCAAGGAAGATCAGCGCCATCGGCCAGGCATTGCGCTCCGCCACCAGAATCTCCCGGTGCAGGGCTTCAAAAAACGCCTGCTGGTTCAAAAGCCCGGTCAGGCTGTCATGCGTCGACAATTGCTGCAGACGTTGGGTGCGCGCGTTGAAATTCTCCTCCGCCGCGCGGGCATGGCGCTCCAGATCCTGACGCGCGCTGACGACCTCAGCCTCCAGCGACGAAATATAGGTATCGAAGACCAGCTGCATGTCGAACAACATCAGCTTGTGCAAGGCATGCGTGCGATCCTGACAAAGCTTGGAACCGGCCGGACTTTCCGGAAACGTAGCAATCTGCTGGCAGATCAGGGATTCCAGCAGGTTGACCGCGGAAAGATATAATCTGGCGGCGACCCCGATGCGCTTGTGCACCCTGCCGATCCGAAGCCGTTTGTTGACGTATTCCAGATCGTAAAACCCGCTGAACAGCTCCACAACATAGCGGCGCATGGCCTGCTTCAGCCGTTCAAGCGTTTCGCTGTCGCCAATGACCAGCTTCACTTCGGGATTGGCGGTCAGGGATGTGTAATACTCTTCGACAAGTTCCTCAGCCGCGGCGCTCATCGGCTCTTTCATCTGCAAAAGGAAGCCAACGTCATCGTCGGTGAAATCAAGCAGGTATTTCCGGTAGGCAATGTCGCGCTCGGTGATCCGCATCTGCTCGGCCAGGGTTTCCTGCACCTGCGAATGCTGGCTTTCTTGATTTTGCTTCATGCAATGCCTCAGGCCCCAGAGAACAGCGATAGCACAATGCGATTCAGGATATATGATTTCTACTTTAAGTTGAACATCACTTTTTAAGCATCACCTACATGTACAGTGCAGCACAAAGGAAAATCCCCTTCAATACATAAAACGTACATAAAATAGTGCGCACTGCAGGGCCAACCGTGCGCAGCACGGCAAACACAAAAGCCTGCTCAATCCCTGAAATGGTGGGCACTGCAGGGCCAACCGTGCGCAGCACGGCAAACACAAAAGCCTGCTCAATCCCTGAAATGGTGGGCACTGCAGGGATTGAACCTCCGCGCGCCTTTGGCGCGCTAAGCTTTTACGTTCGCAGGTTCAACCCTGCCTTATAAGGTCGGAAAGAAATCGATGGTGGGCACTGCAGGGATTGAACCTGCGACCCCATCCGTGTGAAGGATGTGCTCTCCCGCTGAGCTAAGTGCCCCCTGATGAAAGGGTAATTTCAAAGGTCCGGGCTTTTTAGTCGTTCGGCCCGCAAAAGTCAAAGACTATAGGGAATTTACATGGCCCTTTGAGGGCCCACGCGGCTTACCCGCATGAAGATACGCTATGGGGGTTCAAAACCCTCATCATCCTGCACAGCAAAACATTGATTGAAAAGTGGTGGGTGATGAGGGGTTCGAACCCCCGACCCTCTCGGTGTAAACGAGATGCTCTTCCGCTGAGCTAATCACCCGGCGCGAGGAAACCAAAATCCACAAACAAAAGCAAGCGCCCGATAAAAAAGCGGCCGGATCGAAACCCGGCCGCCTGATAAAAAAGCCGCTGGAAAATCCGGCGGCGTATTGGAAATTAGCGCTTGTTGACAGCGTCTTTCAGCGCCTTGCCGGCAGCGAATTTCGGCTGCTTGGAGGCGGCGATTTTGATCGGGGCGCCGGTACGCGGGTTGCGGCCGGTTTGCGCCTTGCGGTTCGTGACTTTGAAGGTGCCGAAACCGATCAGTTTCACTTCGTTGCCTTTTTTCAGGGACGCGGTGATCGCGTCGAGAACGGCGTTCAGGCACTCTTCGGCTTTGGTTTTCGACAGGTCGGTCGATTTGGCAACAGCGGCCACGAGGTCAGTCTTGTTCATGGAGGAACCCCCAGTTTGTTGTTGAGAAGCTTCATACCCCGTGCGTGAACATCACGCATCTTCCTTGGGTGTGAAACCGGTGCCGAAAACAACCCGCAACACTAGGTTTTAGGCGGTTCTAGCGGCACCGGGGTAAACTAATAGGCCTATTTTTCAGGGCCGTCAATGATGAATCACGTCTGAAGCCCCGTTTTCTGCGGCCTGTGGGGCATCCTGCGCTATATCCGATTCGGGCTTGCGCGCAATAGGCGTCGGAATCGACGTCAACGCATGGGCGAGAACCTGATCGATGCTGGTGACCGGCACGATTTCCAAACCTTTTTTGACGTTGGCGGGGATGTCCTGCAGATCCTTCTCGTTTTCCTCGGGAATCAGGACCTTTTTGATGCCCCCGCGCAGCGCGGCCAGAAGCTTTTCCTTCAACCCGCCGATCGCGGTGACATACCCGCGCAGGTTGATTTCGCCTGTCATCGCAATGTCGCGCCGCACCGGGATTCCGGTCAACGACGACACGATCGCGGTGACCATCGCCGCCCCTGCGGACGGCCCATCCTTTGGCGTTGCGCCATCCGGAACGTGGACGTGGATCTGCTGTTTTTGCAACTTCGCGTAATCCACGCCGAACTGATCCGAACGCGATTTGATCAACATCTCGGCAACCACGATCGATTCCTTCATCACGTCCTGCAGACTGCCGGTCATGGTGACCTTGCCGTCCTTGCCGGGCATGGTGACCGCCTCGATCGACAGCAGATCGCCGCCGGTTTCGGTCCAGGCCAGACCGGTAACGACGCCGACGCGGTCCTGCTCCTCCACCTCGCCGTAGCGGTATTTGCGCACCCCGGCATATTTGCCCAGATTCGCGGCAGTCACGCGCAGGCTGGTGCGCCGCGCCATCAGGATATCCTTGATCGCCTTGCGCGCAAGGTTGGCCAACTCGCGCTCCAGCGAGCGCACGCCCGCCTCGCGCGTGTAATAGCGGATCAGGTCGCGCACAGCGTCGTCGGTGATCGAAAACTCGCTTTTTGAAAGCCCCGCCGCCTTCATCTGCTTGTCCAGCAAATGCTGACGCACGATGCCGAGTTTTTCATCCTCGGTGTATCCCGACAGACGGATGATCTCCATCCGATCCAGCAAGGGTTGCGGCATCCGCAACGAGTTCGCGGTGCAGATGAACATCACGTCCGAAAGGTCGTAGTCGATTTCAAGGTAATGATCGTTGAAATTGTGGTTCTGTTCAGGGTCCAGAACTTCGAGCAACGCCGAGGACGGGTCCCCGCGCCAGTCGGAGCCAAGCTTGTCGATTTCGTCCAGAAGGAACAGCGGGTTGATCGTCTTGGCCTTTTTCATGCCCTGCACGACCTTGCCCGGCAGCGCGCCGATATAGGTGCGCCGGTGCCCACGAATTTCCGATTCGTCCCGCACGCCGCCCAGCGACATGCGCACGAAATTACGCCCCGTCGCCTTGGCGATGGACTGCCCCAGCGAGGTCTTGCCCACGCCCGGCGGGCCGACAAGGCACAAAATCGGCCCCTTCACCTTGCCCTTGCGTTGTTGCACGGCAAGGTATTCAAGGATGCGCTCCTTGACCTTTTCAAGCCCGTAATGGTCCTTGTCCAAAATCTGCTTGGCCTTGCGAAGGTCTTTAAGGACCTTCGATTTCTTGCCCCACGGCACGCCCAGAAGCCAGTCCAGATAATTGCGCACCACCGTCGCCTCGGCCGACATCGGCGACATTTGCTTGAGCTTTTTAAGCTCGTTCTGCGCCTTGGCTTTGGCCTCTTTCGACAGGCGCAGCTCGACGATCTTCTTCTCGATCTCGCCGACCTCGTCGACGCCGTCTTCGCCGTCGTTCAATTCCTTCTGAATCGCCTTGAGTTGCTCGTTCAGATAATACTCGCGCTGCGATTTCTCCATCTGGCGCTTGACGCGGCCGCGGATGCGTTTTTCCACCTGCATGACGCCGATCTCGTCCTCGATATGGCCAAGGATCGAATCGAATCGCGCCCCCGCCGACATCGTCTCCAGCAGCTTCTGCTTGTCGTCGATCTTCAGCGCCAGATGCGACGCGATGGTATCCGCCATCCGGTCCGGCTCGGTAATCTGGTTGACCGAAACGATGACTTCCGGCGGAATTTTTTTGTTCAGCTTGACGTATTCCTCGAACTGCTCGGCGGCCGTACGCGCCAGCACGCGCAGTTCCTCGGTATCGCCTGTTTCCACGATCACCGGCTCGACATGCGCCTCAAGAAATTCGGTGCGCGGGGTAAATTCGACCACGCGCGCGCGCCGCACGCCCTCCACCAACACCTTGACCGTGCCGTCCGGCAGCTTGAGCAGCTGCAGGATCGTTCCGGTCGTCCCCATGCGGTACACATCATCCGCACGTGGGTCGTCCTCGGACGGGGTTTTCTGGGTCAACAGCAAAACCTGCTTGTCGCCCTGCATGACATGTTCAAGCGCCTTGACCGAACGCTCGCGCCCGACGAACAGAGGCACGATCATGTGCGGAAACACGACGATGTCGCGCAAAGGCAGAATCGCCATCACCGGCGCATTGGATGCGGACGCTGTCCCGGCGGCTTCGCCCGCCTTGTCTTGATCGTGGCTCATGAAATTTCCCCTGACTTGTACCCTGAACGCCGAACTTGGCCGCCGCGTTTAAACGGCACATTATCCCCGCACACCTTCGACTTCAGCATGCCAAAGGTGAACGATTCCTTAATTTAGGACTGTATGCCTAAAAATCAAGATCGAACGAAAAACAGGCAGAAATACGCCCTATTTCTTTTCTTCTGCCTTCGGCATGTCGGAACGCGACGCGATGACATGGTCGATCAGGCCGAAATTCTTGGATTCTTCGGCGGACATGAAGGTATCGCGGTCCATCGCCTTTTCAATGGCCGAAAGCTTCTGCCCCGTCTGCTGGACGTAAATGCCGTTGAGCTTTTCGCGCAGCTTGAGAATCTCGCGCGCCTGAATCTCGATATCCGAGGCCATGCCCTGCGCCCCGCCGGACGGCTGGTGCACCATGACGCGGGAATTGGGCAGACAGTAGCGTTTGCCCTTCTCTCCGCAAGTCAGCAGAAGCGAGCCGGCCGATGCCGCCTGCCCGATACACAGCGTGGCGACGTTGCACTTGACGTAGTTCATCGTGTCCATCATCGCGAAGGCCGAGGTCACAACCCCGCCCGGCGAGTTGATGTAAAACGCGATGTCCTTGGTCGGGTTTTCCGATTCCAGAAACAGAAGCTGGGCGCAGATCAAGCTGGCCACATGGTCGTGCACGCCGCCGGTCAGGAAGATGATGCGCTCCTTGAGCAAGCGGGAAAAGATGTCATAGGCGCGCTCGCCGCGATTGGTGACTTCCACCACCATCGGGACAAGATCCATCAGGACGTCTTCGTAGAATTCGGAACGGGGCAAGCGGGCCATGGAAAACCTTCGGCTGGGGTGGCTAGATTCAAAGCCCGATCAAATTACCCCCCCCGCCGATTCCGTGCAACCCCCTTGGATTGGGACACACCCCCAGATTTTCGATCCATTCCGGCCGGGAAATCCTGTAACCGATCGGCGGCAAAAGCCTTCGTGACTGGCCCCGCTCTCCGGTTTCCTTGTTAAAGACGGGGGCGCGCTCCCAAAAAGTTTCAAAAGGCAAGGATCCCACCCCCCATTCCTGCGCGCGGATTTCAGTCGCGGAAACACATTCATCGAAAATTTTGCGTAACCCGCAATGATGCGTATCCAGCCCGATATAGCCATGCGAAACAGCATCGCCCATGTCATTGGCAACCAACCCGCCCATGGACATCGCACGCACGGCCCAGCCCAGTTGCAGGTCAGGGCAATCGATATCGGAATACACGACGAAGCGCGGTTGCCGATCCGCTTCTTGCGTGTTCATGTGATGCTGTAACACCAGAACACGCGCCAGATCCGCGCGCGAATAAAGATTCCCCGCCCTGCCGCCCGGTATACTTCTGTCTTCTTTATTGAACAGCCCGTTGCCCGCATAGGTTGGAATTTCACGCAAATTGCGCAAACGCAAATTGTCGTGCACGGACATCGCATGCACGAACGAACCCAGCCAAAACAACGTCGCATCGTTCACGAAATCACGGTCATACCACAACGTGAAATCCGCGCTTTTGTAGAGATTGGCGTTGATCACAGCCATATCCACGGCCTCAAGCGGAATGGCGCAAAGCCCGTCCTTGTTCTTGCGCACACTAAATGGCGTGATCCACAGATAATGCACAGCAACGCCCGCGCCGGCATTTGAGTTCCCAAATGTCTTGGATAAAGAATCCCCGTGCATCAACTAATCCCCAGTTCCATCAACCTGGGTAACGGATCAAGCCGATGACCGAGAGGCGGCAACAATTTTTTTCTAACCTGAATTAACCCGTCAAAGCGACCGTCTGCCCTGAGCGCCTCTACAAACATATTAAAAACGTCGCCACCCAGATATCCGCTGCGTGCATCTTTCAGCGCGCACACAGCCAGATCAGGAAACCACTTCCGCACCAGCCTATCTCTGGGGTCTAGCCCGATATAAGCGTGCGAAACCCGACCGTGCCCGAAATCGTGCGCGGCGATGCCATGCATAGCGATTGTTTCCTTGGCCCAGTTCAGATCGACGTCCATGCAGTCCATGTCGGCATAAATGATGAAGGCCCTGTCCTTCGTGTGGCACAGACAATGATCCAGCACAAGAATACGCGCGTAATCCGCACGCACATAGACGCTTCCGATACTAGCTCTGGCACTGGACGCAGGTTTTTCCAGTGAAAAAGTATCCTCGTTTTCATACGCCGGGATGGAATTCAGATCGCATATTCGGATATTGCCGTGCAAACTGCGGTCATACACGAACGACCCGACCCAGAACCGGGTGTTGTCGTTGATCCTTTTATAATCCAGCCACAGGATGAAATCGGCACTGGGATAGCGATTGGCGTTTTTGACGAACAGATCGACATTCTCAAGCGGTACGCCGCAAACCCCCGCCCCGCCAACTGCTACATCGCGCGACAACGACACTTCCGTCAGCCACAGGGCATTGACCAGCCCCCGCCCACCGGCGCCGGACAACGGATCGGCGGCAGCGGCAAAACACACACAGGTTTCCGGCTTTTGCGACATGCAGCGACACTAGCACGGCACTAATATTTATGTAAATAAATTAAAGACTAACTGATGCCAAGCAATTGCAGATACGGAAGAGCCTCAATATTTTGGCGCATCGGCGGAAGCGCGCGTAATTGTATGCCCCTGCGGTTGATAATGGCGTAGTGCCCCAAACGGTTCAAAAATCGGCTGAACGCACGGTCACCCAAATCACCTTTTTGGGCCGCCTTGATAGTTTCATCGCACAGCAACGGAAAAAGCATACCGACATCCCGCCGCGAAGGCGAAAGCGCAATATAGCCGTGCGACGTAATCCAGAAAAAGCGCCCCAGACTATTGATCGCGACTCCGTGCTGCTGCACGACCCGCCCGGCTTCAGCAAGCTTCAAATCCGGGCAATCTATATCGGAATAAAGGATAAACGGTCTGTCCCTGTTCTGCTTAAGACAGTGATCAAGCACCAATATGCGCGCGCAGTCGGCGCGCACATAAACGCTGCCCGCACCGGAACGGTTTTTTCCCTTGTGGTCTGTATTTTTGAACAAATCCTCGCCGCTATAAGCCGGAATGGCATTGAGGTCGCACAAGATGACGTTTCGGTGATCGCTGCATTGATAGATATAGGATGCGACCCAGAACCGGCTGAGATCGTCGAGCAACCTGTTATCCAGCCACAGGATGAAATCCGCATCCGGATACCGGTTTGCATTTTCGATGGCGCGATGGACATGCTGCAACGGAACCGTGCACATATTTTCCCGCGTTTCCGAATCCTGTGCCGGAAGCTCGGAGATCCAGACGTAATTCACCAAGGGCCGCGCGGGGATCGCCCCGACGAACGCTTGGGGACGAAAGGAATCTTGCGTGACCTGGCTGAGCCGCATGCAAAGGGTATAAACGGAAAATATTGTTCTGTAAAATATTCCGGGTAAGAAAAACGGCCCGCTTCCCGGGCCGTTCTTGAAATATCGCCAGATTCCCTATTTTTTCGCTTTTTTCGCCGGTTTTTTCTTTTCCGTCTTGGCGTCGCCTTCATCCGCGTCGTCGTCGCGGGTCAGTTCGTCCAGCGCGACTTCCTTGTCCTTGATCTCGGCCAGTTCGAGGATGAAATCCACGACCTTGTCCTCGAAGATCGGCGCGCGCAGGGAATCGACCATCTGCTGGTTCTTGCGGAACATCTCGAACACCTGCGCTTCCTGACCGGGGAAACGGCGGGCCTGATCCATCACCGCGCGGTGCAGGTCTTGATCCGACACCTGGATGTTGTTGGCCTGCCCGACCTCGGACAGGATCAACCCCAGACGCACGCGGCGCGCGGCGATGTCCTTCAGCTCGGACGTCTCGTCGTCGTTCAGCGGCTCGCCCTCGCCCTTGTATTTTTTCTCTTGCTCGATCTGGTCGAGGCACACCTTGTACTCCGCCTCCACCATGCCTTCCGGCAGCGGGAAATCGTGGCTTTCGTCCAAAAGGTCGAACAGCGCGCGCTTCACTTTTTGGCGGCTGTACTGGACGTATTCGGATTCCATCTGGTCGCGCACGGCCTTTTTCAGGGCGTTCAGGTCCTCGATGCCCAGCGTCTTGGCGAAATCGTCGTTGATCTCCGGCGCCTCCGGCTCGCGGATCTCGTGCAGCTTGACCGCGAACTGCGCCTTCTTGCCCGCCAGGTCCGCCGCGCCGTAATCGGCGGGGAACGTAACGTTCACGGTGACTTCGTCGCCCGGCTTCGCACCGGCCAGCTGGTCCTCGAACCCGGCGATGAACGAATTGGACCCAAGCTCAAGATGATACCCGACCGACGACATGCCGGGCTTGGTCGTACCGTCTTCCAGCTTGCCGGAATAATCGATGACCACGATGTCGCCGTTTTTGGCGGCGCGCGGCGTTTCGACCTTTTTGGTCTGGCGGTTGTTTTTCGCGATGCGGCTGAGCGCGTCTTCGATCGACTCGTCGGACACCTTGGCGACCGGGCGCTCCAGCTTGATCGACTTGACGTCCATGACCGTGAAATCCGGCAGCACTTCGATCGACACGGTGAATTCCAGATCCTTGCCCTTGGCGAAAGAGTCGATATTGACCGCGGGCTGCGAGGCGGGACGCACCTTGTTGTCGCGCAGCGCGTTCGTGGTCCCGTCGTTGACGGCCTTTTCCACCACTTCACCCATTACGGCCTCGCCGTAACGCTGCTCAAGAATGTTTTGCGGGGTCTTGCCGGGACGAAAACCGGGCACCCGAACGGTCTTGCCGACTTCGGCCAGACGCGTCTTGGACATCTGCGCAAGCTCGGTCGCGGGGACCGTGACCTTGTATTCGCGTTTCAAACCTTCTTTTTTAACTTCAACTGCTTGCATGACTTTCTTAATCCTGTTTATAAACTGTTTATGGTGCGGGTGGAGGGACTTGAACCCCCACGACAAAGTCACAGGAACCTAAATCCTGCGCGTCTACCAGTTTCGCCACACCCGCCCGGCTGCCCGCGTTTTTCGCCCGCGAAAAGACCAGAAATTGGCCCCGGACGCAAGGGCTTTCCGCAAGCCCGGCTATAGACTTAACTATAAAGAACCTTCGGGTAAGCCGCCGACACGATTTTATGTACGCAGTCGGCGTGGTGATCGATGACGCTCCGCCCCCGCTCCTTGGAAGTGTCCTGGCCGGTCAGATACGCAAGTACCTCGTGGACCGTCCTGTAATCGCCTTTATGAAGATGGTCCAGCAAACGGGACAACCCATCCGCGTCGAGTACGATTTCCGCGCCCTGCGGAACGGGAAAACGCGACCAACCGGCGGTGATCAGTCCTTCGGCCTTGCGGACATGCCATTCCGTCCGCGTCGTCGCCCCCGCCATCAGCTTGGCAACAGAATCCCTTGCCAAATCGAGCTGATAATATGCCCGCGCCGCACGTTGAAATTCAATGACCGCATCCTTTAACGGTCCGGCGCTCAGGGTTGCGCCACACATGGCGACCGCACGCATCCGCGCGTTGAATCTCCGGGAAACCATTCCCGCCCGATATCTTTTGCCCAACCCAAAGGCGGACGCAACGCTCAGCAAGAGTTTCTGGCGCGAACCCATCGATTCGCGCGGCATCCGCTCATAATGCAATTCGATGCCACTGCCGGAAAGTGTGACCGCACCATCCAGATGCTGGCTGGTGATCGCACTGGCGGCAGCGCTGACCGCGTAATTGACGCCCCAGAATTTGCGCGCGCGGCGCCTGGCGAAAAAACCCAGCTTTTTGGGTTCGGAATCCACGACACTACGAACATCAACGGCAACCATTTACAAACTTTCCACTGTCAAAATTTTTCATAAAATACAGACGACACGCCACAACGGCAACAAAAAAACCTGACTACACAAACAGGCTTTTCAATACATGCGGCAACATATCCGGAATATCGCTGGCAACAAGACCGGGGCCGAATTGCAAACCAGCCTCGCCGTGCATCCACACGCCGGCGCACGCGGCCTTGAAACTGGGCATCCCCTGCGCCATCAGCCCGGCAATGATTCCCGCCAGCGCGTCACCCGTACCGGCGCTGGCCAGATACGGGCTGGCATGGCGATTTTCCACGCCGTCCTCGCCATCGGCGATGATGGTGTCGGCCCCCTTCAGCACGACGACGCAACCGACGCGGCGCGCGGCCTCCTGTGCCGTGCAATCGCCGAACAGCCGCGCAAATTCTCCCGCATGGGGCGTCAGGACATCGTCGGGGCGCAACAGCGCCAGCCCCTCCGCCCGTGCGTTCAGCGCGATCAACCCGTCGGCATCCAGCACCAGACGCTGATCCCCCCGCGCCTTAAGCCAGTCGATGACCGCATCGGCATCCGCGCCGAAACCGGGCCCTAGCACCAAAGCGCGTCGCCGCGCATCCGCCAGATGCGAACGCCGGTCATGCGCGATTTCATCCTCGACCATGATATGCGCGGGCGCGGCGGTACGGTAAACATCCCCAACGCCTTGCGGCGCGACGATGGTGACCAGCCCGGCCCCCGCGCGCGCGGCACAGACACCGGCCAGCCGTGCCGCGCCTGTCAGTTTGGCGCCGCCCACGACGATGCAGTGCCCGCGATCGTATTTATGCCCGTCGACCCGCGGCCGTGGGAGTAGATCCTTCCACAAATCAGGGGCGTTCATCTGCATCATGCGCAAATAATTACCGCGATTTTGCGATCCTGACAGCATGAATTTTTTTGCCGCGCGAGTAGCGACAAAAATATATGAAAACATATGGTTGGAAACAAAAAATGGGGCGACCGACGGGGCTTGAACCCGCGACAACCGGTACCACAAACCGGTGCTCTACCAACTGAGCTACGGTCGCCACATATCCAGAAGAACGGACGTCGATGCTATACGCGCTAAGCCTCTAAATCGTCAAGATTACTTAGCAAACATTCAAATCCACCCAAATTTAAATAGGTGCTATGCGTTTAGCGCATAGATCGGTTTGCGCATTTGCCGCTTGCGACAACCCGTCACGCTGGCCCAAAGTGCATTTTTTGCGAACAATGCCTGCTGTCTTCTTCCATCCAACCAAAGTCCGTAAAAGAGGGACCGTCCTAAATGTCTGATATTTTTTCCAAGGCCAAAACCCCGTCCGCCGTGGCCAAGGTGCTGCGCGACAACGATGTGCAGTTCGTCGATTTCTGGCTGACCGATCCGCGCGGCAAGACCCACCACATCACTCAGGACATTGTGACAGTGGACGAAGACATGCTGGCCAACGGCATTTTCATGGACGGGTCGTCCATCGCCGGTTGGAAGGAGATTCATCAATCCGACATGCTGCTTAAACCCGATATGGCCAAGGTTACGCTCGACCCGTTCACGGCCCAGAAAACCGCGATCATATTTTGCGACGTGCTGGAGCCGGATTCCAAAAAACCCTACAACCGCGACCCGCGCTCGATCGCCAAGGCGGCCGAGGCTTATCTGAAAAAATCCGGCAAGGCCGATACGGCCTATTTCGGGCCCGAGGCGGAATTCTTCGTGTTCGAGGACGTAAAATTCAACTCATCGCCCTACGAACAATCCTACGCCCTTAACCACACCGAACTGCCGACAAACTCGAATGCCAGCTTCGCCGACGGCAATCTTGGCCACCGTCCGCGCATTAAAGGCGGCTATTTCCCGACTGCGCCGGTCGATTCTTGTCAGGATCTGCGCTCCGACATGCTCGCGGCCCTCAAGGCGATGGGCGTACCGGTCGAAAAGCACCACCACGAGGTCGCCTCGGCCCAGCACGAACTCGGCATCAAGTTTTCAACTCTGGTCGACTGCGCCGACAACATGCAGCTGTATAAATTCGGCGTGCTCAACACCGCCCATGCCTATGGCCAGACGGCGACCTTCATGCCCAAGCCGGTCTTTGGTGACAATGGTTCGGGCATGCACTGCCACCAGTCGCTGTTCAAGGGCAAGGATCCGCTGTTCGCGGGCAAGGGCTATGCCGGGCTTTCCGACACTGCCCTGTATTACATCGGCGGCATCATCAAGCACGCAAAAGCCATCAACGCCTTCACCAACCCCACCACCAACTCGTACAAGCGTCTTGTGCCGGGGTACGAGGCGCCGGTGCTGCTTGCCTATTCCGGCCGCAACCGTTCGGCGTCGTGCCGTATTCCATACTCGGAAGGCCCCAAGGCGAAACGCGTCGAAGTCCGCTTTCCCGACCCCACCGCCAACCCGTATCTCGGCTTTGCCGCGATGCTGATGGCGGGTCTGGACGGCATTAAAAATAAAATCCATCCGGGCGACCCGATGGATAAAAACCTTTACCACCTGCCGGAAAAGGAACTCGCGAAGATACCGACCGTGTGCGGTTCGCTGCGCGAGGCGCTGATGGCGCTCAAGGCCGATCACAAATTCCTGCTTGAAGGCGGCGTGTTCACCGAGGACATGATCGACGGCTACATCGAACTCAAGATGGAGGAAGTGCTGCGTTTCGAAACCACGCCGCACCCGATCGAGTTTGAAATGTATTACTCCTCCTGAGGCCCATCCCCTCAGCCAACTGGGCGGCCCCTTACCGGGCCGCCTTTTTTATCGCCGCCCGCAACGTCAGGATCGATTTAACGTCACTGGATCGATTTCAGGACCATCGCAAAGGCGCGCGTATTCACCGACCATTGATACAGGTCCAGCGTCCGCGACGGCGTCAGCAATTCAGCGACATATGTCTTCGGGTTCGCACCCGCGCTGCGGAACACTGCGATCCATAATTCTTGCGTCACCGGGGCCTTGGCGTCGGTCTGATAGTCGGTCAGTTTGCGGCGCAGGTTATAGACATCCATGACCGCGAAATCGACAGGAATGTTCAGATCCGGCTTCAGATTTTCCACCGCACTACCAAGATCGTACCCCTGCGCCTCGTATGACTGGCGGATGTCGCGCAACATCGCCGGCACATCAACCGAAAACCGGTTGGGGTCGCTTTCATCCTTGAGCGAACGCGACGAAATGACGTTCAATGTGATGCGCCCAGATTCGACGCCTGTGTCATCACGGGATTGAAGCTGAACCGATACCCTGTTGTCGCCCTGCGCCTGTTCGCCGACAAAACGCCACGACGCGGGATAAAAGAATTTCAGCGATTCAAAATACACGCGCTCGGTACGCTTTTCGATCTGCGTGTCCGAATTTTTCAAAAATCTAAAACTGCCGATCGCAAAAGTTTGCGCATCCTTATACGCATCCCATGCCGCAGTCGGAAGGGCATATTCGGCAAGCAGGTAATAGGTCCCCATCACGCGCATCAGGGCACGCACGGTGTAACTGTCACCCTTGTCGTTCAGCACGGTGTACAGCGCCTCGACGTTGCGATCGTCGATCTCGCGGATCGAACGCAGCAGATATCCCTTTTTAAGCGCATAGGCGACCAGTTCCATGCGCGCCGAATTCTCGCGCGGCATGGCGATGCGCTTGTACGAAAAATAGGGCCGTACATCGCCCATCGCCGGACCGTCGAAACGCGCGATCTCACCGAAATCCTGCCCCAACGACATGCGTTCCATCCAGGTGCGCGGCAACGCCACCTGAAAACCGGCATCCGGAATGGTTGGGAATTCCTTGGTTGCCGTGTCGGTCGACGCGGCATAAGTGGTCAGGTTGAAACTTTTATCCAGCTCGGGCATGGGCAACAAAGCCTGCGCGCGCGCGCGCGGCACCGCAACGGCCAGCGCCAGCGCCATCATCACCCATAATCCTGTCACACGTAAAAACACGAGGTTTCCCTTGCCTTTCCTGTCCGAAACTGAGTATGAGTGTGTCACAGGACTATGGCAAGACTATGAGCAAAGACCTCTTCTCCGCCCTCCCCGCGAAAAAAGCACCCGCCAAAAAGAAATCTGGCCCCACGGCGGGCGAGCTTTTGAAAAAAGGCGCCAGTGCGCAGAATGGCGCGCAGGACGATTCCTACACCGCGAAATCGATCGAGGTCCTAGAAGGCCTTGAACCCGTGCGCAAGCGCCCGGGCATGTATATCGGCGGCACTGACGACCGCGCCCTGCACCATCTGGTGGCAGAGGTGCTGGACAATGCGATGGACGAAGCCGTGGCCGGCCACGCGGCGCGCATCGAAGTATCGCTGATCGCCGATGGATCGTGCGTCATCTCCGACAACGGACGCGGCATCCCCATCGACAACCATCCCAAATACCCCGGAAAATCGGCGCTTGAAGTGATTCTGACCACCCTGCACTCCGGCGGCAAGTTCAACGCCGGCGCCTATAAAACCTCCGGCGGTCTGCACGGCGTCGGCATTTCCGTGGTCAACGCGCTTTCCGATCGCATGAGCGTGGAAGTCGCGCGCGACAGGAAACTGTACCGTCAGGACTATGCGCGTGGCCACGCCACCTCGAAACTGACCCCCATGGGCGCCACCACCAAGCGCGGCACCATTGTCACCTTTCACCCGGATCCGGAGATATTCGGCGAAAAGGCGGCGCTGCGCCCGGCCACGCTATACCGCATGTGCCGATCCAAGGCGTATCTGTTTCGCGGCGTCGAGATCAGGTTTCACACCGACATCCCTGCCGAAGGCATCCCCACGGACGACACCTTCAAATTTCCCGGCGGGCTTGAGGATTTTCTCAAATCCGAACTCGAAGGCCGCCCGCTGGTCACTCCGAACGTCTTTGCCGACTTCGTCGAAACGAAGGACGCGCGCGTCGAATTTGCCGTCGCATGGCCCGGCGATTACGGCGACGGGTTCATCAACTCCTACTGCAACACCATCCCGACGCCGCAGGGCGGGACGCACGAACTCGGCCTGCGCGCCGCGCTCTCCAAATCGCTCAAGGATTACGCCGCGCGCATCAACCTGAACGCCAAGCAAGTCGGGCTGGTTACGCCCGACGACGTGATGGAAGGGGCGTGCTGCCTGCTTTCCGTCTTTATCCCCGACCCGCAGTTTCAGGGCCAGACCAAGGACAAACTGGCGACACCGCAGGCCCAACGTCTGGTGGAGTCGATCGTCAAGGACCGCTTTGACCATTTTCTGGTTGGCGACCCGGCGGCGGCGAAACAGCTTTTGGAATCCATCGTCACGCGGGCCGAGGAACGCCTGCGCCGCAAGGAAGACAAGGAAACCTTCCGCAAGACCGCGACGCGCAAACTGCGTCTGCCCGGCAAACTTTCCGACTGTTCGCGTCAGGCCGCGACGGGGACCGAGATTTTTATCGTCGAGGGTGATTCCGCCGGCGGCTCAGCCAAACAGGGCCGCAACCGCGAAACGCAGGCGATTCTTCCCTTGCGCGGAAAAATCCTCAACGTCGTTTCCGCCAGCCGCGACAAGATCCGCGACAATCAGGAAATTCAGGACTTGATTCAGGCGCTCGGCGTCGCCACCGGCGCGGCTTTCCGCGTTGACGATCTGCGTTACGAGCGCGTCATCATCATGACCGATGCCGACGTCGACGGCGCGCACATCTCCTCGCTGCTGATCTCGTTCTTCTATACCCAGATGCCGGGCCTGATCGATGCGGGCGCGCTTTATCTGGCCCAGCCGCCGCTTTACCGCCTTTCGGCGGGCGGAGTGACCGCCTATGCCCGCGACGACGCGCACAAGGCGCAACTGGAAAAGACCACTTTCAAGGGCCGCACCAAAATCGACGTCAGCCGCTTCAAGGGTCTGGGTGAAATGCCCGCGCAGCAGCTTAAGGAAACCACGATGAGCCCCAACACGCGCACCCTTTTGCGCGTGACCCTGCCGCACGCCGCCGCAATCGCGGATGCGATGGGCGAACCGGATACCGCCGCGGAGCCTGCCCAAAACCCGCGCGATCAGGTCGACGCCCTGATCGACGATCTGATGGGGCGCAACGCCGAGGCACGGTTCAATTTCATTCAGGCGAATGCCCTGAATATCGAGGAACTCGATATTTAAATTAGCCACGCATATCGAGGAACTCGATATATTAACCGGCCATATCGAGGAACTCGATATTTGACATAATTAAAATTTGCCTGTAGGCTGCCCGCGTTATAATCTGCGGTGCATGACCATGACGATATCACGATTGCCCAAATCTGTTTCCCGTTCGCTTTGCAGCGCTTTCGCGCTTGCTGCCGCGCTTGGCATGTCCGGCTGCGCCCCCCGCACACCTTACGGCGAGGCCGCCTATGGCACCGGCGTCAGCGATGCGCGCCAGCTGCCCGCCAACCGCTGGGCCCTGCCGCCCGAAGTCCCCGTGCTTCAGCGCGACCCGATGGATTACCCGCCCGGCTCAACCCGTGGCGGCGATATTGACGGGGACGATTGGGAATACACATATCCCCCCTCCACTCTACCCGAGCCGCCTTACATTTACGGCAGCCGCCCCAGCTATGACTGGCGCAATCCCGGCGGTTATGGCGCCCCCACCCGGCGCGGCGACCTGTACCCGCAACGGAATATCCCGCGCACCCCGCCGCCTTTGCCGCAACCGCCGGCACAGACACAGCCACGCCAGCCCGGCAGCTGGCATCAGGATTATCAGCGCGCGTTGCAAGAACGCCTTGGCCACGCACAAAAACCCGCCGCCAAAGCCGGCGAATCGCAACTGCTTCCACCCGTAGCGCCGCGCGCTCCGGCACCGGGCATCGGCGCGGTGCGCGATGACCCGGCCCGCGCCGCAAGGCACGTCCGCTGTATTACCGGCGTCCCCTGCGTAACCGCCGGCGCGCCGCCAAAACCGTCCACCCAATAAAAACGGCGGATTAAAAACGACAAAAATATAAAAACGAGGATGTGAAAAATGAAAACAAGAATAGCCCCCATCGCCGCGGCCTTCAGCACACTCGCACTTGCTGGTTGCGGCACCGGCCCCAGCCGCTTCGCCAATCCGGATTCCAGCATCGTCCGCGCCGAAGTCGAGCGCCCCGCGCCCCGAAACGCGCAAGACGGTCGCCGTCAGGCCTCGCCCTTTGCCGGTAGCGTGGTCGACCGCGTACCCGGCCGTTTCCAGCGCTGCAACCCCGCGAATGGGCAGGTCTACGAGGTCGAACTGTCAAAAGTCATCAACCTGAATGGCCAGATCGACACAGTCGAAACGCCCGTGTCCATGACGACGGGTTTTAATGCCAAGGTCGACCCGATCAGCTGCGGCTTCATCAACGGCATGAGCGGCGCCGTTCATGCGACATACAGCACCGTACCCAAAGGTTCGGGCGCAAACGGCCTCTATAACAACGTTCCCACCATCAGTAACAATAACTAGGAGGGCCCATGACCGCCATCCGCACCCCCCTGCGCATTGCCTTCGCCGCCGCCCTCATCGCGCCGGTCTTGACCGGCTGCAGCAGATACGACGAAGCCACGTATCCGCGCTCCAGCCAAAGCATCCAGCAAGGCGCCAGCCTGCCATCGGGCGGTGGCATCGGGGCGGTGCCGCTGGTCAGGCGCACCTTCGACCCCGGCAGCGGCACCTATAGCGACAAGCCGGAAGGCCAGGTTCTTCTGATCGGTCCGCGCCCGCGTGAAGTTCAGGTCTGCTATACCAACATTCCGGTCATGGGCCCCGTCACCTTCGACCCCGTGACCGGTCGTGCCCTGTCCCCAAAACAAATCGGCAACCGGCAAGTCCGCACGCAATGCCCCGGCGGCGGCTGGTACAACACCCCGTGAGCCGGCAACGGTTTAAAAATAGGGGGTTAATTCCTCTGGCCGTTCAGCTTGAACGCGTCCGTCTTGTATTCGCCCAGATTTTTTAGGCCGATACGGAACATGATGGTCGTGTCCTGCACGCCCGACGACGCGTTGGCCAGATAGCGGTCGGCGGTCACCGCGAAATCATAACATTCATGCGTATAGTTCAACGTGAAGATCGATCGGCGCAGCCCGCGCTGGCTCTGGTCGCTGGACAAATCGTAAATCGCGTCGCCGCGCACCGTCCACTGGTCGTTCAGATTGACCGAGGACCCAAGCCTGATTTGCTCGCGCGAATTGGGATAGATCGTACCCGGCGCACCCGCGTCGAACAGGTAATTGCCGTCGACTTCCATCGGCCCCCAGCGCGTAACGCCGTACAGCTCGTGCAATTCCGAGCGCAGCGTGTGCGAATTGACCTGAAATTGATAGGACAGCGTATGCTTGCCGCCACTGAAACTGGCATTGAGCGAGCCGACATAATCGGATGACCTGTTTTCAAGACCCGACCCGACAGGAAACGGATTGTCCCCGGGCCGTAAATTATAGCTTTGCCCCAAAAAGCCGCTCAACTGCCCGCCGCTGTAATTATACATCCCGGCCTTCAGACCATAGGCGACGTGGCTGTTATCCTCGATCCGATCAAGGCCGGGGAAACGGTTTCCGTCCATCAGGTTATCGACGTTCAACTGCACATCCTGCGAATCCTCGTTCGGGATCGTGGAGTTGTTGTTGATGTTCGGCGACAGGTACAGCGTGGCGACCGGCTCGACCAGAAGCTGGAACGACTTGAAATCGGACTTAAGCGGATAACCGGCGCTAAATTGCGCGTTCGGGAAGAAACGGCCTTGCTGGTTGCTCGATGATACAGCAGGGTTAAGCGCATGCGCCTCGCGGTTGGTGGTGGCATAGGCATCGACGCGCGCCCCGGCCTGCGATTTCACAACCAGTCCCACCGGCAAAATATCTTCCCGTGCCCATGACCCGCGCGTCGACCCGCGCCACACGTCCTGCCCGTTGCCGTTGCGAAGAAGCGAAAGAAACGAGGAATCGACCTTCCATCGTCCGCCGAAAAGACCATTGGGATCGCCCAGCCATTGCGCCTCGGCATAAGGAAGGACGTCCGGCTGGTCGGTCTTGACGGCACGCAGGTCCTGGAACGCCATGCCCTTGATCAATACGTAATCGCGGTCTTGAAAACGTTCGGCCAAAACCTGGTTGGTCAGGATGCTGTCGTCAGAAAACCCGTATTGCCGCAGATATTGGGGGTCCGAGGCAAGCGCGACATCCATGCGCCCGCGCCAGTTCTGGTTAATGTCCCATCCCCCGTGCGCGAAAATATGCCCGCGTATATCGTCCTTTTTCTTCACCTCGACCCCGTTGACGGAATCGGTGCGTGCGGAATCGGTCAATGACGTATCGGTCTGAAGATACGCGGTGGAAAAACGCTTGCGGAACTGGTTGCGCAACAGCACGTTCTGCTTGGTCGTCGGCATCACCCAGAACGTCGTATCCATCGACGGCGAAATGCCCCAGTAATACGGCTGGCTGTAAAACGCGCCCAACTGGCTGTTCAGACCGAAACTGGGCGTAAGCAGGCCGCTTTTCTGGTCTATGCTGCCGTCGGGATGCGAAAAATACGGCGTATAGAAAACCGGCACCCCGCCCAGATCGAGCCATGCGTTGCGATACACGATGCGGTGTTCGTCGCGCAGCAGCTCGACCTTCTTCGCGTGCACGCGCCATGGCGGACGCTTGTCCGGATCGGTCGCGCACACCTTGCAAGCGGTATAGCTGGCACTTTTAAGCTTATAACGCAGCTCGCTTTCCTTGATGCCGGTGGCGGCCCACACACGACTTCCATCGGCCATGGTGACGAACATCCGGTCGACCAGCCCCTCGCGCATATGATCCGAAAGCTCGACCGATTGGGCGTGATATACGTCGCCGTTGGGATTGGTGACGACGACGTTCCCCTCCGCCGTCGCGATATCGTCCTTGAGGTTATAGACGACCTTGTCCGCCTTGAGCGTGCGCCCGTCTTGCGTCAGTTCCACCCGCCCGGACAACGTAACGATCTTGTCCGCCTGATTGTAATCCGCCGTATCGGCCACGTAATCGACCGGGCTGGACTTCGGCTGCACAGGCTTGCCGGCAGGTTGGGGCGGCGCCACGGGCTTGCGTTCGGTTGTCTTGGTATAGGGCGGCGCGCTGGGGATCGCGGCGGGTGCCATCTGGTTTTCAAAGTTGACCGGAGAATCCGGCGCGGCCTGCGCAACCTGAACCCCGGCGGTGAAATCCGCCCCCCCGCGCAGCACGGTTTCCGCATCGTAACTTTGCGTATCGACTTCATGCAAAGTAATCCCGGCGGCGCGCGCGGGCGCAGCCAAAGCCGCCGCGCCGGCACCGGCCAACAGAACCCCCATCATCAAACGTGCAAAGCGAGACCCCATTACCCCTCATATGGTCTTGCAAAAGACTAACGGATAAGTGTCGCAATACCGTTGCCGCGCGTCAATGCGCGCCAGCCCGGTTTTCCCGGAAAAATACCGTAAAAATTAAGGATATTAGCGCTTGCCGCCGCCCATGAAAGCGGGCAGATGGTCACCGAATCCCGGCCCCGATTTGTCGTCGGCATCAAACGCCTGCGCGCGGTTGCCCGCGCCGGGTCGGCGTTCGCCATGGACGTTACGCCCCTCGCCCTTCGCGGGCGCTTCCGCGCTCTTTTTACGATCCCCGCGCGAACGTTCGTGTTTTTCCTGTTTTTCGGCTTTTTCCTCGCGCTGCCCATCGCCCCCGCTACGCGCAGGCGCATCGGCCCGCGGGATGGCTCGGCCGATCAACTTTTCGATCGCGTCCACCAGTTTACCGTCGTCCGGCGTGGCCAGCGTGTATGAAACCCCGGTCCGTCCGGCGCGGCCCGTGCGCCCGATGCGATGGACGTAATCCTCGGCATTGAACGGCACGTCGTAATTGAACACGTGACTGACGCCCGTGATATCAAGGCCGCGCGCCGCGACATCGGAACAGATCATCACCGCCACCTGCCCGTCCTTGAACGCCTGAAGCGTTTCCGTGCGCTTGGCTTGCGGCATGTCGCCGTGCAGCGGCGCGGCGGAAATCCCCTGCCCCGCAAGGAATCGCGCCAGCGTGCTGACGTCGCGCTTGCGGTTGCAGAACACGAAGGCGTTGACGACGCCCGTGGCCGGATCCTCGATCAGGCGCAAAAGCGTACGGTCCTTGTCCCGTCCGCCCTTCAGGGCAATCAGGTTCTGCGACACGGTTTCCGCGGGGCTTGCCTGCGCCGCGACGGCCACGGTGCGCGGATTTTGCATGAATTGTTCGGCCAGCTTCTGGATCGGCCCCGGCATGGTCGCGGAGAACAAAAGCGTCTGGCGGATCGGCGGGATCAGTTTCAGGATGCGTTCGATATCCGGAATGAACCCCATGTCCAGCATCCGGTCAGCCTCGTCGACGACCAGCACCTTGATATCGTTGAGCAACACGTTCCCACGCTCGAACAGATCAAGCAGCCGCCCCGGCGTGGCGATCAGAACGTCCACCCCGCGTTGCAGCAGGCTGATCTGCTGGTCCATGCCGACGCCGCCCACGATCAGGCATTTGGACAGGCTGGAATATTTCCCGTACTTGTCGAAATTCTCGGCGATCTGCGCCGCAAGCTCGCGCGTCGGCGTCAAAATCAGCGCGCGCGGCATCCGCGCCTTGGAAATGCCGCCCGCCAAAATCTCGATCATCGGCAGGGTAAAGGAAGCCGTCTTGCCGGTGCCGGTGCGCGCAATGCCGATGACGTCGCGGGCCTGCAAAATCCACGGGATGGCCCTGGTCTGGATTTCCGTGGGCGTGACATAACCGGCTTCTGTCACGGCACGCAAAAGCGTGTCGGACAAACCAAGGTTTTCAAAGGTGTTTTCACTCATCGCGCGCGATATTAGCCTTTTTGCGCGAAACCGCAAGTTTCGCGTGATTTAGGGCGCCACACTTGACACCCCCCGCGCGCGGTCCATCCTCATTCCGCATGAGCCACCCACCCGGTCCACCCGGCATTAACGCCTTTTTACGCGCCGCCCGCACCATCGCGGTGGTCGGCGCCTCGCCCGACCCCATGCGCTCAAGCCACGGCGTGATGCGCGCGCTTCAGGGCGCGGGCTATCGCTGCATCCCGGTCAACCCGAAGGAAACGGAAATTCTCGGCGAACGCTGCTACAAATCCCTTTCCGACATCCCGGCGGATATCACAATCGACATCGTCGACGTGTTTCGCCGCGCCGAATACGCGCCCGCCATCGCGCGCGAGGCCGTGGCGCGCGGCGCGAAATGCCTGTGGCTGCAAATGGGCATCGTCAACGACGACGCCATGGACATCGCCCGCGCGGGCGGCCTGCACGCGGTACAGGACGAATGCCTTGCCGTCGTCGTCCGCACCCTGACCTGACACCCCCAACGAAAGAAAAACCATGACAGACGCGAAACCCCTGGGCATGTACGAAGCCTCGATCCCGGTATTCGTCCGCCACCTTGAAAATCTGGCCGTCTTCCTCAAAAAGGGCGCGGACGATGCGGCCGCGCGCAACATCGACCCCGCCGTTTTTCTCAATGCGCGGCTTGCGCCGGACATGTTTGCACTGACGCGACAGGTCCAGATCGCGACCGATATGTGCAAGGCTTTCCCCTGTCGCTTGACCGGGGCCGAACCGCCAAGTTACCCCGACACCGAAACCGGCTTCGACGAATTGCAGGCGCGCATTGCAAAAACCATCGCGCATCTAAAAACCTTCACCCCGGCACAGATCGACGGGCGCGAGGGCGCAAGCGTCGTCTTCCCGCGTCGCGGCGGGCGCGAATGGCGGTTTAGCGGCGCGGACTATCTGATGCATTACGTCACGCCCAACCTGCTTTTCCACATCACCACCGCCTACGCCATCCTGCGTCACAACGGCGTCAATCTGGGCAAGGCCGATTTTCTGGGAATGTAGACAGCCCTCGCCAAAGGCGGCGACAGAGGCAAAACAAAACGATAGGCAGGAAATGGCGTCCCCTACGGGATTCGAACCCGTGTCGCCTCCGTGAAAGGGAGGTGTCCTAGGCCTCTAGACGAAGGGGACGTGCAAAGGCGTCTTTAAGACGGGCGATCTTTACCCGCGCCCGCGCCAAAAGGCAAGCCTTTTTGCGGCCCGGTTACGCCCCTTGCTGCACCGCCGGTCAAGATTGTCTTGGCGCGGGCGCGACAGGCCATTATACCTGTGCGGTCATGACCCCCGCACCTCACGCCGCCCACAAGCACGCGCAGGACACCCCGGCCGAAACCGGTGCTTCCGTCCGTCTGCTTGACCGCGTGCACACCCCCGCCGATCTGCGCGCGTTGAACGACACCCAGCTTAAGCGCGTCGCCGACGAGGTCCGGGCCGAGATGATCGACGCAGTGGCCCAGACCGGCGGGCATCTGGGCGCGGGTCTGGGCGTGGTCGAACTGACCGTCGCCATCCACGCCGTTTTCGATACCCCGCGCGACAAACTGATCTGGGATGTCGGACATCAGGCCTATCCGCATAAAATCCTGACCGGGCGGCGCGACCGCATCCGCACCCTGCGTCAGGGCGGCGGCCTGTCCGGTTTTACCAAGCGCTCGGAATCCGAATACGACCCGTTCGGCGCGGCTCATTCATCGACCTCGATTTCCGCGGGGCTGGGCATGGCGGTCGCGCGCGACCTGCGCGGCGACGACAACGCGGTGATCTGCGTCATCGGCGACGGCGCCATGTCGGCGGGCATGGCCTATGAAGCGATGAACAACGCGGGCGCCCTGCATTCGAACCTGATCGTCATCCTCAACGACAACGATATGTCCATCGCCCCGCCCGTCGGCGCGATGAGCCGCTATCTGGCCCGCCTCGTCTCATCCAAACCGTATATGGGCGCGCGCGACACCGCCAAACGCATCGCCAAGATCCTGCCCGAGCCGTTCCAGAAGGCCGCCCGCCGGGCCGAGGAAACCGCCCGCGCCGCCCTTGGTTCCGGCACGCTGTTCGAGGAAATGGGCTTTTATTATATCGGCCCGGTCGACGGGCACGACCTTGACGCGCTTTTGCCCATCCTGCGCAATCTGCGCGACACGCCGCATGACGGGCCGATCCTGCTGCACGCCATCACCAAAAAAGGCAAGGGCTACCCCCCCGCCGAGGACGCGGCGGACAAAATGCACGGCGTCACGCGCTTCAACGTTGTCACCGGCGCGCAGGAAAAATCGCGCGCTGACGCGCCCAGCTTCACCAGCGTCTTCGGGCGCGAACTGGTCCGCCACGCGCGCCGCGACGAAAGCATCGTCGGCATCACCGCCGCCATGCCCGCGGGCACCGGCATGGATATCTTCGCCGACGCCTTCCCCGACCGCATGTTCGACGTCGGCATTGCCGAACAGCACGCGGTGACCTTCGCGGCCGGGTTGGCCGCCGAGGGGTTAAAGCCCTTTTGCGCGATTTATTCCACCTTCCTGCAACGCGCCTATGACCAGCTGGTGCATGATGTGGCGATACAAAACCTGCCGGTGCGCTTCGCGCTCGACCGCGCAGGTTTGGTCGGCGCCGACGGCGCGACGCATGCGGGGTCGTTCGACATCGCCTATCTGGGCTGCTTGCCCAACATGATGCTGATGGCGGCCGCCGACGAAGCCGAACTTGCGGCGATGGTCGCGACCGCCGCCGCATACGATTCCGGCCCCTGCGCCCTGCGCTATCCGCGCGGCAACGGCTTTGGCGTCGCGATGCCGGAAAATCCCGCGCCGCTGCGCATCGGGCGCGGGCGCGTCCTGCGCCGGGGCGACGACGTGGCCATCCTGTCCTACGGCGCGCGGCTTCAGGAATGCCTTGCCGCCGCCGACATTCTGGCCGCGCGCGGCGTATCATGCACCGTGGCCGATGCCCGTTTTGCCAAACCGCTTGATACCGCGCTGGTCGCCGATCTGGTCAAAAACCACAAGGGCGTGGTCACGATCGAGGAAGGATCGGCCCAGGGCTTCGGCGCGATCGTGCTTCAGCATCTGGCTGGCACGGGCGCGTTCGACCGCGGCTGCCGCATCCGCACCCTGCATCTGCCCGACATCTATCAGGATCAGGACAAACCCGAAAAACAATACGAACAGGCTGGACTTTCCGCCGCCCACATCGCCACCGCCGCCGCAAGACTGGCGAAAAATTGACAAGCGCGCATACGGCCATTTAACCCATATTCATGGCCGAACCCAAAAAATCCTGTGCCCTGATAGTCGGCATCCAGCCGGGCAAAAATTATGTGCCCGTCAACGCTGGCATGCGCCTGCACGAAAAATTTTCGGTGGCGGTCACGAATTACTTTAGCAATTCCGATTCATATACGTACATCCAACTGCGGAATGAAAAGGACCGGACCAGCAGCTATTTCTTCGACAAAACCAGCAAGGCCGCCATCAATCGCAATATTGTAATCTCCAGCCTGCTCGGCATGTTCACCGTATATTTCTTGCCCGCAATCATTATCTTGCCCGCTTGTGTGATGATCCCGCTTGCGGGCGCCCTCGACAAAGCCCGGATACGCCGCACCGCCAACGCCGCGCCAAAAATTACCATGGCGGTGCCGATCAGCGCGAAAACGCATTACGAAATCACGCGCCGCCTGCAAAAAACCCGGCATCGCTGCGGCGTTTATTCCCTGCTTTTCAACAACTGTTCCCATTATGCGGCCGGCCTGGGAAAACGGCACGGCATGCCGCTCAAGCGTCATTTACTGATGACCCCGCTGGGCCTCGCGCGCCAGATCAGGCGTTACGCGCCAAGAAATCCCGCCTAGGCGGCGAACACAGGCTTATAAAAATTATAGGCAAAACCACCAGCCTACGGGTTTTGGAGGAGTCGCTCGCGCCTCCCGCCGGAAAGCGTCCCAATCGGTGACTTTGGCAGCCAAGGCACCGGAATTCACGATAAAATCGGCGGGCGATACGATTTTTGGATCAATGCGTCCCGCCACCACTTCCCGCAGATATTCCAGCGAACAGGGATAAAGCGTATATTTCTTGAATTGCAAAGACGCCTTGATCAACGCGCTGTCATTCGCCGCGCGCGCTGGGTCTGTATTGACCCCAAGATCGCAGATCTTGAGCATCGCGGCATCTATATCCTGCGCCAGTTCGTGAATATAGACCAGATATCCTTGCCAGCGCTTGCGTGCAAGCCGGTCAAGCGAGGCGACGAAAGCTGCGGGAAAACCGCGGTGCAACAGATGGCGCGGCGTCCATACCGGCAACCCTTGCGAATTTTCGATTTCCAGCACCTCGTGCAAAATAGCCAGCGCACGCAGATAATTCAGACGATCCGGCGAAACCTGTCCTTGATACTGTTTGACAACAAATGCATCGACCGCATCGATATGATGCCACAGCGTCCGGTCCGAACCCTTGTCGGTCTGGTGTTCATACGCCTCGCCCGCCAGTTTCTGCGCCTGCGCCAAAAGATCGAACACACGCGGCTGCGCCGCCTTGCGTCGGAACAACTCGCCAAGACGGTCCTGCAAACGTGGCGCGATCGGAAAACGGGGCCGATAGAACGCGGAAGACGTATCTGACATGGGCAAAAACCTAGGGCGCACCCGGCAGTTTTAAACGCCGAAAGACTAACGCCATACATTGCGTGGGGTCAATTTTAATAACAGCTAGAAAAGCACTATGAAAAATATATGCGCTTTAGTTCTTCACATTTCCATCCACTTGGATATCCACAGGCTCTGGGGATAAATCCTTCCACCACACGGGCTTAAGGGCGGGTTTGTCCGGTTCCGTGGACGACGTTTTGCACCGTGGTCAACTGTTCGGCCCCGACCGGGCCGCGCGCGTGCAAACGGCCCGTGGCGATGCCGATTTCCGCGCCGAAGCCGAACTCGCCACCATCCGCGAACTGGGTCGAGGCATTGTGCATGACGATGGCGGAATCCACCGCGCGCAAAAATCGCGCCGCCGCCGCCTCGTCCCGCGTCACGATCGCGTCGGTGTGGTGTGAACCGTATGTATTGATATGCGCGATCGCCGCTTCCATCCCGTCCACGACTTTCACCGAGATGATCGCATCCAGATATTCGCTGCGCCAGTCGTCCTCGCTGGCTGGGGTAACGCGTGAATCCCAGCCGCGCACCGCATCGTCGCCGCGCACCGCGCACCCGGCATCCAAAAGCGCCCGCACCAGCATCGCGCCTTGCGTGAATCCACGGTCGATCAAAAGCGTTTCCGCTGCGCCGCAAATTCCGGTGCGCCGCATCTTGGCGTTCAGCACGATGTCCCGCGCCATCGCCGGGTCTGAATCCGCATGGACATAGACATGCACGATCCCGTCCAGATGGGCGAAGACCGGCACCCGCGCCTCCGCCTGCACGCGCGCCACCAGCGACTTTCCCCCGCGCGGCACGATGACGTCGATCGCGCCGTCCAGCCCGCCCAGCATCAAACCCACCGCGTCACGGTCCGGAACCGGCACCAGCGACACGCACGCGGGCGGCAGACCTGCCTTTTCCAATCCCTTGACCAGCGCCTTGTGAATCGCCCGCGCACTGCCCAGCGCATCGGAACCCGAACGCAAAATCACCGCGTTGCCGGATTTGACACACAAAGCCGCAGCATCGGCGGTGACGTTCGGACGGCTTTCATAAATCACACCCAGCACGCCGATCGGCACCCGTATCTGTTCGATACGCAACCCGTTGGGCCGGGTCCAGCTTTTGACGACGCTGCCCACCGGATCGGGAATCTCGGTCACCGCCGCCACGCTTGCCGCCATCGCCTGCAACCGCGCATCGTTCAACATCAACCGGTCGATGAATGCGGGGCCTTTATCTTTGGCGGCCTCGACATCGCGGGCGTTCGCGGCCAGTATCGCGGGCGCGTCGGCGGCCAGCGCCTCCGCCATCGCCCACAACGCACCGTTCTTGCGATCGCCCGGCACATGCGCCAGCACCCGCGCCGCATCGCGCGCCGCGCGCCCCATCGTCCGCATCGCGTCTTCAAGCGTCATGCGTCATCACCAGATCGTTGCGGTGGATCATCTCGGTCCGCGCAGGCCCGCCAAGGACCGCCGCGATATCCGCCGATTTCAAACCAGCCACGCGCCGCGCATCGGCGGCATCGTACCCGACCAGCCCGCGCGCGATTTCCTGCCCCGCCGCGTTCAGCACCGAAACCACGTCGCCATGTGAAAATGCGCCACTGACCGCGACCACCCCCGCGGGCAACAGGCTTTTACCCGAAATCAACGCCAGCAGCGCGCCATCGTCGACGCTCAACGCACCCGCTGGCGCCATCGCCCCGGCGATCCAGCGCTTGCGCGCCGCAAGCGGCGTCAGCGCCGGCTTGAACAGCGTATACCGCCCGCCCGCGGCGTTCCCCGCGGCATTCATGGCGTAAAGCGGGTGGCGCACATGCCCGTTCGCGATGATCAGCGCCGCGCCCGCCCCGGTCGCGATTTTCGCGGCTTCGACCTTGGTTTTCATGCCGCCGCGTGAAAATTCCGATGCCGCGCCGCCCGCCATACCCTCGATCTGCGGCGTGATTTTTTCGACCACGGCAATATGCCGCGCCGCCTTGTCCTGCGCCGGGTTTGCGGTATACAGCCCATCGACGTCCGAAAGCAGCACCACGCAATCCGCCTCGATCATGCTGGCCACCCGTGCGGCCAGCCGGTCGTTGTCGCCGTACCGGATTTCGGCTGTGGCCACCGTGTCGTTTTCGTTGATCACCGGAACCGCACCCATGCCCAGCAGGGTAAACATGGTCGCCTGTGCATTCAGGTAACGCCGCCGCGCCTCGGTATCGCCCGGCGTTACCAGCACCTGCGCCGCGACATGCTTGTGCACGGCCAATGCCTCGCTCCATGCGCGGGCCAGCGCGATCTGCCCGACGGCGGCCGAGGCCTGGCTTTGCTCAAGGCTCAAAACCCCGGAAGGCAGTTTCAGAATTGTTCGGCCCAACGCGATCGCGCCCGACGACACGACAGCGACCTCGACCCCGGCGTCCTTCAGCCGCGAAATATCGGCAACCAGCGATGCCAGCCATTCAGATTTCAGCCGCCCCGCCCGCTGATCGACCAGCAGCGCCGAACCGACCTTGATAACGATGCGCTTATAGGCGGACAGCATGACTACAACCCGACCATCCCGGCCAACGACTCCGCCCGCGCCAAGGCACCGTCCAGCGTCGCCATGGTCTTGCCAAGGTCGGCGCTCTCATCCCCGCGCCATGTCCGCAGCGTCCAAAGATACACGGCGCTCAACCCCGCGATGCGAGCCGCACCCTTCATGCCTTGCGTTTCGATCCCGCAGGCTTCAAGCATCCACAGCATCGAGCGCGCGATATGCGGCAATGTCACCACCGCCAGGCGCGGATCGGTCATCGCCCCGTGCAGGATCGACACGACCGCCGCGCGATCCCGGTTCAAACGCTCCAGCCGCTGCATCACCGCGTCGAATAGCCGATCGCGCTCGCTGCCCTCGCCCGAAATCCCACTCAGCGCGTCCGCATCGACGCGCCGCGCATAGGCGGTGACGATATCCTCGCGGCAGGTAAACATCTGCGCCAACGCGGCCAACGAAATCCCCGCTTCTTCGGCGATGTCGGCCAGCGTCACCCGATCCCACGCACGCAAGGCGGCAAGCCGCAGCGCGGCGTCGATCACGTCCGTGCGCGCATCGCGCCCCCGAACTTGAGTCTTTTTTTGTCTTTTCGATGCCATATCGCGTCTATACCATACCCGTAAAAACAAGGGAATTGCACCGATGACCACCAAAAAATACGAACTCACAGGCCTTGGCAACGCACTGGTCGACGTGCTGGCCCATGGCAGCGATGAATTTTTATCGGAATATGGAATCGTCAAAGGCGCAATGAACCTGATCGACGAGGAACGCGCCAAGGCCCTGTACGCCGCCATGGCGCCGGGGCGCGAGGTTTCGGGCGGGTCGGCCGGCAACACCATGGCCGGCTTCGCCTCGCTTGGCGGGCGCGGCGCCTTCATGGGCAAGGTCGCGGACGACCAGCTTGGGCGCATTTTCGCCCACGACCTGCGCGCGGGCGGCACCGAATTTTTCTGCAATCCGCTCAAGGGCGGGCCTGAAACCGGCCGCTGCCTGATCGTCATCACCCCGGACGCCCAGCGTTCGATGAACACCTATCTGGGCGCAGGCGTCGAGTTTTCCGAGGCCGACGTCGACGAAAACGTCATCGCCGACAGCAAGATCATCTACCTCGAAGGCTATCTGTTTGACCGCGATACCGCCAAATCCGCCTATCGCAAGGCCAGCCGCGTCGCGCATGAGCGCGGCGCCGACGTCGCCCTGACCCTGTCCGACAGTTTCTGCGTCGAACGCCACCGCGCCGATTTTCAGCGTCTGATCGAAAACGACGTCGACATCCTATTCGCGAACGAGGCGGAAATCCTCGCGCTGTATCAATCCACCTCGCTCGACCACGCGCTGGAATCCGTGCGTCCGCATTGCCGGGTGATTGCGGTAACCCGTTCAGAAAAAGGCTGCGTCATCCTGAACGGCGGCGAAACGCTGGAGATCCCGGCCTTCCCGGTCGATCGCGTTATCGACACCACCGGCGCGGGCGACCAGTTCGCGGCAGGCTTTTTGTTCGGCCTCGCGCGCGGGCGCGACCTGTATCATTGCGGCCAGCTCGGCTGCCTTGCCGCGTCCGAGGTCATCGCCCATGTCGGTCCCCGCCCCGAAACCCCGCTGGCCGAACTGGCCGCGCGCATGTTGCCGCAGGCGGCCTGATGCTGCGGGCGATAGCCCTTATCCTGTTTGTCGCGCTGTTTGCGCCGTTTGCGGCTCACGCAGACGACAATGCAGGCAATCACGCCATCGCCATGCACGGCCAGCCGAAATATTCCGCCGCCGCCACGCATCTCGATTACGCCAATCCCGACGCGCCCAAGGGCGGCACCTTGACCCAGTCCGTCGCGGGCACGTTCGATACGCTCAACCCCTTTACCCTCAAGGGCAAACCGGCGCAGGGGCTGGATTACGTCTATGACCGGCTGGCCGCCCGCGTCTGGGATGAACCCTTCACACTCTATGGCCTGATCGCGCAAAAAATCATCGTGCCCGACGACCGGTCCGCGATCACCTTTGTCCTCGACCCGCGCGCGAAATTCACCGACGGCACCCAGATCACGGCCGGGGACGTCAAATTCTCTTTCGACATGCTCAAGCAATACGGCCGCCCGAACATGCGCCGCGTCTATGGGCTGGTCGATAAAGTAACCGTAAAAGGCCCGCGCGAGATCCGTTTCGATCTCGGCCCCGGACGCGACCGTGAAACCGTGATGATTCTGGCGATGATGCCGGTCCTTCCCGAACACGACTGGAAAGGGCGCGATTTCAACGCCACCACGTTCCGCATCCCCGTCGGCTCCGGCCCGTATCGCATTCTCAACGTCGTGCCGGGCCGGAAAATCGAATACGAACGCGTGCGCGACGACTGGGCCGCGCGCAACATCACCCGCGTCGGCCACAATAATTTCGACCGGCTGGTCTATGACTATTACCGCGACGACGGCGTCGCGCTTGAGGCGTTCAAGGCCCACGATGTCGACGTGCGCCGCGAATTCGACACGGCCAGATGGCAAACCGCATACAAGGACGTGCCCAAAGGCATCGTGCTTGAAGAAACACCCCACGGCCGCCCCGAATGGGTGCGCGGCTTCATTTTCAACCTGCGCCGCAAGCCGTTCGACGACATCCGCGTGCGCGAGGCATTGCAACTGGCCTTCGATGCCGATTTCGTCAATGAAACGCTGTATCGCGGCGCGGCCAGACGCATTACCAGCATCTTCCCCAACACCGACCTTGCGGGCGCGAAACCTTCGCCGCCGGAATCGCGGCGCGAGCGCCTCAAACGCGCCGACGCGCTGCTCGACGCTGCGGGCTGGACGGTAAAAAAGGGCCGCCGGGAAAAGGACGGCAAACCTTTGACCTTCCAGATATTGCTGGCATCGGCGCAGGATGAGAAAACCGCCCTCGCCCTGACTTCCGGCCTGCGCAAACTGGGCGTCGACGCCCGCGTGCGCACGCTGGACGCCGCGCAATTCGCGGGCGCGCTGGCCAATTTCGATTATGACGTGGTGCTGCATTACTGGATCAACACGCTCTCCCCCGGCAGCGAACAGATGATCTATTGGTCCTGCGATGCCGCCAAAAACGAAGGCTCGAAAAACTTTTCCGGTGTCTGCGATCCCGCGATCGACCACGACGCCGCCGCCGTGGCCGCCGCGCTTACACGCGCGGATCTGGTCAAATCCGCCCGCGCGCTGGACCGCGACGTCATGGCCGCGCGCCTGTTCATCCCGCTTTTCACCATCGGCAAGGACGATTGGGCCTATTGGCCCGACCTGCACCACCCGGCCCAAACCCCGCTTTACGGTCAGGTGCTCGAAACATGGTGGAAACAGTAATAGCGCACCAGTTGTCAGAACCCCGCCGGATTGCTACAGTCACCCCTCGAAAACAATCGCGATTGAAAGTATTGCGCCATGAAACGTCTGCTGCTTCCGGCCCTGACCGTCATCCTGCTTGCGGGTTGCGCGCCGGCATCTTCCACCACCAGCACCGCCGGCGGATGGAGCAAAGCCACTCTGGCCGAACAAAAGGCCGTGCGCGAACGCGCCGATTACTGGCAACGTGCCGACTCCGTTTCGGCCCAGTACCTGACCGGCCCCAAGGCGCAACAACAACTGAACATGGACCTTGCCGCCTGCGTCGCCGAAGTGCGTGAACTGGTGCGTCTGGGTTCGATCCGCAAGGCCGAACCGCCATCGACCATCGCCATGTCGAACGGGATGCGCGCGGGCTGGGTTTCGCCCACCCGCGACGGCCCGCTTCATACCGAATACACCGATTTTCAGGATTTCGACGGCTGCATGAAATCCAAGGGCTGGGATCGCGTCGACTACGTGAAACCCGTGACGGCCAAGGCCGCCGCAGCCAATTTCGTCGACACGATTCTGGGCCACCCTTACGGCTGGGACGCAAGCCAGCAAAGCTATGACAGCACACAGAACGACAATTTCAACCACTAGGAAACGCATCTGAAATGAAGTTCTTTGTCGATACGGGCGATATCGCCGAAATCCGCGAGCTGGCAGCAACCGGCATGCTCGACGGCGTTACCACCAATCCCTCGCTGATCATGAAGGCGGGCAAACCCTTCCTGCCGCTGATCGAGGAGATATGCGGCGTCGTCGACGGCCCCGTTTCGGCCGAGGTCGCATCGACCGACTTTGAAACCATGCTCAAGGAAGGCCGCAAACTCGCCGCCATCGCCAAGAACGTCGCGGTCAAGGTGCCGCTGACCGAGGCCGGGTTGAAAGTCTGCAAAATCCTTTCCGGCGACGGCGTGATGGTCAACGTCACCTTGTGCTTTTCCGGCGTGCAGGCCCTGCTGGCCGCCAAGGCGGGCGCGGCCTTCATCTCGCCCTTCGTCGGGCGCCTTGACGATATCGGACAGGACGGGATGCTGCTGATCGCCGACATCCGCCAGATCTACGACAACTACCCCGATTTCAGGACAGAAATTCTCGCGGCCTCCATCCGCCATCCGCAACATGTCTTGATGGCCGCAAAAATGGGTGCCGACGTTTCGACCATTCCACCCGCGATCATCCGCCAGCTTTACAAACACCCGCTGACCGACAAGGGACTGGCGGGCTTTGTCGAGGACTGGAAAAAAACCGGCCAGACGATCCTTTAAACGCGTCACAGTTTTTTCTGGACAGGCCCGCACTTTTTACGGCAAACAACCGGGCATGACTGTGTTTAAATCCCTGCGCCGCGCGTTTGCGCCGCTTGCTTTCCTGACCGCCACTTTTACCGCCGCGCCTGCATCTGCCGCCTGCCAAAGCCCGGATGGACGCTATTGCGTTCCGTCGCCCGCCAACCTTGCCTTCAACACCGCAGCGGCTCAGGCCGGCGACGTCATCATCGACCCCCATGCGCACCGCCTGTATCTGGTGATCGGTCCCGGCCGCGTGCGCGCCTATGCCATCGCCGTGGGGCGGCAGGGCGACCGGATGCCCGCGGGCGATTACCGTATCTACCGCAAGGCCGACTGGCCGGACTGGTACCCGACCGAGGAAATGCGCATAAAACAAAACCTGCCCGAAAAAATCGCGGGCGGACCGGGCAACCCGCTCGGCGCGGTTGCGATGTATCTGCAAACGCTGGCCGGCAAGGACGACCTTTACCGCATCCATGGCACCAACGACCCGTCCTCGATCGGTAAATCCGTGTCGCATGGCTGCATCCGGATGCTTAATCAAGACGCGGTAGAACTCTCCACCCTTGTCCCCGTCGGCATCAGCATCGTGCACGTGCGTGGACAAACACAACAGCGCATGCCCGGCCTCTATTACGGCCCCACGGGAATGCGCTAATCCTTCTTCTTGGCCATGCGCGGGTCCGGCCCGTCATCATCCAGCAGAATGCGGTGCGCCGCGCCTTCAAGATCGTCGTACTGCCCGGAACGTAAACTCCAGACAAAAACGCCGAGCCACAAAAACCCAAGCCCCAGCGCGATCGGTATCAGAAATAAAAGAATACTCATGCCCGCCACCTCAACCGGAAGGAATTGACAATCACCGCCACAGACGACGCCGACATCGCGATTGCCGCGACGAACGGCGTCACCAATCCCATAAACGCCAGCGGTATCGCGATCGCGTTATACAACCCCGCCAGCATGAAATTCTCCCACACCAGACGTTGCGCGCGCGCACCCGTGCGGTACGCGGTATACACCGGCGCGAACAAATCGCCCATGAACACGATATCCGATGCTTTCTGCGCCATGTCCAGCGCGCTGCCCGGCGCCATCGACACCTGCGCCCCGGCCAGCACCGGCGCGTCGTTCAGCCCATCGCCGACCATCAGCACGCGCCGCCCTTCATCGCGTAAACGCTCCAGCAACGCGTATTTTCCGGGTGGCGTCATCTCGGCATAAACCTCGGTGATGCCGCAGGCCTGTGCCACCGCTTGCGCGGGGGCATCCCGATCCCCCGTCGCCATGACGATGCGGATGCCCGCTGCGCGGAATTTATCCAAAACCGCGCCCGCATCGTCGCGCAGCCGGTCTTCCAGCGCAAGACGCACAGGCGCGCGCCCTTCTTGTGCCAGCCAGACTTCGGGACCGTCCCCCGTCGGTGCCTGCGCGTCCCCGCACCACGCCCGGCTGCCCAGTCGCACCGCGTGTGCGCCGACGCGACCAGACACGCCTTGCCCCGGGTGCTCCTGCACCTCGGCAACATCGACAAGCGCGCCAGCGTAGGCCGCTGCGATCGCGCGTGAAAACGGGTGGCGGCTGTGCGCGGCCAGCGACGCCGCCACTTGCAGGTCGTTTTCGGCATATGCCCCCGCCAGCGCCGGACGCCCAAGCGTCAGCGTGCCCGTCTTGTCCAGCATCAACGTGTCGATGCTTGCGATCCGCTCCAGCGCATCGCCCGATTTCACCAGAATCCCGCCCCGAAACAATTGCCCCGTCGCGATCACCTGTACCACCGGCACGGCCAGCCCCAGCGCGCAAGGACAGGTGATGATCAGCACCGTGACCGCGATCATCAACGCATCCTGCCACGCCATGCCCCCGATGAAAAACCACCCGGCAAAGGCCAGCGCCGCCAGCGTATGCACCACCGGCGTATAGGCGCGTGCCACCCGGTCGGCCAGCCGCACATATCGTGCCTGCCCCTGCCCCGCCTGCTCCATCAATCGCGCGATGTCGGAAAGCAGCGTGTCCTGCGCCCGCCGCGTCACCCGCACGGTAACGGGCGCGGATATGTTGAGCGTGCCCGCATACACCGCATCGCCGGCACCCCCCGCGCGCGGCGTGCTTTCGCCGGTAATCAGCGCGGTGTCGATGCTGGTTTCGCCGCTTTCGATTTCACCGTCGACCGGAAATTTCTCGCCCGCCGCGACCCGCACGCGCATGCCTTCGACGACGCTGGCGGCGGGAATGCGGCGGATGCGCTCGCCCTCCACCACGCCCGCAAAACCGCTGAGCGCGTCCAAAAGGTTAAGCGCGCTTGCCCGCGCCTGGCGTCGTGCGCGCAAATCGAAATACCGCCCGATCAGCAAAAAGAACATCAGCATGGTCGCGGAATCGAAATACGTGTGCGTTCCGCCACGCAGCGCGGCGAATAAACTCATCCCCGTGACCAGCGCAAGCCCGATGCTGATCGGCACGTCCATGTTGGTGCGCCCGGCGCGCAGGGCCTTGAGCGCGGAACGAAAGAAAGGCCGCCCCGAAAACAGTACGGCGGGCACGCCGATCGCCGCCGACAGCAATTCCATGAATCGCTGCGTCGCCACGCCCATGACCATCTCGCTGCTCGACCAAACGCTGACCGAAAAAAGCATGATGTTGCCCGCCGCGAACCCGGCGATGCCCATGCACAGAAGGATAAAACGTTCTTCCGCCCGCGCCGCGTCGTCGTCCGGCGCGGCGGATGCCGGGTGGACGTCATACCCAAGCCCGGTGACCGTGGCCGCGATGTCATTGGCCAGCGCCGCCGGCCCCTCCCACGAAACGGCAAGCCGATGCGTGGTGAAATTCAGCCGCGCCTTGGTGATGTAGGGAAGCTTGCTCAGACCCGTTTCGATGGTGCGGATGCACCCGGCGCAATGCACGCCATCAACGCCCAGCGACATGTCGTGATGCACGCCGTCATGCGTGCGCGCCACGGCCTCGAACGCCTCCGCGCCGGAAACCGGACCTACTGCGCCACGAAGCGGAAGCTCTTGCGGTATTCCTTGTTGTTCTTCCATCGGCCGTCCAGTTTCGCTTCCCAAAGCCCCTGCTGGGGCAGCGTCAGCCGCGCGGTGTAAACACCGCCGCCCGCAGACACCAGATCGACCATGAAATCGTTACCCTCCGCCACCGGACGGATGATCCGGGCGCTGACCGTGGCGTTTTCGATCGGCGTTCCGTCGGTTTCATGCAATTGCCAGCGCAGGACACCGCCGTCGAACGACGCGGTTTCGACGATCCGGGGCTGCGACCGCGCCTCGGCCAGCGTCTTGTTGAAGGCCAAACCGTCCTCATAGGAATGTTTGTCGACTTCCCCGGTATTGGTGTGGATCGCGTAATAGGCGAAAACCGCATTCACCGCGATGATCACCGCGAAGAAGGCGACGAACATCCACGGAATCCAGCGATCGATAGGTTTATGAGAAGCGGCTTCGGCCAACGTCATTCTCTTTCGGATACGAACATGCTGTCTTTATCGATCTGCAGCGTATGCGTTTGATCCTCAAGATGGAAGGTAATTTTACGTGCCGGCCCCGGCTTGACGTCCGAACTGACGGAAACGCGGAAATTCCCTACACTGTCTGCGGGAACGTTCAGGTGGTCGGCCCCTGCGCCCTCGGTCGCGTTGACCGAAATCTGCGCATTCTCAAGCCCGGATACGCCGATCGAGTACACGCGGTCCGCATGCGTTTTATTAAGGATCTTGATCTCGTACCCGTTACGGATTTCTCCGCTAGAAAGCTGGACAAACCTGGGGTTACGGTCATGCAGAACATGCAGGTCCAACGGGCTGCGCAAAACCAGCGCCGAAAGGATAAGCCCACACACAACCGCCAGAATAAGCGTGTAATACAGCGTGCGCATCCGCCACAGATGGAAACCCTTTGCCGGCTGGCCGGTGGCCGCCGCCGTGTCCATACTGTGCTGGGTGTCGTACCGGATCAGCCCGCGCGGCAAATTCATTTTGTCCATGATGTTGTCGCACGCGTCGATGCAAAGCCCGCAGGCGATACATTCCATCTGCAACCCGTTGCGGATGTCGATGCCCATCGGACACACCTGCACGCACTGGGTACAATCGATGCAATGCCCGCGCCCTTCCCAGCTGGCGCCTTTCTTAAAGCTGCCGCGCGGTTCGCCGCGCTTGGCGTCGTAACCGATGATCAACGTATCCTTGTCGAACATCGCCGATTGGAACCGGGCATAGGGGCACATATAGGTGCACACCTGCTCGCGCGCGAAACCCGCCATCAGATAAGTGCTGAAGGTCAGACCGAGAATAAAACCGAGGGTCGTCGTCGACACATCGAAATGCAGCATGTTCTGCACAAGCGTCGGCGCGTCGGTAAAATACAGCACGAAGGCGCCGCCGGTCATGAGGGCGATCAACAGCCAGATCAGGTGCGTAAGCCCTGTCTTGAAGATACGCTCAAACGTCCACGGCCCTTCCTGCAGACGCATGCGCGCGTTGCGGTCGCCCTGAATCTGCTTTTCGACCCAGATATACAGGTCGGTCCAAACGGTCTGCGGGCACAGATAACCGCACCACACCCGCCCGAACAGGCTGGTCACGAAGAATAGCGCGACCGCCGAAACGATCAGGATACCGGTCAGGATATACACTTCCTGCGGCCAGATCTCGATCCAGAACCAATAAGCGCGGCGATGCGGCATATCGATCAGGATCGCCTGACCGGGGGCGTTGGGCCCGCGGTCCCAGCGGACAAAAGGGGCCAGATAATAAAGACCAAGCAGCAAAGCCAACACCGCCCACTTCAGGCGCCGGAACCGGCCCCAGATGCTTTTGGGATAGACCTTCTGCTGCTTGGCGAAACTCTCTAACAAGACTCGATACTCGAATAAAGGTTACTGGGCTGCAGGCGCGTCCGCAGCCTGCCCGGCATCGGCTTCGCCGCCGCCAAGCTGGTGCACATAGATCGTCAGTTCCTTGATCGTTTCAGGATCAAGGCGCTCGCCCCATGCCGGCATCACGCCGCCGCGACCGTTATAGACGGTCTGGTAGATGGTCTGGCGATCGCCGCCATACAGCCAGATCTTGTCGGTCAGGTTGGCCGAACCCATATCGCGCATCCCCTTGCCGTCCGGCCCGTGGCACGCTGTGCAGTTCGCCTCGAACACGTCTTTGCCCTTGGCGTAGTCCGCTTCATGCGGCCCGCCGGACAGGGTCATAACGTAACCGACCACGGCTTCGATTTCCTCTTTTTGCAGGAGTCCATCCTTACCGAAGGCCGGCATCTGCGAAACGCGCGCATCCGGATCATTGGAACGAATCCCATGGGTGATCGTCTGCTGGATGTCGGCCAGCGTACCACCCCACAGCCAATCGTCGTCGTTCAGGTTGGGAAAGCCCGGCCCGCCCTCGGCACCCGTGCCGTGACACACCGCGCAATTCTGACGGAACGCCGAACCGCCGCCGGCGATCGCGAACTCATACAGCTTCTGGTTTTTCATGATGTCCTGAAGCGATGCGTTTTTGAATTCCGCCATATAGGCTTCCTGCCGCGCGGTGATCTGCTGTTGCGATTCCGCAAGCTCTTTGGCCTGGGTATACCCCTCGATGCCCTTGGTGGCACCGCCGGGAATCGGCCAGGACGGGAATACCACCCAGTAGCAGACTGCCCATACGCAGCAAACGATGAACACCCACACCCACCAACGTGGCAGCGGATTGTTCAGTTCCTTAAGACCGTCCCATTCGTGGCCAGTCGTTTCGACCCCTGTGGCATGGTCGATTTCTTTTTTATTGTGCATGTCGTTGCTCACCGTTCATTCTCCTCAAGCGGCAGCTTGGCCATTTTATCGTACTCATTGCGGGCGCCGGGCCGGAACGTCCAGATCACCACACCGCAAAAGATCGTGAAAAAGAAAAGTAGTCCGTATAAACCAATGTCGGCATTGGCGAAAAGGCGGCTCATTGCGCCCCCTTCTCGACGTCCTTGGTCGCGTTAAAATCGACCATGGTGCCCAACACCTGAAGATAGGCGACAAGAGCGTCCATCTCCGAGGTCAACTCAGGCTGACCGTCGAAATCACGCACGTTGACCTTGTCGCCATAACGCGATTGCAGACCGCTGGCATCGTCATGCCCGCTGCCTTGCGCTTGGGCATAGGCATCGTTCGTGGCGTTTTCGATCTCCGCATCCGTATACGGCACGCCGGTTATGCGCAGCGTTTTCAGGTGCGCCCCGATATCGTCCAGCTTTGCCGCACGCTTCATCAGGAAGGCATAGGTCGGCATGATCGATTCCGGAACAACGGCGCGCGGATCTTTCAGGTGCGCGACCTGCCAGTCGTCGGAATATTTACCGCCGACGCGGGCAAGATCCGGCCCGGTGCGTTTCGAACCCCATTGGAACGGATGGTCGTACATGCTTTCGGCCGCCAGTGAATAGTGGCCGTAACGCACGACTTCGTCCCGCAGCGGACGGATCTGCTGCGAATGGCAGTTATAGCACCCTTCGCGGATATAGATGTCGTACCCGGCAAGCTCCAGCGGCGTATAGGGACGCATCCCATCAACCGGCTCGATCACCGTCTGCATCCGGAACAAAGGAATGATCTCGACGATCCCGCCGACAAGGACGGTTACAAGAATCGCACCCAGAAGCAGCAGGGAATTGCGTTCAAGACTTTCGTGTTTATTAAACCAGCTCATGCTGCGATCCCTTGGATTTGAAGATTGTTTTCCTTGCCGCTGACGTCGCCGCGCACGGTACGCCAGAAGTTATAGACCATCACCAGCGCGCCGCTCAGGTACAGGACCCCGCCCAGCAAACGGATGATGTAGAAGGGTTTCATCGCCATCACGGTTTCGACGAAAGAATATTCGAGGAAGCCCATGGCGTTGTACGACCGCCACATCAGGCCCTGCATGATGCCGGAGACCCACATCGCGGTGATGTAGAACACGATGCCGATGCTCGCGACCCACAGGTGGACGCTGACCAGCTTGGTCGAATACAGGCGTTCACGCCCCCACAGCCGCGGCACGAGATAATACAGCGCGCCGAAGGTGATGAAGCCGACCCAGCCCAGTGCGCCCGAATGCACGTGCCCGATGGTCCAGTCGGTATAGTGTGAAAGCGAGTTGACCGTGCGGATGGACATCAGCGGCCCTTCAAAGGTGCTCATGCCGTAAAAGGCCAGCGCGACGATCATGAACTGCAAGACCGGGTCCTCGCGCAGCTTGTTCCATGCGCCCGACAGGGTCATGATCCCGTTGATCATACCGCCCCAGCTCGGCATCCACAGCATGATCGAGAAGGTCATGCCCAGCGCCTGCGCCCACATCGGCAACGCCGTGTAATGCAGGTGGTGCGGACCGGCCCAGATATAGATGAAGATCAGCGACCAGAAGTGCACGATCGACAGCCGGTAGGAATAAACCGGACGCCCCGCCTGTTTCGGCACGAAATAATACATCATGCCAAGGAAGCCGGCGGTCAGGAAGAAGCCGACAGCGTTGTGCCCGTACCACCACTGGGTCATCGCGCTTTGCACGCCCGCGAACACCGTATAGCTCTTGGTGCCGAGGAGGCTGACCGGAATGCTCAGGTTGTTGCCCAGGTGCAGCACCGCGACCGTGACGATGAAGGCCAGATAGAACCAGTTGGCCACGTACAAATGCGGCTCCTTCCGGTGCACGATGGTCATCATGTACTCAAGCAGATAGGCAACCCACACGACCGTAAGCCACAGATCGGTGTACCATTCCGGTTCGGCGTATTCCTTGCCCTGGGTGATACCCATGACATAGCCGCTGGCCGCCAGAACGATGAATATCTGGTAGCCCCAGAAAGTGAACTTGGCCAGCGCGTCGTTCCACAGCCGCACGCCACAGGTGCGCTGCACGACGTAATAGCTGGTCCCCAGCAGCGCGTTGCCGCCGAAGGCGAAGATCACCGCCGAGGTGTGCAACGGGCGCAGCCGCCCGAAATTCAGGTAAGGCTCGAAGTTCAGGTGCGGGAAGGCCAGCTGCGCCGCGATCAGGACCCCGACCGTAAAGCCGATGACCCCCCAGAAGATCGTCGCGACCGTGAACATTCGCACGATGTCGTAGTTGTAATCAGTAGTGTTGGTTGCTGTGTTGGATGTCATTTCTGCGTCCTGGTTAGAAAATCATCATGCCTGCAAGAATAAAAAGAAGAAGAGAACTCAACGCCATCGCCCCGCGGGTGATCCGGGCCATGGCAATAGGAAACCGCACCTGAAGCCCGCGCCCGCCAAGCCCCAGTATCATCAAGGCCGGCATGGTCCCGGCGGCAAAAGCCGCCATGCCCGCGCCCGCCGCCAACGGCGTCGGCGCGGCGGCAGCGGCCAGAAGCGCGCCCGTCACCATGCCGCACGGCATAAACCCCAAAATCACGCCCAGCATGTAACGCCCCGGCACATCCTGCCGCTTCACGAATCGTTGCCCCAGCGCGCTCACCTTCCCAAGCAGGGATTGCAGCGGCACCCGCGCCGACCACGGAAACATCGCGGCCATTTGCGGAAAGGCGGCAACCAGAAAGAATACGGCGGCGGCAAGCAGCATCGGCACGGTGACCAGAAGCCGCAGCGGCGAATAAATGAAAGCCAGCCCCAGTGTGGCGTTGAGCGCGACAGCCATCAGCGTATAGGTTGTCAAGCGCCCCAGATGATACGGCAACAGCAGCCCCGACCCGATCTTGCGAATCGACGGCCCATCGTGCGTCTGCGCCAGCACAAAGGGCGCGCACATCCCGACGCAGTGCGTGAATCCGCCAAACAGACCCGCCAGGAAAAGACTTCCTGCCAGCCCGTATTGCGTAGTGATCTGCGTGAGACATTGTCCGAACATGAAAAGGTCAAAATTTTAACGTACTCATTTTGGCGATATAAGGCATACAGGGAATTGACGAAAATCAAATACCTGACTTAACAAACAAATTTGTTTTCTACAGGAATTATCCCCCCGCGCATCTTGCATCGCACGACGCCATGGTATAGTGCCCATCCCGCAAGGTCCATCCCTAAACAACCGCGCATATATAACTGAGTAACGCACCCGATGTCGCTGGCCCGTCTGAAAACCCTGCTCGCCTCGCCACGCCTCCTGCATGTGGTCATGCCGGTGCTGATGGCCTATCTGATCGCGGGCACGGTGGCCCAGAAATATATCGGGCTTTACGACGCGACCCGGATTTTCTTTTCCTCGCCCCTGGTCTGGCTTGGTCCGTTACCGCTGCCCGGATTGCCCATATTGTTGGCAATCATCTTCTTAAACCTTACATTCAATCTTTTGTTTAAAAGCCCGTGGTCGTTGGAAAAATCAGGTGTCATCACCATCCATATCGGGGTCATGCTTTTACTGGTCGGCGGGCTGATGACCGCCCTGTTCAGTGTCGAAGGCTACGTCACCCTGCCCCCCGGCCAGATCCGCGCCACGATGACCGATTACCACGAACGCGACCTGCTGGTCACCGATGACCAGGGGCAGGTTTTATACGCCTTCGCGCATGACGACCTTAAGGGCGGCGAATCGCTGAATTTGTCCAACCTGCCCTTCAGCCTGAAAATCCTTGATGCCTGCCGCAACTGCGCGGTCGAAAAACGCACCGGCGACAGCGCGGGGTTCGAGGGCATGGCGGCCGCGATGCGGCTGGTCCCCGACCGCCCCCGCGCCTCGGACGAAGAAAACATCGCCGGCACGACCGTATACGTCGAACCGGCGGGGCAGAAATACATTTTAATCGAAGACCTGCCGAAAACACCGGAATTCAGGGCATCTGACGGAAAAACCTATCGCCTTGCCCTGCGCCGCCGCGAAAACCCGCTGCCTTTTTCCGTCACCCTGCTCGACTTTGAACGCGACCTGCATCCCGGCACCCAGCTTGCCCGCGCCTACCGCTCGCGCGTGCGCATTACGGACGGCAAGGCGCAATGGGAAAGCGACATCAGCATGAACCAGCCGCTGCGCTATCGCGGCTATACGCTTTACCAATCCTCATACCTTGAAACGCCGAACGGCGATGTTTCGGTGCTGGCTGTTGTCCGCAATGCGGGCCGCGCCTTCCCATACCTTTCCGGCATCACGGTCTGTGTCGGGCTGGTGTTGCATTTGATCATGCGCGCGCGCAAAAACAAAAAAACCGGGGCGGCGAATGCGTAAAATCCTCCTCACGCTCGCCATGCTGCTGACCGCCGTTCTACCCGCGCTCGCGTCGGCGGACACGCCCGCGCCTGCACTCGCGTCGGCGGACACGCCCGCGCCTGCACTCGCGTCGGCGGACACGCCCGTGCCCACGCTTGACCTGACCGCCTTCGGCAAAATCCCGGTGATGCACGACGGACGCATCAAACCGATGGATGCCTTTGCCGATTACTGGCGCGCCTATTTCGCCGGCACGCGCGACGGGGCCCTGCCATGGCTGGTGGATACGCTTTTCAATCCCGCGCGCGCATCCGCCCGTCCGGCGATCAAGGTCGCGAACCCCGACCTGCTTGCCCTGCTCGGCCTCGAACGCCGCGCCAGCCATCTTTACACCTATGCCGAACTCGCCGCCGCGATGGACGCGCACCGCGCCGTTTATCAGGCGGCGCAAAATATCGTCCCCGAACGCCGCACCCCCGCCCAGACGGAACTGCTGGCGCTGGGCGGCAAAGTTGCCGATCTCGCCGATCTGTTGGCCAGCCTGACGCTGTTCATGCCGATCTCGGTCGCGATGCCGGATTCCGTGACCCTGAAAGGGCCGGTCACCTATCTCGACGCCCTGCCCTTCCGCGAACCCGTGGAAAAGCAGGTCAAGGTGACGCTGCGCAAAAAGGGCGAGGACGTCAAACGCTACACCGACGCCGAACAGAAAAACGCGTGGTTTATTTTCACCCTCGACCGCATCCGCCGCGATGCGGGCGGCAGCACGGCCCTGCGCGTCATTCCGGTCGCGAACGATGCCTGGCGCACGCCGTGGGCGCTGTTGATCGACGGCAAAGGCGGGCCGCAGACGGTTACGCTTTTCGCCGACTGGCGCGCGCTGGTCCGGGCCTACGGCACGGGCGGCACGAAGGCATGGGACAGCACGATCAAGGATATCCGCACGCAAATGCGCCACCTTGACCCCGCGCGCATCGACCGCGCGACCCTTGCGCTTGAAAACGCCTATGTCACCTTCAACCCGTTTTTCATGGTCGCGGCACTTTACGCGCTCACCCTCGCGCTGATTGGATTCGCCGCGCTGTGGGAACGTCCATGGATCGCACGCGCCGCGCCGCTGGCGTTCCTTGCGGCTCTGGGGCTGCATGGGTTGGGCCTGTTGATGCGAATGCTGATCCTCGGCCGCCCGCCGGTCAGCACTCTGTACGAATCGGTGCTTTTCGTGGGGTTCGTCACCGGCGCCTATACGTTGTTCCAGTTTTGGCGCACGCGCCGCATGGGCTGGCTCGCGCTCGGCGCGGGGCTGGGCCTGTTCCTGCAACTCGTCGGCTTCGCGCACGATCAGGATGGCGACAACATGGTTTCCCTGACCGCCGTGCTCAACACCCATTTCTGGCTGGCGACCCATGTCCTGTGCATCACCGGCGGTTATGCGTTCTGCCTGCTGACCGCGATGCAGGCGCATGTCTCGCTGGCCGCAGAAGCGCTCCCCCGCCTGATAAAACTGCGCGAAGGCGCGTTCCGCACCCTGCACACCACCGCGCTGGTGGCGCTGGCCTTTTCCGCGGTCGGCACCGTGCTTGGCGGCATCTGGGCCGACCAGTCATGGGGCCGGTTCTGGGGCTGGGACCCAAAGGAAAACGGCGCGTTGCTGATCGTATTATGGCTGACATGGGTGCTGCACGGACGCATCGGCGCCACCATGGGAACACGGGCCTTTACCGCCGGTCTTGCCGCGCTGGGAATCGTGGTTGCATTGTCATGGTTTGGCGTTAACCTGTTGAACGTTGGCCTGCATTCATACGGGTTCACGGACTCCGCCGCGCGCACGCTGGTCGAGTTCATTGCGGGTGACACGGCGCTGATCGCCGCCCTGTGGTGGCGCGCCGCGAAAAAGGAAAAAGAAAAGGAAAGCGAGTCTGCATCATGCGTTTCAAACTGATCCTGATCGCCCTGGTCGTCACCGCCGCAATCGCCTTTTCGGTCTATGACCGCACACGCAAACCTGTTGTCGTCACACAGGCCGACACCACGCAAAGCACCGCCGCTGAAGGCGCTTCCCCAAAAACGGAACCAACGGAAACGGGAACAACGGAAGCCGCCGCGCCCGAGGCTGCACCAGTCAAGGACGACAAGACCCACCATGAAACCGACATCGACGCCACGACCAAACTGGTCGACGTGCCCGGCTTTTCCGTCGGCGACCTGACGGGGCGCCCTCGCGCGCTGGCCGATTACCGAGGCAAGACCATCATCCTGAATTTCTGGGCCAGCTGGTGTGCGCCCTGCCGCACCGAATTCCCCGACCTGCTCGAACTCGCGGCGCGGCACCCGGATGATCTGGTGCTGTTTGCGGTATCGACCGACACCGACAAGACCGCGGTCGACAAATTCCTCGACGGCCTGAAAGGCCAGGCCAAAGACGATGTAAAACTGCCCAACGTGGTCATCGCGCTGGACCCGCAACAGGCCATTTCCAAGGATTTGTTCCAGACCGTGTCCTTCCCCGAAACCTATATCGTCGACCCCGATTTCAAAATCCGCCGCAAGATCGTAGGCCCCGCCGACTGGACCGGCGACGACGTGTCGGCGATCCTGAATAAAATCGCGAAACCCGCGCCCGCCGCGCCACAACCCACGGCTTCGGACAAAACGCCGATTGCCAAACCCGCCCCCATTGCCAAACCCGCCCCCGCCGAGCCCGCGCCCGTAAAAGCCTCTGTAAAAACACAGGCACCCAAAACGGAAGCGGGAACGCAGGAAGCGCCAGCAAAAGCCGAAACTACAAAAGCTGAACCCGCCAAAACCGAGTCCAAAAAACCCGAAGCGGTGGAAAAGGTAATCGAAAAGGCGAAGGACGCGGCCACTAAAGCCGGCACATCCGCCACCGAAAAAATTACAACGCCCTAAGGCATCCCGATGCGCACGCTTGTCTTTCTGCTTTGTCTGTTCTTCAGCATTCCAGCCTTTGCAAAAGACGATGCGATTTATGACCGCATCATGAAAAGCGGCACCATTCACTGCGGCTATTCGCTGTGGAACCCGCTGACCTTTGTCGAGCCGAACACTGGCGAGATCAAGGGCATCTTCCACGACCTGATGGAGGAAGCGGGCAAACGTCTGGACCTGAAAATCGAATGGACTGAGGAACTCGGCTGGGGCACCGTGGTCGAAAGTCTGCAAACTGGCCGGGTCGATATGGCCTGCGCGGGCTATTGGCTTAACCCTACACGCATCAAGCTGGTATCGACCAACGCACCGCAACTATATACCCCGCTGGTCGTCTGGGTGCGTGCCGATGAAAAACGCCCCTTTAAAACTCTGACCGATCTCAACGACCCGGCTTTGATCACGCCCGAAGTCGACGGTGGCGCCACCAATCACGTTGTCGACAATATGTTTCCCAAAACCCGACGGCTGAACATGCCCGAAAGCGCGACGCACGGTGATCTGGTCGAAAGCGTGCTCAGCGGCAAGGTCGATTTCATGGTCGATGACATCACCTCCTTCATGGCCTACGACAAGATGAACCCGGGCAAATTGCGGGTGCTGTTCCCTGATCAGGCGGTCTCGATCCTGCCTGCCACCATGCTGCTGCCGCCGGACGAACCGCGCCTGAAGGAAATGATCGACGGTGCGTTCACGTTGCTGGAGCTTGATGGCACGCTGGACCGTATCCTCGAACGCTACGGGGTCGAGCATCTGTTCCTGCGCAACCCCCGGCCCGCCGCGCGGTAACATATCCTGAATTTTTGTTTACATAAATAAAACAGCTTTGTAAGCTGCCCGCGTTATGGACATAACGACCGACCGGCGCGGATTTCTCAAAGGGGTGGCTTCGGCCGCCGCCAACGCCGTCTTTGACCGTTACAACGCAGTGCGCGCCATCCTCTCGGACAATGTCGCGGCAACACTGGCCGACCGCCTCGACCCTGCCCATCTCGACGATTATTTCAGCCTGTTTGAATACGCGGCATCCGGGATCATGTCCCCCTTCGACGGCGAGTATTTTTTTGAACCTCGTTACTTCCTGCCGGTGGGAAAAGCCACACTCGACGACCTGCCAAAATACACACAAAAAACCCTGCGCAGCATCTATCGCGACGCTGTCCACGCGTTAAGAGGCGAGGTTAGACAACTCGCGCATCTTCTTAAATATAAAGACGATCTTGCACCGATCATTGCCATGATGCGCGCCCACACCCTGGCCTATGCCACCGCACAGAATTACGCCTCTCCCGAAGGGGCAGCCCGACAAATCGAAAAGCAACTGGATACGCTGGGATCACAGGAAAAGATTCACGCGCTGATGACCCGGCTCCTTTCAGATTATGCAAAGACTCTTGCACAGGTAGGCGCGCACCTCACCCCGCAATCCCGGACCAGACTTGCGGGTACGCCCCTGCTGCAATTTCCGGAAGCGGGGCTGGACATACCCTACCTGTTCCCGCTGGATAAGCTTCCCCTCATCGCCGAAGCAATCGCGTTCGAGGATAATGGTCATTTCCTCGACATCATGGACGTGCCGGAAACATGGCGAAACCTGTTCACCGCCCTTTCCCGCACCGATACGGCGAAAAACCGGCTGGCCCAACGCTGCCTGACATGGGAATCCACCTATTACGACCGCGCCCTGATGCACCGCGCCGGTTTGACGGAAACCCATTTGCGCGCGGGCCTGCACGCGGTGTTACAGGAAAAGATGGAGGACAAGGCCTTCGAACTCGAACTGGCGAACGAGGCCTTTGAACACCTGCTGCACGGCTCCGGCCTACCCCCGGCGCGGATGGAAGAGCCGCTGCAGAAACTCGAACGGATGATCGACGACGGTCATCTGCGCGTCCGCAGCCTGCCGTATACCGGCACACAATCCGGCTTCGCACTGGATATGACGCCGGAAACGGACGACCCGTATCTTGGCGCCGCGATGGACGACGTCGCGGACACAATCGCGACCGCGATTCAGGCCTATGCCCATGTGATGGAACGCACGCAAGCCCACGAAATCAGGATCGCCGTGCAAAACGACGATTACCAATCTCTGCCCTTTCTGGAAACCATGGCCCGGCGCACGCAATACACGGCCACCCATGGCAGCTTTTCCGGCCAGTTACAACGCCTTGCCGGAAAACTTCAGGATTTCACGCAACTGGAAACCCTCGCCCGCGCACTGCGCCCGACGCTTAAAATATGATTTTGATTCACAAGAAAGAACTGGTGCTGCTGGGGAGGATTGAACTCCCGACCTCGTCATTACCAATGACGCGCTCTACCACTGAGCTACAGCAGCGTGTATACCCAAAGCGGGGCGAAACTACCTAATTCCTGACACACTGTCATCATAAAAAATGCCATGAACCACAACGATGATCACAACGATGGTAAAAGCGCCGATCGCAAAGAGCGTCAGGAAACGCACGAACGGGACACGAAGGACCTTGCTCGCGCCGACGCGCTCCGGGCCAATCTGGCCCGGCGCAAGGCGCAAAGCCGCGAACGGGCGCGAAAAACCGGCGAAACGCCCGACAAAACCCGTGGATGATCCGGGGCCGAAGGCGCATTTTTGTTGAATTTCGGAGGCCTTACGGGTTATCCATCAGGACCTTGCCGAAACGTTAGGGGAAAACCTTATGTCCATCATGCCCGACCACTGGATTCGCCAGCAGGCGACCGAAAGCCAGATGATCGCGCCGTTTGCCGAAAAGCAGAACGGCAACGGCATTATTTCCTATGGCCTGTCCTCCTACGGCTATGACGCGCGGCTCGATCATGAATTCATGATCTTCACCAACGTCTATAACTCGATCGTCGATCCCAAGGCCTTCGATCAAAAGGCCTTCGTGAAGTTCGAGGGCGATGTCTGCGTCATCCCGCCCAATTCCTTCGTGCTCGCGCAGACCAAGGAATATTTCAAAATCCCCGACGACGTGCTGGTGGTCTGCCTTGGCAAATCCACCTATGCGCGCTGCGGCCTGATCGTCAACGTCACGCCGCTCGAACCGGGATGGGAGGGCCAGGTCACGCTGGAAATCTCGAACACCACGCCCCTGCCCGCGAAAGTCTACGCGGGCGAAGGCATCGCACAGTTTTTATTTCTAAAGGGCGATAGCGCCTGTGAGGTCACTTATGCCGCAAGAGCTGGAAAATACATGGGCCAAAGGGGTGTCACCCTCCCCCGCCTCAAACGCGACGAAAGCGAAGCAGCTTAAGGTCACGAACGACAACACGTCGGACGGCGAAGCCGCGGCGCAGGACGGGCTGGAGAAAATCCGCATCCTCGGCGGCCGCGCGCTGCACGGCGAAATCGCGGTGTCGGGCGCCAAGAACGCGGCCCTGCCGCTGATGTGTGCCAGCCTGTTGACGCGCGAACCCATCACCTTCACCAACATGCCGCTGGGCCTGCGCGACATCCAGACCATGGCCGACCTGCTCGAACATCTCGGCGTCCGCGTCGAGGTCGATGACGGCAAGGCCACCCTGCACCTTCAGGGTGAATCCATCGACAACACAATCGCGCCGTACGATCTGGTGCGCAAAATGCGCGCCTCGATCCTCGTGCTCGGGCCGCTGCTGGCCCGCACCGGCCATGCGCGCGTGTCGCTGCCCGGCGGTTGCGCCATCGGCACCCGCCCCGTCGACCTGCACATCAAGGCGCTGGAGGAAATGGGCGCGACAATAAAGCTGGAGGACGGGTATATCGTCGCCTCCGCCCCCGGCGGTCTGAAGCCCGCGAAAATCCTGTTCCCCAAGGTCACCGTCACCGGCACCGAAAACATCATGATGGCCGCCGCGCTGGTTGAAGGCGAAACGGTCATCGCCAACGCCGCGATGGAACCCGAAGTCACCGATCTGGCTGAATGTCTGGTCAAGATGGGCGCCGAAATCGACGGCATCGGCACCGCGCGGCTGGTCGTGCGTGGGCGCAAGGCCTTGAACGGCGCCACGCATGACGTCATCGCCGACCGCATCGAAACCGGCACCTTCATGATCGCGGTCGCGCTGTGCGGCGGCGAACTGCGCTTGAAAAACGCGCGTCCCGAAACGCTCAACGCGCTGATCGGCCTACTTGAAACCGCGGGTGTGACCTTCGCCCAGGACGGCGCGGACATGATCGTCTCCAAACCCGCGGGGCAACGCATCAAGGGCGTCGACATCATGACCGAACCCTATCCCGCCTTCCCGACCGATCTGCAGGCCCAGTTCATGACCATGCTTACCTTGTGCGAGGGCGCAGGACTGGTCACCGAAACCATATTTGAAAACCGCTTCATGCATGTGCCGGAACTCGCACGCATGGGGGCGAACATTTCCGTGCAGGGCAATTCCGCGATCGTGCGCGGCGTCGACAAACTGCACGGCGCGCCGGTAATGGCGACCGACCTGCGCGCCTCCGTCGCGCTGGTGCTGGCCGGGCTGGTGGCCGAGGGCGAAACCCTGGTCCACCGCATCTATCACCTCGACCGCGGCTATGAACGCGTGGTCGAAAAACTTTCTGCCGTCGGCGCGCAAATCGAACGCATCCGCTAGCAATGGATCAGAACGCCGCCTCGCTCAAAGTTCTGGCCGACAGTCAGAAAACAGCGTTTCCTTACGTTATCCGTGTCGGAAAACTTGCGATCGAGGTCCACAAAAACGTTTTCTCGCCCAAGCATTTCAACGGCTGGAAAATTTTTCATGCGCTGCTGCCGGACACAAAAGGCACGGATGTGCTCGAGGTCGGCACCGGCACGGGCGTAACCGCCGCTTATATGGCCGCCCATGGCGCGCGCAGTGTGATGGCGCTCGACATCAACCCTCATGCCGTCAAAAACGCGCGGACCAATGCCCGGCGCAACAGCCTCAAAAACATGACGGTGCGCGAAAGCAATATCTTTTCTGCCCTGAAAAAAACGGAAACCTTCGACACCATCTACTGGAACACGCCGTTCATGTATGCGCCCCATCGCTACAAATACCGGAATGTCCTTGAGCGCGGCCTGTTCGATCCCGGCTACCGGATCACTGACCGGTTCCTGAAAGGCTGTAAAAAACATCTGCGCAAGGGCGGGCGCGTATTGTTCGGCACCGGCAATTTCGGCGACATACCGCGCTTTCTGGCGCTCGCAAAAAAACACGGCTATCGGATCAAGGTTCTGGGCGTCAGGAAATCGCGGGAAATCAAGCCCGTCACTTTCGACCTTTATGAACTCACCCTGCCGTCCCAACGCTAAAAAAATTTGCATCCGTTGGATGGTTTTTGTTACGTAAACAAATGACCGCCGCCGAACGCTTTGCCGAAGACTTCACCGCCAGCGCCATGCAGGCGGCGAGCCTGCTGCCCCGCGAATACCCGGCTGTTGCCGAAATTCTTCATCGCATGGGCAAAAAATATATCGCGCCCGGCCATTTCGAGCGCCCCGAACCAGCACGCGGTGCGGCATTGAGAAATATGGTGGAAGGCCTGCGGCTGAACGCCGAACTCGTGCGCGAATTCCATCCCGGCTTTTACGCGTCGCCCCGCGCCGTGCCCGAAGGCGTCTTTGGCGCGCTTCTGGGCGGCCCCGACATATTGACCGAGGCATGGGAAAATTTTGGCGCGAACGAGGCCAAAAGCCTGATCGCCGAAACGAGGGATTTTACGCCGCAGCAACCGCGTACCTTTCATACGGCCCGAACCCCCGCGCGTTATTACTTCATGCTGGCCACGCTTGACGGGCTTCTGACCGCGCACAGCACGATGCAACAGGCGCCCGATGTGCTCGATCGTGCCGCACTTGACGAATTCGATACGACGGCCCGCGCCGCCGCCGCGTGGACACGGATTTCCACGACGCCGCTGGCGCAGGAAATTCGGGTTGCCGCCGCGCGCACGCTGGAACTGGCGCATACACTCAAACCGTCCATGCCGTCATGACCAAAAAATCAAGCAGCGGGATATTGCGAACCTATCTTGCCGATTTGTGCATCAATGCCATCGACATGAATAAAAAAAATTTCCCTGCCGTGCACGAAACATTTGAACTGGTGGCAGAACGTTACCTGCTTCCAAGCCTTCCCGACGGTGAAGTCGAGCGTTTAAACTTTCTTTACGGCTACATCACCTATATGCGCAGCCTCGTGAATATGGCCCATTTCCATCACAATCCCTATTACGGTCATCCGGCGGAAATACCGGAATCCGTATACTGCGCCCTGATCGGCCAAGGTTATTTCGATACGCCCGGCAAGTGGCAGCACGACGAACTGCACGAGGCCCGCCGACTGCACAGCCATGCCGACGAAATCACACCCGAAGCACCAGAAACTTTGGCGGATGCGGACAATGACGCGCGTTTTTTGTATCTGGTCCAGATGCTCGACGGCCTGACCCTGTCCTTCGGCATCCTGCAAAGCCAGGGCCGTGACCTGCCCGCCGCGGCCATGCACAACTGCCTCGACAACGCGCTTTACGCTGCGAAATGGCGGTTTGACCCCGCCACACCGCTGACCGACGCGATTACCGCCGCCGCGCCAAGGGTCATCGCCTATTTCCGCACGCTCGGCCTGCGCCCTGAACAAGCCCCTTCCATCCGATAAAACGACCTTCCCTTGTGCCATCCGCCGCGCCACAATCGCGGATAAGATGGCCGAACCGGACACCCCCGCGCCGCACCCTGGCGCACGCATCGTTAAAATCGAACTCGACGAACCGCGAGGGCTGCGCCGTACCCCGATGGCAGAGGCCGAACGCGCCACCGCCATCCACGACCTGCTGGCCGGCAACGCCTTTACCTTGCCCGGCCACGACAACGGCCCCTATTACCTGCGCATCGCCACCGACGGCCACCGCCTGATCCTGCGCCTGCGCAACGCGGAGCGCGTGGAATTGCCGGAAATCGCCCTCTCGCTTATGCCGCTGCGCCGCCTGATCCACGATTATTTCCTGATCTGCAGCAGTTACGGCATGGCCCATACGGGCGGCGACCGCAACCGGCTGGAAAGCATCGACATGGCCCGCCGCGGTCTGCATGACGAAGGTGCAACCATCCTGCGTCGCGGTCTTTCCGCCCATGCCGAAATCGACCACGCCACTGCACGAAGCCTGTTCACACTGGCCTGCGTCCTCCAGATCGGCCGGGTCCAGCCATGGTAGATCTGGCCCCGCCCGTCTCCGTCCTTTTTCTGTGCGATCGCAACGCCGTGCGCTCGCCCATGGCGGCGGCGCTGCTGTCTGGTGCGCACTCGGCGGGCCTTGACCCCGCGCCTTACGTCGACCCGTTCGCCTGCACCGTGACGCTGGAAATCGGCGTGGACATTACGGCGCACGAACCCCGCGCCGTGGACTTCGCCGCGATCGCGCCCGCCACGCAGGTGATCGCCCTGTCCCCCGCTGCTTTCGCTGCCGCGCATGAATGGCGGCTGAAAACCGGGTTTGAACTTGAAACCTGGGACCTGCCCGCAATCCCCGACCCGGAAGGCCCGCGCGAACACACGCTTGCGGGCTACCGCGCCCTGCGTGACGCCCTGCGTGCCCATATCGCCAACCGTTTTGGCGGCAAAACTTGAATTTTTCCCCGAACGGCGTATAACCGCCGCTTGAAATCCGTTTTGCGTAAGGAGGCCTGTTTGGCCAAGGAAGATCTGATCGAATTCAAAGGCACCGTGACCGAAGTGCTGCCCAACGCGATGTTCCGCGTCACGCTTGAAAACGGGCACGAGGTTCTGGCCCACACCGCCGGCAAGATGCGCAAGAACCGCATCCGCGTGCTCACCGGTGACTCGGTCGTGGTGGAAATGACCCCCTACGACCTGACCAAGGGCCGCATCATCTTCCGTGAGAAATAGCCTCATCCTCGCTTCCGCCTCGCCGCGGCGGATCGAGCTGCTGGCCCAGATCGGCATCGCGCCTGACGCCGTCATCCCCGCTGAAATCGACGAAACCCCGCTGAAAGGCGAAACGCCCAAGGCGATGGTCGAACGTCTGGCGCGCGAAAAGGCCGCCGTTATCGCCCACACACATCCGGATGCCTATGTCATCGCGGCGGACACCACCGTGGCGCTGGGGGTGCGCATTTTCGGCAAGGCCGAAACCGGGGAACAGGCGCGCGCCTTCCTGCAAAAACTTTCGGGCCGCACGCATCGTGTCTGGGGTGGTATCGCGCTGGCCACACCGGGCGGACGGCTGGTTTCCCGCGTTGTCTGCACGCGCGTCGCCTTCAAACGGTTAAGCGAGGGCGAGATTGGCGCGTATATTGCATCGAACGAATGGCGGGACAAGGCGGGCGCCTATGGCATTCAGGGCCGCGCAGCCGCCTTCGTGGCGGATATCCACGGCTCCCACAGCAATATCGTGGGGCTAAGTCTTTATGATATAATGAACATGTTGAACGGAAACGGGTTTGATACGACGTATGGCAACGGCAACTCTGGACGTGGTGGTTGAGGATCTGCAGGGCTCGCTCTGGGTCGCCGCCATCCGTAAAAACCGTGTCGCCGCGCTTGAAATCGACCCATATGCCGAATTGGTGCGCTGGGGCTCCGTTTACTGGGCGAAAGTCCTGCGCGTCGACGCCACAATCAACGCCGCTTTCGTCGATATGGGCCACGACATTGTCGGCATGTTGCCCGCTTCCGAAATCCCCGGCCTGAAAAAAGGCGCCAAGATCGGCAAAAAACTGCGTGCGGGCCAGTTCGTGATGGTGCAGGTCAAAACCGCACGCCAGCCGCAGGATGACGACGAATCCGGCAACACCGCCCCCGATGCTGCGAAAGCATCCAAGGTTTCGATGGACATCGCCTTGCAGGGCCGGTTTTTGATCTATACCCCCCTGTCGCCCGGCAACCGCATTTCCCGCCGCATCCGCGAACCAGAGGTGCGCAAACAGCTTGCCGCCATGTCGCGCGCGATCACCGATGTTTCGGGCTGCATCCTGCGCGCCTCAGCCGCCCACACCCAGACCGAATTGCTGGTGCGCGAGGCAAAGATCCAGCGCGCGATCTGGGAATCCCTTCAGGCCTTTACCAACGATCCCGAACCCGCGCTGTTGATGCTCGGCCCCGATGCGTTCCAACGCGTTCTGGCCGATTTCGCGACCGCGCGCGTGGGGGCGATCCAGATCTCCAGCGACGAACGCGCCGAGGAAGCGATGAACTGGTGCGACCTTTACGCGCCCGAACTGATGCAGAAAATCGAATCCCGCGCGGTTGTCGGCACGCGCAACGGCATGGGACTGATGGAGGTGCACGACCTGATCGGCCAGATCGAGGAATTCGTCCGCCCGCTGGTCGTCCTGCCTTCGGGCGGCATCGTTTTGTTTGAATCCACCGCCCTCGGCACCGTGATCGACGTCAACTCCGCCGCGGCGCGGGGCGGGCTGGCCGCGCTGAACGCCGAGGCCGCGAACGAAATCGCCCGCCAGATCCGTCTGCGCAACATCGGCGGCGTAATCCTGATCGACTTTGCCGGGCCGAAAGACCCGGCGGCGGGCCGCCGTCTGGCCAAGACATTGCTTGCCGCCCTCGATCAGGACCCCTGCACCGTGGAACTTCACGGCATCACCAAAACCGGCCTGTTCGAGCTGACCCGCCACCGCCGCACGCCCAGCCTGCTCGAACGCGTCGAGCTGATGCAGGCCGACGACGAATAACCGCCCGATAAACGCCGCCAAGCGCACGGCAACCCCGTTAAAACCGGTCTGGACAAGCCCGGAAAATCCCCTTATACGATGAACCCGGCCTACCGCGCCGCACGGCACGGGAATGGCCGCTTTATCCGTGTTTCCACGGGCCCAGGTAGCTCAGTCGGTAGAGCAAGGGATTGAAAATCCCTGTGTCGGCGGTTCGATTCCGTCCCTGGGCACCATCTTCCTCACCAAGCCGACACAAAACGTAAACGCGAGCGCGCCGCAGGCGCGCGGGGTCGGCGGTTCGATTCCGTCCCGGCCACGCACGACACGCCCCAAATTTTTGACATAACAATAAAAACCCTGTTATCTCGCATCATGGAGAAAAGTGAATACGAAGACTGGCTGGCCTTTGGCGAGGCGGCGGATACAGGGCAATACCTGCTGCCGTTTAAAGTCGGCATGTCCGCATCGGGCAATACTACGTCCGTAATCGGCAGGCTGCCCATCAAGGCATTCCAACGCGCCGCGCGGCTTCGTCTTGATTCAATAGCCAGAGAATGGGTTGATGAACTGACGGCGAACGGCCACCGCATCTTTCATGTGGTCACGAAAAACGACGACACGCGCGTCGAGGCGGATTACGGCGCACCCTTGCACGGCCTCGATTTTTTCGCGGACCTGATCGACGCCAAGCGGTCTTATCGTTATACCCCCACCCGCCATATCGAAGGTTCGCTCAAGACCCACCATGCCCAGCTGCGCGCCGTGGCCCGTCATCTCAAGGCCAAGGGCTTCAAGCTGTTCAACAAACTCTCCAACGAAAATCTGCCCTCGCATATCCAGTTCTTCAACGGCGGCGTCACGGCGGCATTTTACGAACTCATCAACTATCTTGCTCAGGATTATCAGCGCATCGACGCCATACGTCGTCCGATGGGCCTTGGCTTTGGCGCGGCGCTGGTGGTGCCCGTGCCGACTTACGGGCTTTTCCTGTATTCGATGTACGAACTCACCAAAAACACCGGCATCGATATCCGCTATGTGCATCGCAACGATGACGGATCGGTCAATCTGCAATCCCTGCAATCCACGCTGGACGACCTGCAAGCCGCCAACATCCGCGCCATCGCCTATTACGACTGCAACCCGCACAACCCCACGGGCCATATCCGTGACAAGGCCGAAACCATCGCCGCCGCCGACATCATCATGGCGCAAACCCACCGCTATCTGGATGCGGATCTCGCCTGGGTGGAGGTCAACATGAAAAACCCGGACATGAAAGACGATGTCAAACGGGTCATGGGCATGAGCGACCGCCCACAACACGGCATCGTCATCATCGACGACATGGCGTATGAAGGGCTGGAACAAAGCACACGCAAAAAACCGTTTTCATTCGGACAGGTTTCCCCAATCGTTGCCGATCGCACCGCGGTTTTAAAGGGCATATCCAAAATCGGCCTGCCCGGCGCGCGGATCGCGCTGATGGCCGCGCATGCCGAATTGCTGGAGCCGATGAGCGACCACCACATCACGCATCACTTCGCGGCCAGCACCATGGCGGTCGATATATTGACCGCACGCTACACACCCGGCCCGCATCAAAAGAAATTCGACGCGCATTACCGCCGCCTGCGCCGCGCGCATCGTCGCCATATCGGATGGGTCGAAAGCTTTTTCTTCGGCATCGACACGACGAAAAAAATCTCAAACCGGGAAAAGGCCGATCTTGTTTCGGCATACGCCGCGCATGCGAACATTACGCACAATCAGGCAAACGCCCGCCTGAACGCGGGATTGCCCAATTTCCACGTCACGGAAAGCCTTGAAAGCGGGTTTTTCATGGTGCTGGACGCGGGCAGCCTCAGCGACCGGCTGGTGGCCATCACCTTTGACGAAAACCCGATACCAAGGCTTGGCTATATTACAAACAGCCGGTCGATCAAGGCGGTTTTCGAATCCTTTGGAATCGACATGGTCCCGGCGATACATCAGGGTGCATCGCCCTACAACCTGACCGCGCGTATCACGCTCTCCATCCGGCCTGACGAACTGTTTACGCTTTTCGACCGCCTGCGCGCCATGCACGATTATTTCTTCGGCGAAGACCCGGAAATCCAGTTACATATGTTCAGGAAAAACCCGGCCGCCGAAAAACTGTTCCGGCCTATTTCGCAAGATCGATCACGATCCGCGCGGGCTTGCTGTCCACGGACTTGAGGGCGGACGAGGTTAAAACCTTGCTATCCTTCTTAAGCGCGAAGGCCACCACGCTGCCCGTGCCCGCGTCCTGCGCGGAATAGGACGCGACGACCGGGTTGGCGGAAATCGCCTGTGCCTTAACCGCCGCCCATTTCGCCTTGGGCAATTCGATGGTCAGGATGTGGTTGGCGGAATCAAGCTCGCTCGAAAAAGCGGCATCGCCCGCGACATCCAGCACGATGCGCACCGAGTTTTCATGCGTACCGATCCGCACGCCCGAAACGCCGCCTTTCACGGGCGCGGCAGGCGCCGCCTTCGCTGGCGCGGTATTGACCGGCGTCTTGGCTTTTTCGTCGACCACCGGCTTCATACCCGCGGTTACGGGTGCATTCGCGGCCTTGGCACCAACGGATTCAGGCATGCGGCCCACTAAATCCTGTGGACCGGCCTGTATCGGCGTCGACGCGGATACAGGCACCGGTGCCTGTGTGTCCAACCCCACGACGTTAAGCGCCGACGGCATCGTCGCGGATTCAAGCGTCATCGGAACCGTTGTCGATTCCGTGACTGACGCGGTGGCAGATGCGCCTGAACCATCCTGGCCGCCCATGCGCGCCTGCAACGCCTTGAACCGTGCATCCAGCGAATCCAACTCATCGCGCATCGCCGCCACGCGCTGCATCGCCTGCGTGCTGGCCTGAAGGTCGCCCTGCAACCCGTCAAGCTGTACCTTCATCCCGTCCAGCTTCGTCATCGCATCGCGCAACTCGGCATCGTAATACACGCCCTCGCTCAAACCCTTGGGCCCGGCCACGGCCATGCCCGGCGGCGGCGCGACCAGTTCCGCGCTGTTGGTCGCGGGTTTGTCATGCCCCACCCCGCAAGAGGCCAGCGCGACAACGGCACCCCCCGCCAGCAACAACCGGGTAAAAGCGCGAAAAACGGAAAATCCGGACATAAGGCCAAAACCCTGAAATCGGGTGAATCGAATAGCTTTGAAAAGGTTACGCGAGGAATCGCCCCGGGTCCAGCGCGGCCAGCGCATCCCGCGCCACCGGCATCGGCCCGCCGCACAGATGCGCGGCCAGAACCGCCCCCGCGATCAAACCCGAAATCATGCCGTGCGACCCGTGCGCCGCGCTCAAATACACACCGTTATGCGCGCCTACCACTGGAAAACGGTCCTTGGACGCCGCGCGAAACCCCGTACGCCCGCCCGCCACGCGCATTCCGTCCCCCAGCGCGGGAATGGCGGTCAGCGCCTGCGCGATATTACGCGCATGGTCCGCCTCGCGCACCGAGATATCGTCATCCCACGGCTGAAACGTCGCGCCGCACACATGCATCCCGTCGGCCAAAACCGGGCTGAAATACCCGCCATAACACAGCGCCGCGCGCACCCGCGCGGAATCTGGCCCCGGCATCACCCGGCTGACCTGACCGCGCACCCGCCCGATCGGCAGATCGCAAAACCGTGCGATATCGGCGCCCGCCGCCAGTACCACGACGTCAGCCTCAACCCGTGCGGGCGCATCGATGTCCTGTGCGCGCAAATCGACCCCGTCCAAAAGCGTGCGGACGATTTCACGCGGATGCGCCGCAAGCGCGTCCGGATAAAACAACCCCGGCGTGGCAACAGACACGCCCGCCGCATCCGACGCTGCCCCCGCGTCCAGATACCGCATATGCGCGTCCTCCCATCCCAGATTCGCGCGATAGGCGGCAAAGCGCCGCGCCTTGTCGTCATCCATCTCCAGATGCAGGGTCCCGCAACGCGCGGCCACGGCGTCAGCTCGATCGGCCAGCATGCCCAGCGCGTAACTATATGCGCTGGTGTAATACCGTGAATGCGGCGATTCCCGCGCCGTCAGCTTGGGGTTGATCAACCCCGCGTCGTTGCCCGATGCGCCTGATGCCGCCCCCGCGCGCTCGTAAACCGTGACCGCGCACCCGGCGCGTTTGAGGTGCCACGCCGCCGATGCCCCGGCCAGTCCTGCACCGATCACCGCCACCCGCGCGGGCGGACTGATCGGGGGATTGGCTCCCGCGCCGGTAAAATGCCCAACGGTCATGTCGCGCTTGCGCCCGTACCCGCCCCGCTTTTCCACCGCGAAACCCGCCGCAGCCAGCCCGCGCCGCACGGCACCGGCAGCAGTAAAACTGGCAACGCTGGCGCCCGGCGCCGAAAGCCGCGCCATCTCGCGGTACAGAACATCGCCCCACATCTCTGGATTCTTGGCGGGAGCAAACCCGTCCAGAAACCAGGCATCGACCCGCGCCGAAAGCTGCGGCAACGCCGCGCTCACGTCGTCGAACACCAGCGTCAGGGTCACGCGTTCGGTTAGATTCAGCCGATGAAACCCGCGTATGCGCGGCGGGTACAATGCCAGCATCCGTTCAAGACGCCCGCCGAAATCCCACGCCGCAAGCGCCTCACGGATTTGCGCGGGCGCAAGCGGATATTTTTCGATGGAAACCAGATCAAGAAACTGGCCCGACCCCGCGCTTTCCTCGAACGCCCGCCACGCGGCCAACATGTTCAGCCCGGTGCCGAAGCCGGTTTCGCAGATACAAAACCGCGTGCGATCCATCCACGCGGCGGGCAGGCCGTTGCCCGCCAGAAACGTGTGCAGGGTTTCGGCCAGACCGTCCTCGGCCGAAAAATAGATATCGCCGAATTGTTCCGATTGCATGGGCTCAGACGCGTATCAAAACTCGGACGCCTCGGCCGCCGCCGCGCACAACGTTTCGATTTCCTCGTCCGAAAAACCGTTCGCCTGCGCGATCTCGCTGATCGCGATGTTGCGCACCAGCGCGACCAGATCCTCGCCCGTGTCGCACCACAGATCCAGAAGCGGCCTGCGGTACAGTGTCAACCGCCGCGCCTCGCCCGTGGTCTTGTCGACGACGCCGGGAATGCGCTCGGCCGATGCGCGGTACAGCGCCAGCAGATCATATTCACTTTCGACCTCAAGCTCGTCCATTACCTCGCGCGGGGCAAATTCCTCGATCGCAAGCGCCATATCCTCGATGAACCCGGCCAGCTCGTCCGGAAACGCGTCCAGTACCGCGACCGCGACCGCGTGCAGATCCTCCACCCCCGGCGGGGTCGAGAAATTCATGATGATGCTGCGGCGTTCCAGCGCCTGCGCCATGGAATTGTCCCGTTCGGTCTTAATTCTCTTGAATATTCAGACCCTACGCCCAAAAAGGGATAATTGCCAATGCTCAAGATTCTGGAATCCACCGCACGCGAAAATTCACGCAGGCAGATGGCGTGGATGGATCGGCCCTATGAACGCCGCCCGGCGCCGCCTTTCCGCATCGGACAGGGCGCGCCGTTGCTGGCGCAGCGTTTGGCCGGGATTGCGCGGACGCTGCCAGTCGGGCCGCAGCAGGTCCATCCAACGCACGCGCACATGCAGCCCGTCCTCGTTCAGGTGCATAACCGGCCCCTCAAGCGAGGCGTGCAGACCCACGAGACTGTCCCGGCGGCAGGCCGCGATCTTGCCGAAATACCGGCCGCGCTCGGCCTTTCCGGTCAGGTGCAACAGCAAGGGCAGGTGCGGTATCTCGTCTGTTTCCTCCGCACGGATCAATGCATCCCGCCAATGCGCCTTGGCGATACTGGTCAAATCGCCGTCATGCGTCGTCCGGAAATCGCGCGTAACGATCACGTTGAATCCGCACGCGACCGCGTGGTCCCAGACATCCCGGTCGGGCCGGCCCTGCAATCCCTCGTAATGAATGCCGCTTGCGTAACCCAGAATACGCTGGCACGCGGCGATGTGATCGGTGGATACGTTCTCGTCGCACAGAATATGCACCCCGCCCTCGCTGCGGTCTGGCCTTTGCATCACGCGCGCGCGGAACAGGCCCCTCAGGCGTTTGACGCCTTTTTCCTGCAAACCGGGAAAAGCTTCGGATATGCATTTACGCCCGCTGCCCTGCGCGAAATGCGGCACGATTTCTGAAAAACGCGCCAGAACCGCGCCCGTCTTTCGGTCGCGCAGGATGACCATATCCCCAAAATTCCCGGCATCTTTAACCCCGTCATGGGGCTTATCAAGCATGATCCCTGCCCTATATTGCATCGCAAAGAAAATATGACCAATAAACGCATATCGAAAATAATCGGGATGCGCAACGTGGCGGGATGGCACGGCGAATTTTATAGGCAATCAAAGGCGTAGAACGGTTTTTATACGCGATTTTCTGGCTTTTTTGAAAGAATCGGGATAGAATGGATAGGTTCGTTGTTAAGGAGCGTCCGTCACATGGACATCACCAACACCTCACTTCTTGCCCAGCAGCAAAGCCTGAGCCACCTTTCGCTCGGCCAATCCATGCTCAAGCAGAATGCGCGTCAGGAACGCCAGACCGCGACCATTCTGGCCGATGCGGTTGAAAGCGCGGCGAATTCGGGCAGCATGCGCGGCACGAACCTTGATATTTCCGTTTAATAACAACGGCCTATAAAAACAACCTCAGCTTAAATCGTTAATTCCTCGGCATCCGGTATCTGGTGCAGACCGTTTGCAATGTCGTCGGCATAAGGCATCGCGGTCTGCGCTCCCTTGGCCGTAACCGACATCGACCCGGCCAGACTGGCGCGGCGCATGGCCTCCGGCACCGATAGACGGCGATGGATTGCCTCGGCGAACACGCCGCAATACGCATCTCCCGCCCCGGTGGTGTCGACCACCGGCTGCACGCCAAGCGCGGGCACGTACCAGCCCTTATTCCCATGCACCGCGACCGACCCTTTGGACGACAGGGTGATGATGCAGGTCAAATCGCACTGACGCGAAAGCGCGTGCGCCAGTTTCGCCGCATCGCTTTCGATCTTCAGCTTCAATCGGGCGGCGATCTGCTCGGCCTCGATCCGATTGACGATCAGGTAATCCAGATGGTCCAGCGCCTCGCGCGGCAGCGCGTGCGCGGGCGCAAGGTTCAGAATGGTTTTCGCCCCCCTGGCCGAGGCGCGGGCCAGCACATCCCAGTTTACCGCCTCCGGCAACTCCATCTGCATCAAAACCACGTTGCCGGGGGTCAGGATTTCATCCGGCACTTGTTCGGGCGACACTTCGGAATTCGCGCCCTGCGCGACCACGATCTGGTTTTCCCCGGTTTCGTCGACGAAAATCGTGGCGCAACCCGTCGGTGTATCCTCCGACACCGTGACGGCGGTGGTCAAAATCCCCTCCCGCCGCATGGAATTGAGCGCACGCGTGCCAAACCCGTCATCGCCCACCTTGCCGATCATCGCCACCTTGCCCCCGGCGCGCGCGGCGGCAACAGCCTGATTCATGCCCTTGCCGCCCGGCATCCATTCATAGGCATGGGTCAGCACCGTTTCCCCGGGCTTGGGGAAATGCTTGACCTGCATTAGCATGTCGATATTTATGGAACCGAGGACGATGATCATGGGTTTCGACTTTCTAGCGCATTTTAACACGCTTCTCAAAGACCTTGAAGCCGATGGGCGCTACCGCACCTTCCGCACGCTTGAACGCCCGGTCGGACACTTTCCCGCGGGCCGCATCACCCACCCGGACGGAAAGACGCAAAACGTCACCATCTGGTGCTCGAACGATTATCTGGGCATGGGCCAGCACAAGGTCGTGCGCGACGCCATGAAGGACGCGATCGACCGCCACGGCGCGGGCGCGGGCGGCACCCGCAACATCGCCGGCACAACGGCCGAGATCGTGGCGCTCGAATCCCTCCTCGCCCGCCACCATGGCAAGGAATCGGCGCTGGTTTTCACTTCCGGCTATACCGCGAATGAAGGCGCGCTCGGCGTGATCGGACGCATGCTGCCCGACGCCGTGATCTTCTCCGACGCGCTCAACCACGCCTCGATGATTTCCGGGATGCGCATCGGCGGCTGCGAAAAACGCATTTTTCCGCATAACGACATGGACGCGCTGAAAAAGCTGCTGATGGCGGAAAAACCGGGCCGCCCGAAAATCATCGCGATCGAAAGCGTCTATTCGATGGAAGGCGACATCGCCCCCTTGCGCGAAATCGTCCGTCTGGCCAAAACCTATGGGGCGCTGACCTACCTTGACGAGGTCCATGCCGTCGGCATGTACGGGCCGCATGGCGCGGGCGTGGCCGAGGCGACAGGCGTGATGGACCTGATCGACGTGATCGAGGGCACGTTCGGCAAGGCTTACGGCGTCCACGGCGGCTACATCGCGGGCACCGCGCCGGTGGTCGATGCCGTGCGCTCCTTCGCATCCAGCTTCATTTTCACCACCGCCCTACCCCCGGCCGTACTGGCGGGCGCGGCGGCCTCGATCGAACATCTGCGCCGCTCGAACACCGAAAGGGAATCGCAGCGCCGCGCGGTTGCCCGCCTCAAGGCCCGACTTGCGGGCGTGGGCCTCCCCTATATGCAGGGTGAAAGCCATATCGTTCCGCTGGTCGTGGGCGACGCGCATTGCTGCAAGGCGGTGACCGATCTGTTGCTGACCGACCACGACATCTACGTCCAGCCGATCAATTATCCCACCGTACCCAAGGGCACGGAGCGCATGCGTCTGGTCGCCACCGCCTGCCACACCGACGCGCATGTCGACACGCTGGTCGATGCGCTGGTCGAACTCTGGCGTCATCACGATATCCCCCTGCGCGCAAGCGCGTGACAAACACCGCGCGCAAGCGCGTGACAAACACCGCGCGCAAGCGCGTGACAAACATCTTGCGCCATTACCTGAATATTTAAATCTGCCGCGCCAGATCGACGATATCCGCCAGCACCGCCGATGCGGTCGGTCCTGCCCCGGCACCTGGCCCGATCAGGGTGCACACGCCCACCGGCTCGGCCATAATCGTCACCGCGTTCATCGCGCCTGCGATCGCGGCCAAAGGATGGTCCAGTGGCAATTCCATCATCGATACGGACAATTCCAGCCCCGCATCAATCCGTGCCGCGCGCCCGACCAGACGCAAGGTCCGGCCCGCCGCGCGCGCCTTCTCGAACGCCGCCGCATCCGCCGTGCGGATGCCGGACACGGAAATCATATCCGTAGTGACGCCCGCGTCGAACGCCAGCTTGGCCAGAATCGTCAGCTTGTGCGCGGCGTCCCATCCGTCGACGTCCAGCGTCGGGTCCGCCTCGGCATACCCCTTGGCCTGCGCTTCCGCCAGCACGTCGGCGAATGCACGCCCTGTGCGCTCCATCGTCGAAAGGATGTAATTGCACGTCCCGTTCAAAATGCCTTCGATCGCGGTGATGCGGTTGCCGGACAGCCCCTCGCGCAGCACCTTGATGACCGGGATGCCTCCGCACACCGATGCCTCGAATTTCAACGGCAGGTTCGCGCGCACCGCCGCATCGAACAACTCGCCCCAGTGTGCGGCCAGCATCGCCTTGTTCGCGGTAACCAACGGCTTGCCCGCACCCAGCGTGGCGCGCGCCAGCGCCAGCGCCGCGCCCTCCGCCCCGCCCATCAGCTCGACCACCGCGTCCACATCTTCGCGCGCGGCCAGATCCACCGGCGCGTCCACCCACGCGACGCCCGAAAGGTCGATGCCGCGATCACGCGACCGATCGCGCGCGCACGCCGCCGACAATACGACCGGGCGGCCTGCCTGCGCCGCAAGGGCGTTTCCATGTAAAAGGATTTCGCGCGCCACCGCCGCACCGACGGTGCCAAGCCCCGCAAGACCGATACGCAAAGGCGCGCGGTTCATGTCAGTATCCGGTCAGGCCGGGGCCGGAGCGCCGCCCCGGCGTCATCGCCGAAGATGGGGGTGAAGACGGCACCGATACGGACGGCGTCGTGGTTGTCACGCTTGTCTGGATCGTCGTATCCGCAGGCCCGGCCATCACCGGCGCGGCCGGTTTCTGGTCCAGCACCGGCACGCCGGAATCGTCGCCGGTCAACATCGGCCCGCGCGGCCTGCCACCGTCGTTTCCTTGATCCGAGAACGGAGACGGCAACGGTGCCTGCACACTCGCGGGTGGCTGCATGGTCAGCGGTTCGGGCGCGGTCAGCGTCAAAGGACGGCGTACAACGCCGGGTTTGGGAGGACTTGCAAACGGGTCGGCCTCCCCGATATCGACATTCGGTACCGGCGGCAACGTCCCCGCCGATGCAAGCCCCATCGGCGTACCTACAGCCGGCGCCTCGGGCTTGTACTGGTCCTTCAGCGGCGGCACGGCATAATCGGGCACGTAAGTGGGGGTATCCTCGCCCGGCAACGGATAGACCTTAACGCTGTCGTCGAACACCGTGTACCCGCCCGCCGTGGTATTATCCAGCACACCATGCGTGCGATCCACGGTCATCGGATTCTGCACCGGCCCGTCCAGCGGATACACCGTGACATCCGGGTCCGTCTGCACCATCGGCACTTGCGACATGCTGGTACCGGCGCTGCCGGTGATTTCCATCGGCGTTTCGGCCTTGGCGGGTTCGGGCGCCTGTTTTTGTTGTGCGGCACAAGCCGCCAGCATCAAAGGGCAGAGCGCAAGTAAGGCAATACGTTTCATGCACGGATTCCGGATATCGATCTTTGCGCCAGCTTTGCGTAATTTCGCTAACATGGCAAGGACGGGAATCGACAAAAACCCCCGTATCCCCTATAAAATACGCCATGCCCGCCCGCCGTAAACCTTCGGAAAATCCACCCGGAAACCCCTACGACCTCGATCGCCTTGCCCGCACATGGGCGGAAATGATGCGCCTTGGCGGCGACCTTGCGCGCACGCTGGCCGAAAAATCCGAAACCACCGACTGGGCGCGGATCGGCGCCGACCCGTTCAACCTGCACGGTGCATGGGTGGCGATGGTCGACCATATGCTCGCCCACCCCGATCAGATGACCGCGGCGCAATTCGACCTGTGGCGCAAATATATCGGTGTCTGGAATCAGGCCCTGACCCGGCTTTCGGGCGGCAATGCGCCCGACATCGTAGCGGCGGACCCCACCGACCGTCGCTTCAGGGCCGAGGCATGGCACCGCGACGCGATTTTTGCCTTCATCCGCCAGACCTATCTTTTGACCGCGCGGTGGATCATGGGACAGGTCGACGTCAACGCCGCCGCGCTGGAGCCGGAGGCCGCGCGCAAACTGCAATTCTTTACCCGCAATTTCATCGACGCGCTCAGCCCCGCCAACTTCGCCTGGACCAACCCGGAAGTCGTGCGCGAAACGCTGGAATCCGGCGGCCAGAATCTGGTGCGTGGACTAAAAAATCTTGTCGACGACATGAAGCGCGGCGCGCTGCGCACGACCGACGAAAAAGCCTTTAAAGTCGGTGAAAATCTGGCCACGACCAAGGGACAAGTTGTTTTCCGCAACCGGCTGATGGAATTGATCCAGTACGCACCGACGACCAAACAGGTTGCGAAAACCCCGCTGCTGATCGTTCCGCCTTGGATCAACAAATATTACATCCTCGATTTGCGCCCCGATAATTCCTTCGTCAAATGGGCGGTCGATCAGGGCCAGACCGTATTTATGGTGTCATGGGTCAACCCGGACCAAAGCCTTGGAAACCTTGGGTTCGATGATTATATGCTCGAAGGCATCCTCGCCGCGCTTGATGCCGTCGAATCCAGAACCGGCGAAAAGCAGACAAACGTCATCGGCTATTGCATCGGCGGCACGCTGCTGGCGATGACGCTTTCGTACCTCAAGAAAAAAAAGAAGGCTGGGCGCGTCGCCTCGGCCACGTTCTTCACCACCCTGCTGGATTTTGCCGATTCCGGCGACCTCAAACTTTTCGTCGACGAGGAACAGCTTCGCCTGCTGCGCGAACGGATGCACCGCCATGGCTTCCTTGACGCCGAAACGCTCAAGGCCACGTTCTCGCTTCTGCGCGCGAACGACATGATCTGGTCTTTCGTGGTCAACAACTACCTGATGGGGCGCGAACCGTTCCCCTTCGACCTTCTGTACTGGAATGCGGATTCCACCAACCTGCCCGCGCGGATGCACGAATACTACCTGCGCCATATGTATCTGCGCAACGACCTGCGCACGCCAGGAAAACTTGAATTCGCGGGATCGAAAATCGACCTTGGGCGCATCGACACCCCGGCCTATTTTCTCTCCGCGCGCGAAGACCACATCGCGCCGTGGAAAGCCACCTATGCGGGCACGCAACTGCTCGGCGGCCCGTCCACCTTCGTGCTTGCCGCATCGGGCCATATCGCGGGCGTGGTCAACCACCCCGCCGCCAAAAAATATTGTTACTGGACCGGCCGGAACGCGACCGGAAACGCGACCACACCCGACGCCTATATCAAGGATGCAAAGCAGCACGAAGGTTCGTGGTGGCCGCACTGGCGCGCATGGCTGAAGCAATACGAAGGCCCGCCAGTAGCCGCGCGCGACCCGGCCAAAGGCAAGCCCAAACCCCTTTGCCCCGCCCCCGGCACCTATGTCCTGAAAAAGGCATAACGCGTATCAGGGCGTATAGGCCGCGGTGATGGCGCGATGAAGCATGGGCGCGACCTGCTGCAATGGATTTATTCCGGTCGCGGCGGCATTAAAGGCCTGCACAGCCGCTGACCGCATTCGCGGAACTCTGCCGCGGTCCTTGATCCCGCGCGCCGCGTCATAAACCGGAAAAGCGTCATGCTGTGCCCACTCGATGCCGGCCAAGGTCGTCGCCATGATAACGGCAGGATTGGCCGAAGCCGAAGCCAGCCTGTTTTCGACCCTGAAATATTTTGATCGCAACGTATCAGCGCCCTGATGCGGAGATTGATACGCATCTGCTTGCATCAGGCTCGCACCAGAGTTCCCGTAGTAATTAAAACCAAAATGTCTTGGCACCCACATCGACGCGTCAAAACGCTCATAATCCGCATCAGCCGGCGCATAGGCCGGAAATGACGCGATCTGGGCATCCAGCACGCCCGAAACGGCAAGGCTTGCCACCTCAGGCATCGTGTCGTCCATTCCTCGCCTGAACAACGGCTTGTTATCGCGCGACCACAGGCTGAAAGAAACCTGAAGGGATGAAGGATTGCGATCCGTGAAGGGACGCGCGGAAAAATCCAGCCGGGATATGCCATATGCCTGCATCCTGCTTTCCAGCCAGCGTCTGGCCCGATTTACCGCATGGACCGTTTGCAACGGCGCGGCAACGCCTGTCGCGAACTCGAATTGCCCGTTGAACACTGTCGTGTATTCATGTTTCAACACGCATGTTAATCCGACGGCATGCATATCCACGGCCGCATCATCAACATCCAGCACGTAGGATGAAGGGGAACCGTTTTTGGCAACCGGATAGAATTCCAGCTCGATACCCGTTTTGACGATCAGCCCGTGACGCTGCAACAATCGTGCGCTGGCCGCCCTGATATAATCCATCGCGACGCGCTCGGCTTCCCGTTCGGCGATGGTACGGGGTGTTTCATCCGGCAACGGCGGCGCAGCAATATCCAGCATGGCGCGGACAGTATCAGGAAAATAAAAATATGTAAAATATTAAGCCGCCAGCCCCTGATGTGCCGCGGCCAGCCGCACGTAATGCGGCCCGGACCAATCCATCAGCGCATAATCCTCGTCGTTCAGGTCGCGCAGATATTTGGCGGGCCGCCCGGCCCAAAGCTGACCCGTAGGCACCACCTTGCCCGGCGTCACCAAGGCGCCTGCCGCGACGAACCCGCGCGGCTCGACCTCCGCCCCGTCCATGACGCAGGCCTGCATTCCGACATACGCACCGTCGCCGATCCGGCAATCGTGCAGCAACGCCATATGCCCGACCGTCACATTGTCGCCGATATGCGTACCCTTGCCGCGCGTCGCGACATGGATGACCGTGCCGTCCTGTATGTTGCTGCCGCGCCCGATGCGAATGACGTTGACATCACCGCGCACAACGCAGCCATACCAGATCGAACTGCCCGCGCCGATCGAAACGTCGCCGATGACACACGCATTGACGGCCACGAACGCCGCATCGTCAACCGCAGGCATGATGTCGTTATAAGGCAGGATCAAAGACATGCCCGACATTTAACCACGAACGCGACACAAGCGAAAACCCCTTGCCGCGTAAAAAAAAACAGGGCGGCCAAAGCCGCCCTGTCCAAATCTTTTTGCCGGCCCGACCGGAGGTTTCGGCAAACGAAACCGACCAGCCAGACCAAAGCCCGCCGGAACTGTCTTAGCGTTTCGCCCACTGTTTGGAGCGGCGGGCTTTGTGCAGGCCCACTTTTTTCCGCTCGACGACGCGCGGGTCGCGGGTCAGGAACCCGGCCTTTTTCAGCGCAGCGCGGTAGTTTTCCGGGTCATAGGCGTTGAGCGCGCGGGAAATCCCGTGGCGCACGGCGCCCGCCTGCCCAGACAACCCACCGCCCGTGACGGTGCAGATGACGTCGAACTGGTTGACGCATTTACCGATCAGGAAGGGCTGGTTGATCACCAGACGATGCGTCTGCCGCGCGAAGTAATCATTCTGCGTCTTGCCGTTGATGGTGATCTGGCCGCGGCCGGGTTTGACCCAGACGCGTGCGACCGCGTCCTTGCGGCGGCCGGTGCCATAGCTGCGGCCCTGCGCATCGCGCTTGGGTTCGCGTTTCGGGGCCGGCGCGTTATTGTTCTGCGCCGCGGCGTCGGATGTGCCCTCGGCTTGAGCCGGAGCTTCGACGCCTTGTGCGACCTGCTTGATATCTTCAAGCGATTTCACGGATTTTTTGGTTTCGGTTTTGGCCATGATCTAACTCCTCAGGCGCGCTTGTTCTTCGGGTTCATTGCGGCGACGTCCAGCGTCTTGGGCTGTTGCGCCTCGTGCGGGTGGCTCGGCCCGGCATAGACGTGCAGTTTGCCCATCTGCTTGTCGGCCAGCGCGCTGTCCTTCGGCATCATGCGCTCAATCGCCTTGAGCAGCACGCGTTCCGGGTGCGCGCCTTCCAGAATCTGGCCTTGCGTACGGCCTTTGATGCCGCCCGGGTGGCCGGTGTGCCAGTAAAACACGCTCTGGTTTTTCTTGTCGCCGGTGATTTTCACCTTCTCGGCGTTCACGATCACGACGTTGTCGCCGGTATCGATATGCGGGGTGAAGGTCGCGCGGTGCTTGCCGCGCAGGATCTTGGCGACGATGCCGGCCAGTCGGCCCAGCACGACGCCGTCGGCATCGATCAGGTGCCACTGCGCCTTCACTTCGCCCGGCTTGGCGTTATAGGTTTTCATGTCTTCTTACCTTGTTGGCGTTTGAATTGCGGCGTTTATGCCCTGCCACACCGCCCCAAGTCAACGCTTTTTTGATGTGGTATCATTATACCACATACTACAAACCCTCACGCGATCACCCTGTTCTTGCGCAAGACGTATTCCAGCCGTTTAAGCGCGTTGGCGCGCAATACCCCGGATGCCGCGGTTTTCGGCCCCTGCACGAATATCTCCGTCATGCTGGCCACGTCCATCGCCGTCACCCGCACATAGGCGCCGATGGGGATAAACTCGATGATGATCTCGCGCCCGTCCAGGGCATTGGATTGCGACATGCGGACATGATAGAATAAACACATGGCTGACAGAACAGCATTCGACTGGCAAGACCCCCTGAACCTTGCCGACGAACTTACCGACGACGAGCGGATGATCCAGCGCACCGCGCGCGATTTCGCCCGAAACCGGCTGCTGCCCGACGTGGTCGAATGCAACCGCGAGGCGCATTTCAACCGCACCCTGATGCAGGAAATGGGCGCGCTTGGCCTTTTGGGCGCGACCTTGCCCGAATACGGCGCGGGCGTGTCCGACGTCGCCTATGGCCTGATCGCGCGGGAAATCGAACGCGTCGATTCCTCGTACCGCTCCGCGCTTTCCGTCCAGTCCTCGCTGGTGATGTACCCGATTTTCACCTTCGGGTCGGACGCGCAGAAGGAAAAATACCTTCCCGGTCTGGCCGCGGGCACGCTGATCGGTTGTTTCGGGTTGACCGAGCCGGACGGCGGTTCCGACCCCGGCGGCATGAAGACGCGCGCGAAACGCGTGGCGGGCGGCTGGTCGCTTTCCGGCGCGAAGCAGTGGATCACCAATTCCCCCATTGCCGATGTGCTGGTGGTCTGGGCGCGCACCGATGAAAACGCGGTAATGGGCTTTATCCTCGAACGCGGGATGAAGGGCCTTGAAACGCCGAAGATCGAAGGCAAGTTTTCCCTGCGCATATCCGTCACCGGCGGCATCGCGATGAACGACGTGTTCGTGCCCGATGACAACGTCCTGCACGGCGCGCTGGGCGTCAAATCGCCCTTCATGTGCCTGAACAAGGCGCGTTTCGGCATCGCATGGGGCGCGATGGGCGCTGCCGAGGATTGCTGGCACCGCGCGCGCGACTACACGCTCGACCGCCGCGTCTTCGACAAGCCGCTGGCGGGCATGCAACTGATCCAGAAAAAACTTGCCGACATGCAGACCGAAATCGCGCTTGGCTTGAACGGCGCGCTGCGCCTTGGACGCCTGATGGAACGGGGCAAGGCCGCGCCGGAGGCGATCAGCCTCATGAAGCGCAACAATTGCGGCAAGGCGCTGGACGTCGCAAGGGCCGCGCGCGACATGCTGGGCGGCAACGGCATCTCGGATGAATACCACGTCATCCGCCACATGATGAACCTTGAGGCCGTGAACACCTACGAAGGCACGCACGACATCCATGCCCTAATCCTGGGCCGCAGCCAGACCGGCATCCCAGCGTTTTCCTGATTTAACAAATTGACATAATTTATATCTGATTGGTAGGGTTTTGCCTCATGACCCAGGCCGACCTCGCCCCAGCCCAATTGAGCGACATCAACCAGATTCCCGACGATCTGATGGCCCGCATCCTCGATCACGTGGTGAATTACAAGCGCCAGCACGAAGGCCTTATCCACGTCGTCAAGGCCAGCGGCAAGATCGTCGATAACCCCGCCATCCGTGAAAACTTCGCCAAGCAGGTCGTGGCCATGCGCCGCGATCTGGGCCTCAAGGTCGTCGTCGTCCACGGTGCAGGCAAGCAGATCGACAAGGCGCTGCACGACGCCGGTTTTGTTTCCACAAAGGAAAACGGCCTGCGCGTGACGCAAGCCGAACACATGGAAACCATCGACCGCGTGGCGCGCAACACCAACCGTATCCTGTGCGACATGTTCGGCACGGTTTCTCGCGGTGATATTCTGCCCATCGGCCTGTCCGGTTACGATTCCGAACTGGATATGTTCGCCCAACCCATCAGCGCCGCGACAAACAATTTTTCCGGCGAAAAAGTCACCTCCCTGAATCCATGGCGGCTGTTACGTCACCTGAAGGACGAAAAGGCCATCCCCATCATCACCAACATGTGCGGCGCGCAAGATACGACAAGCAACGTTACCAAGATCAACGTGAACGCGGATTCCGTGGCTTCGGCGCTGGCCATTCACCTGAAGGCGCATCGCCTTTTGATGTGCTCGGACGTTCGCGGCGTACTGGATGAAAACCAGCACGTCATACCCGAAATCAGTTCTGAAAATTTTGGGTCGCTTAAAGATCGCGGCATCCTTGCTGGCGGCATGCTGGTCAAGGTCAACGAAGCGTTCGCAACCGCCGCGCAGATGCCCGCCGGCAGCGGCGTGGTCATCATGGATGAAAATTTCCTGATGGAATTGCTGACTCCCAAGGGGCACGGCACCATGATCCGTGCGCCCGGGGTCCGTGCGCCCGTCGCTAAACCCGCTTAAGCTCTTCCGGCATATCCTGTTTTGCGTCGATGATCGCGCGGCGCACCGCGCGGGTGCGGGTGAAAACAGCCTCCAGCGCCGCGCCGTCGCCCTTGCGGATGGCCTTTTGCATCTGTGTCAAATCCTCGTTGAACCGGGCCAGAATGTCTAAAACCGCGTCGCGGTTGTTTAAAAACACGTCCCGCCACATCACCGGATCACTGGCCGCGATGCGGGTAAAATCGCGAAAGCCAGACGCGGAAAATTTGATCACCTCGGATTGCAGATCGCTTTCAAGCTGCGTCGCGGTATCGACGATCGTATAGGCGATCAGATGCGGCAGATGTGAGGTGATAGCGAGAGTCCTGTCGTGATGATCGGGGTCCATTTCCACGATCTGCGAACCCATGCCGCGCCAGAAATCGGCCAACCGCGCCACCGCCGCGGGGTCCGCCCCTGCACCCGGCGTCAGGATGCACCACCGCCCCCGGAACAGTTCGGCGAAACCCGCGCGCGGACCGGAATGTTCGGTCCCCGCGATCGGATGGCCGGGAATGCCATGCACATGCGCGGGCAAATGCGCCGCGAAAATCCGCGCGGTCAAACCCTTGACCGACCCTACGTCGCTCACAACCACCCCCGCCGCCAGATGCGGCGCGATTTCCTTGACGACGCTCTCGATCGCGCCCATCGGCACGCACACGACGACCAGATCGGCACCCGCGACACCCGCCGCGCAATCGCACCCGGCATCGTCGGCCAACCCAAGTTCCAGCACCGTGTCGCACACCGCGCGCGAAGCGTCCACGCACACAATGCGCGCCAACGCATCCCGTTGGCGCAGCGCGCGCGCGATCGACGACCCGATCAACCCGAAACCGATAATGACGACGTGTTTGAAGGGCATTGAACGATCTTTCACAATTTGCGCATCGGCGGCGTGGCGGGTACCCCCGCGCCCCAGATCAGCGCGGGTTTCGCCACCGGCTTGGCCTTGCCCTTGATCGGCTGGTACAGGCGTTTGCCCGCTTCGGCCACGATCACGCCACATAGTGCGGAACACGCGGGCGCGATTGCCTCCACCGCCGGAGCGACATGCTCGGTCAACGTGACATTACGCACCGGCGGCGCGACCAGCGCGCCGGTCATCCGCTCCAGCGAAAAATTCCGTTCGCGCAAAAGCTCGTGCAACTGCGTCGCGGTAAACGGACGGCCTTGCCCGAACGGGGTCTTTTCGACCCGCGCCCACAGCCCCGTGCGATTGGGCACGACCATGATCGCCCGCCCTTCGGGTTTAAGCACGCGCCACACTTCGTCCAACACCGCGCCTGGATCTTCCGCGAATTCAAGGTCATGGATGACCAGCACGTAATCGACGCTCGCCCCGGCCAACGGCCACGCCCCGCGATCGGCCAGCACACAGCGTTGCCGCGCATCGGCCCCGCCATCGCCATCCGGCCACGCACCCTCTGGCCACGTCATCGCCCCCATCTGCCCGGACATCAGCGCAAACACCCCGCGCGCGGCGCGCATCGATTCAAGATAAGGCAGAGCGTATCCCGCGCCGACGACCACCTCGCCGCGCAGACGCGGCTCGTCCCACCATGCGGCGAAGCGGCGCAAAAGCATCCGCGCCACCATCCGCCCCTGCGGTGTGGCGTAATATTCCTTAAGATCGTAAGCGCCGGGAAGCATGCCGCATTCAACCACAAACCCGTGCGGCCTGCCAGCCCGGACCCTGGCAGCGAAAACAGAGAGAGAGAGAGAGAGAGAGAGAGAGAGTCTGAAGGCGTATGTCTTACAGCAGATCGAAAAGCATCGGGATCAACGGACGGTCGGCGGGCGGCATATCGTACCCGTCCAGTTCTCGCAACGTGGCCCAGACCAGTTTCTGCCCCTCGCACCCCTGCGGCTCGCCACGCCATTTTCGGATTGCGAATACAGGCATCAACAGATGGAAATCGGGATAGGCATGGCTGGCAAAGGTCAACGGTTGCAAACAATCGGTGCAGGTGATGATCCCCAGCTCGTCCTTAAGCTCGCGCACCAACGCATATTCCGGCGTCTCACCCGGCTCGATCTTGCCGCCGGGAAATTCCCACAATCCGGCCATCGCCTTGCCCGCCGGACGCTGCGCCAGCAAGATGCGGTTTTGCCCGTCAATCAAAATGCCCGCGACGACGGTGACGACGCGGGCATTCGGAAATGGAGGTAAATCGTAAGGTAGGGGTTTGCCGCAGCAGCCGGTATGGTCGTCCGCGGCAGCCCCCATCGTCTTACCTTACTGCGCCGGAGCGGGCGCCGGGGCCGGAGCGGCCGTCGGATCCGCCGGGGCAGAACCGTCGACCGGTGCGCCGGCCGCGCCTTGTTGCGGCTTGCCGGCATCCTCGACCACGATGTTTGCGTTCTTGCGCAGATCCTGGATTTTGCCGTCCAGAATGGCTTGACGCGCCTCTTGCTCAAGCGCCGCCTTGGCTTCCTCGAACGAAGGCTTGGCGCGCTGACGCTTGTCCAGAACCTCGATGACATGCCAGCCGAACTGCGTTTTGACCGGTTGCTGCGTGATCTGGCCGGGTTTCAGCGCAAAGGCCGCATCGCCGAATTCCTTGACCATTTCGCCCTTGGTGAAATACCCAAGATCGCCGCCGCGAGCCGAGGACGGATCCTTGGAGAAGTCCGACGCCAGTTTCTCGAAATTGGCACCGTGGTCCAGCTGCGCGATCAGATCGCGCGCCTTGTCCTCGCTGTCGACCAGAATATGCCGCGCATGGACTTCCTCGGGCATCGGCTGGTCTTCATACTTGGCCTTGTAGGCGGCTTTCAACTGATCATCGGCGATCTTGCCGTCGAACAGCGATTTCAGATACGCGGCGCGCACGATCTGGTCGCGCGCGTTGGCGATCTGTGCCTGCACGTCAGCCTCTTTTTCCGTGCCCGCTTTTTCGGCGGCATCGTTGATCAGCTGCAAATTAACGTACTGTTCCAGAAACGCCGGGATGATCTGATCGATATTTTTCGGCGGCACGTTCGCGCCCATGTCGCGAATGGCCAACGCTACGTCGCTTTTCTTGACCGGCTTGCCGTTGATGGTCGCGACGGTCACGTCCTGACCTTCGATCAGGGTCGAAACGTCGACCTTGGGCTTGGCGCCCGCGCTGCCCATCTTGCCGCCCGAATGGGTCCCGGCATAGACCAGCGCGCCGATCGCCACGATCACGGCGACCCAGGTGACCCAGTTGGACGACGTGCTGCAGCAGCCCGCGCCCTGTTCCTTGCCAGCGCCGCCGCAGCAGCCGTCTTTATGTTCATGCGTCATTGTTCTGTCCTGATCCTTGAAATGGTTTGGTGGATGACGGGGGGTATATTGAAGACCGCATCCCGCCTTGGCAAGCCCTGCCCCAACAATGTCACAGGCATTTCAACAGGGTTTGTCCAATATGGTTTGCAAGGGGTTTGCATTGACGTATAACCCCCATAAGCCCTATAGCTTCTGGCCGAACGCCCTGCCCGCACTATATGTGCGGATTACATATTTACGATAACTCAGGACAGCACATATTATGGTACTCGCCCTCGCCGCCCGACTCTTCGGCTCCAACAACGACCGCAACCTGCGCCGCCTTTCCAAGCCGGTCGCCCGCATCAACGCGCTGGAACCCGAATTCACGGCCCTGAGCGACGAGGCGCTGAAGGCCAAGACCGTCGAATTCCGGGAACGCCTGGCGAACGGTGCGCATCTTGACACCCTGCTGCCCGAGGCGTTCGCCACTGTGCGCGAGGCGGCCCGCCGCGTCCTAGGCCAGCGCCACTACGACGTCCAGTTGATTGGCGGCATGGCGCTGCACCAAGGCCGCATCGCCGAAATGCGCACCGGCGAGGGAAAAACCCTGGTCGCCACCCTGCCGGTTTACCTCAACGCCCTAAGCGGCAAGGGCGTGCACGTCGTCACCGTCAACGACTACCTTGCCCGCCGCGATGCCGAATGGATGGGACGTATTTACAATTTCCTTGGCATGTCGGTCGGCATGATCCTGCCGAACATCCCGGACGCGCAGCGCAAGGCCGCCTATGCCGCCGACATCACCTACGGCACCAACAACGAATTCGGCTTCGACTATCTGCGCGACAACATGAAATTCAGGCTGGAGGACATGGTCCAAAGGCCCTTCAACTTCGCGATCGTGGACGAGGTGGACTCGATCCTGATCGACGAGGCGCGCACCCCCTTGATCATCTCCGGCCCGGCCGAGGATTCATCGGCCCTGTATGTCGCGGTCAACGAAATCATTCCGCTGCTCGCGGATTCCGACTATGAAAAGGACGAAAAATCCCGCACCGTCGCCCTGTCCGAGGCCGGGGTCGAACACGCCGAAAACCTGCTGCGCGAACGCGGCCTGCTTGCCAATGGCGGGCTGTACGACGCGCACAACGTCGCGGTGGTGCACCATCTCAATCAGGCGCTCAAGGCGCACAAGCTTTTCGCCCGCGACGTCGATTACATCGTCAAGTCCGGCAAGGTCGTGATCATCGACGAATTCACCGGCCGCATGATGGAAGGCCGCCGTTATTCAGACGGCCTGCATCAGGCGCTGGAAGCCAAGGAAGGCGTGCACGTCGAAAACGAAAACCAGACTCTGGCCTCGATCACCTTCCAGAACTATTTCCGCATGTACCCGAAACTGGCGGGCATGACCGGCACGGCCAAGACCGAGGAAACCGAATTCGCCGACATCTATAACCTCGACGTCCTTGAAATTCCGACCAACGTCGCGGTGGCGCGGATCGACCACAACGACCGCATCTATAAATCCTATGCCAACAAACTTTCGGCGATCCTCGACCTGATCCGCGAGGCGCACGCGCGCAGCCAGCCGGTTCTGGTTGGCACCACCTCGATCGAAAAGTCGGAAATGCTTTCGGCCGAGCTGAAAAAGCTCAAAATTCCGCATCAGGTGCTCAACGCCCGCTACCACGAACAGGAAGCGCAGATCATTGCCCAGGCCGGCGTGCCCGGCGCGGTGACCATCGCCACCAACATGGCGGGGCGCGGCACCGACATCCAGCTTGGCGGCAACTTTGAAATGCGCACGGCCGCCGAAATCCCGGCGGACATGCCCCCCGAACAGCGCGCAGCAGCCGAAGCCGAAATCCGCAACCAGATCGCCCATGCGCGTGAACAGGCCCGCACCGCGGGCGGGTTGATGGTCATCGGCACCGAACGTCACGAATCCCGCCGCATCGACAACCAGCTGCGCGGCCGTTCGGGCCGTCAGGGCGACCCCGGCGCCACGGTGTTCTTCCTCTCGCTTGAGGACGACCTGATGCGCATCTTCGGGGCCGAACGGCTTGAACCCCTGCTCGCGCACCGCAAGATCGGCCTGCGCGACGGCGAGGCGTTGTCCCACCCGCTGATTTCCAAGACGCTGGAAAAGGCACAAAACAAGGTCGAACAGCAGAACTACGAAATCCGCAAGAACCTGCTCAAATTCGACAACGTAATGAACGACCAGCGCAAGGTGATCTACGAACAGCGCCGCGAAATCATGTCCGCCACCGGAATCGAGGATCTGGTCCGCGACATGCGCGCCGACGTCGTTTACGACATGGTGGCCAGCGCCATTCCCGAACACTCCTACCCCGAACAATGGAATATCGAGGGATTGAGTGCCGACACGCACCGCATCCTCAACCGCGACCTGCCGCTGGCCGACTGGGCGAAGGAGGAAGGGATCGACGAAACCGAATTTGAAAAACGTATCCTCGATTCCATCGATACCCTGATGGCCGAAAAGGCCGCGCACAACGGCCCCGACATGTTCCGCCGCATCGAAAAGGCGGTGGTGCTCCAACGCCTCGACCACGCATGGAAGGAACACCTGCTCACCCTCGACCATCTGCGTCAGGGCATCAATCTGCGCGCCTTCGGCCAGCGCGACCCGCTTAACGAATACAAGGCCGAGGCGTTTGGCCTGTTTCAGAGCATGCTTGGCTCGCTGCGCGAAACCGTGACCCAGACGCTGGCCCATGTCGAAATCGACCCGGCGTCAGGCACACTGAACATGCAGCCCGCAAAACCGGCACAAACGCTGGAAACCCGGCAGGACCCGGCTGCTCCGGCGGCGCAGGCGCAACCTGCCGCGACACCGCCTGCCTCCATGCCGATACGGCCCGCGACCAACGCGGCCTTCGACCAGAACGACCCGGCCACATGGGTCAACCTGCCGCGCAACGCTGCCTGCCCCTGCGGATCGGGCAAGAAATACAAGCACTGCCACGGCGCGCTCAAAGCCAGCGGCTAGAAACCGCGGCCAGTTAACCGCGAAACAACATTAATCGAAATCCCGCGCCAGCTTGAGATCCAGCTCCGGCGGGAACGGGTCTTTAAGCCAGCGCATCGACTCCCAATCGAACGGGCAACGCACGCCTATATCCTCCAGATCCGCGTCGTCCGCGCCCTGCGGATTGACCAGCGGCCAACCGATCTGCGTCACCATCAACCGCGCGAAATCATGGCCCTGCGGCCACAAAACGGCGGACGCCCAGCGATGCGGCGACTCCCACCCCGCCGCGTCGGCCTGTCCATGCCCTTCGCGCCCCTCCGGCTGCTCGAAAATATAATGCCGCCATGCCGCGTCACGCAGCATCGCGCGATAGACGCGCATCAAATCCGGCTTGGCGCTGGTCCGGTCCAGCCGCCCCCAATTGGCACAATACTCGACATTATCAAGGATGATCAGCGCACCGATCGCTTTTTCGCGGATGATCTCCAGCACCTCGCGCCGACCGATCCCGTCATTAATGACGACGTCCCACGACCCCACGCATAAAATACGCTCGGTTTCGGCAAACCCCGTGGCCGCGATCAGCACCAGATCGTATGCGTCCAGCATCGTGGGCGCGAACCCCTCAGGCGGCGTTTCCACCACCTTGTACCCGGCCTGTTCGGCAGCCCCGCGCACAAATCCGCGATAACCGGCATCATGTTCGATACTCACCACCCGCGCCCCACGGGCCAGCAGATACAGGGTCGAATTCCCCGCCCCGTATTCCAGCACCTTCAAGGCGCGCCCCAAAACCCGCGGCCACCATTTGAAGACACCCGTCACAAACCGTGCGCACCCGTCCGTCCACCACGGTACGACCCGCATGCGGTATGGCTGGCTCATGGTCCCGATCTCCTTAAATGGCTAGATGTCGTGCCTCGACACGACATCTAGGGTTTTACCCAAACCGGGCAACGATGCCTATAGCCCGCGCACGACTTGCGCACCGCGATCCCGGAACGTCCTTACGCCATGGTCAGGTCTGGTTTGGGCAACCACGCACGCGCCACGCTCCCCCCTGTGCAAAATTGCCGCAGGGCCGGGATTCCATGCGCCTTTATTCAAAATTGCCATAAAAAACCGAGCCTATCTCGAGGACAAAAAAGGAGGTAATAAATAACACAAAATAAAATAATTTTTTTATTTAAAAACAGAGTATTGTGAATACTTTCTAATAAAAAGAATTAAGTCGTGTTTTTGGTGCTTTTTTTGATCCCCACTGGCGCGCAGCCATTATTTTACATATTCTAAAACAAAACTTTGTATTTCACCGGTCTTTCTGGTAACTTTCTATTAACGAAGACGGCAAAGACCGTCGATTAAGTGTGTGTGTTCTAACCTTACGGCGGTACCTATGAAACGGAAACTTTCCGGTAAAAGCGGACTTGGTCGCTATTTGAATCGACTCGCAATTTTTGCGGGCGTTCTGCTTGGCGCTGCAGCAATCGGCAGCGCCGCCAAAACCGGCGTGTGGACACCGCAAATCTCCGGCCTGACCCAGAACGACGATGCGGCTAAAACCGCAAGGGGGCCCTCGGCCTATCGCACGGCTTCCGGAGCCTTTAATCTGGCCGTACCCGATTTCCGCGACCCTCAGGCATACGCACATCTGCGTGATAGGCTTCAGCAAGGCCGCGCAATCGCCCGCGCAACATTGGACGCGGATACGGTGCCGGTAAAACAGGAAGCCGCCCCGGCCACCACCGTTTTCGGTGGTCTGGCCAAATTGTCAGGTCCGGTTGAACGCGCCGCCGCACGCTTTGGCATCACCGGCCCCGGCGCGCCCAAGACGATACAATTGGCCGCCCTGCCCGACTTTGACCAACTGCCTTCCGCCGCGCAAGCCGCCGCCGATGCGCGCCCGACCGCCGAACCCGCGGCCAAACCGCTGATCAGCCCCCACGCGACCGGCACCACCAAGGTTCGCGTATTCAAATTCTGGAGCCGCCGCCGCGCCGTCCATGCGACCCGCTATTTGAACAAACATCTGGCATCGGCCCTGAAACGTTCCGCCGCCGCGATGAAGGCAGAGAACTGGACCGCCGACTCCGTCATCGGTTACCACAAGGGCCAACCGCTGATCCTGAAAAACGTGCTGGCCGACCGCGACATCAGCCGCGTGCCCGAGGACAAGGCCCACCGCGCCGCCTGGGTGCGCGCGCTGGAAGAACATGGCTTCGAGCGCCAACGCGGCCTGAACCCGCAGACCGTCGATATCAGCGGCCAAACCCCATCCCGCTTCCACAATACGGTTCGCAAACTGATCCCCGGCATCCTGCGCACGGAATCCGGTCGCTTTGCCGCCGCGGTTTCAAACGCGGGCGCGATGGGCCCGATGCAGATCATGCCCAAGACCGCGCAAGGTTACGGCCTGGAAAACCCGTTCTCCTTCGTGGACTCGGTGCGCACCGCCGCCCGCATCATGGGCGAAAATCTGACCGCCGCGCGCGGCAACGTGGCCGAGGCGCTGGCCCGCTATAACTGGGGCGCCGCCGGTGTACTGCGCGCCCGGGCGCAGGGCGGAAACAACTTCCTGGCCTACGCGCCGAGCGAAACGCGCAACTATGTCGCAAAAATCGCCGGCATCTTCAAACGCCATGCGGCCCCGGTACAGGTGGAAAACGCCGCGCATGCAAAATTCCTTGCCCGCAAAGGCCACAGCAGCCACACCGCCCTCGCCTACCGCCGCTAGGCCGGGCTGAATTACGCCGCCAGCAATTCGTTCAAAAAGGCGGAAACTTCTTTTTGCAGCACCTTCGTCTGCTCCAGAAGATTGCTGGACTCGTTATAGACCATTTCCGCGGAAGAACCGGTTTCGTCGGCATTATGGCGCACCTGCATGATGGATGCCGATACCTGCTGCGTGCCGCTAGACGCCTCGGTAATATTGCGGCCGATTTCGGATGTGGCCGCGTTTTGCTGTTCCACGGCGCCGGAAACGGATGTCGTGGACGTATTGATCTGGGCCACGCTTTCCATGATCTGTTCCATCGCGGCCACACTTTTACGAATGGCTTGCTGGATACGCCCGACACGATCGTCGATTTCTTCGGTCTTGACCGCGGTTTCGTTCGCCAGTTTTTTGACCTCGTCCGCCACGACCGAAAAGCCCTTCCCGGCTTCGCCCGCGCGCGCCGCCTCGATCGTAGCATTCAGCGCCAAAAGGTTGGTCTGGTCCGCGATGTCCTTGATGGTGCCGATCACATCGCCGATGGAATCGGCCAGCGTGTTAAGCTCCTGCACCGACTGGCGCGTGATTTGCGCGTTCTGCTCGGTCGCCATGGCCATTTTCGCGACGGATTCCACCTGACGCGCGATCTCGGCGCTGGATGCCGCCAGCTCTTCCGCGGCGGAAGCCACCGTCTGCACGTTGGCATCGGCCTGCGTCGCACCGGCGGCGACATTGGCGCTGATCTGCGTGGTCTGATGCGAGGCTTCCTTCATGTTCATGGATGTCTGTGTCATCACCTCGGTTGCCTTGGCCAGTCCACGGATGATGCCGCCCACGCGCTGATCGAAACTTTCTGCCATCTGTTTCATGGCCCGACGTTTTTCTTCTTCCGATGCGGCTCTTTGCCTTTCTTGTTCATCCGCCATGGCGCGCACTTCCGACGTGCGCTCCTCGACCTTGCGCTCCAGCGCGGCATTGTTGGCGTTGATCATACGCATGGTACGCTTGATCAGGACCGTGATCCCCATGCTGATCAGGACAAACAGGGCGGCGAAAGCATAGCCAACATATGCAAAGACGCGGATCCCCGTGGCCTCGGCACCATCCAGAAAGCGGCTGTTCGGATATCCGATCCAAAGATCCCACTGGCTTTGTGGATCCTTGGTTTCAATGACTTTGACGGTCGAAAAGATCAATGACGGATCCGGCTTTCCTTCCGCGACAAATTCAGCCGATGCGCCTTCCTGCCCCGGCGTTGCCGGCGACACATCATACCCGTACGCCTGATTCAACAGCGCCGCATCCGACTGCGGCAGCATCTCGCGCAAGGCATCCGTACGGATCACGGCCGATACCGCTCCTTTGAATTTTCCATCCGGGCCAAAAAACGGAACCGAGAATAAAACCCCCATGCGGTCCGCATCGTTCAACGTTTTATCGTAGTCAGTGTTGTCACAGGTGATGATTTCGCGCCCGCTGATGACAGGAACATCGTCCATGCTATGGATCGACGACATATCCGCATATTTCGTACCCAGCCACGCCATCTGGTCGCGCAACTGACGATATTCGTGAATTTCGACTTCCTCATGCGCGGGCGGCGCATCATCTTCGGCCGCCGCCTCCCCCGCAGTCCCCATGTCCACATGGTCGAACATCAGGATTGGTTCTCCCGGCTTGCCGGTTGCGGGATCGACCTTGTCCGGGTCAATGTCAGCCGGAACGATATAGACCTCCGACACCGCCACGTTTGAAGCGATGTTGTTGTAGATCTGCTGAATGGAATGCCGCCCGTCCTCGTTCAGGTTTTCTCCATGGCGCGAAATATTACGCACGCTTGGCAACAGGCTGATGGTGCGAATGTTTTGATAGATCTGACGAAAGGCCAACTGGATCCGCTCCGCCTCGGCCACCGCGTCCATATCCGATGTCTTGCGGTATTGATTTAGGGCGGCATCATAATCCTTGCCCGCCTTGCCATGGACGAAAAAGACGATCAGCGCGCCAAGTACAAGTATAACCGCATAACCCAATATGCTTTTGTCAGGTTTCATTGGGTCGCGCCTCTGCAAATAAAATTATGAAAAAAGGAAGGGCCGCCTCTATGCCGCAGCTATAGCCTGTGTCATTATGACGCAGGCCGTAATAAGCGTCAAATAATGCTGCGCTTTATTACTATGCAAACAATTGTATATTCATAAAACTGCTTAAAGGACACGGGCTCACAATATGAAAAAAATCTCTTTTTTGAGTTTAATGCTATCGTTTTCCATTATCGCGTGTTCGTGCCCGGGCGCGCTGGCGCAGGATGAAAAGCCGAATTTTCAGGAAGAAAAACTGACCGGCGACTGGGGCGGTTTGCGTTCGCGCCTGTATGATGCCGGGCTTTCGCTCGACGCCTATTACAAATTCGATCTCTGGCGCAATTTCTCGGGCGGTATCGGCAAAGGAAACCGCGGTCTCGACAATCTTGACCTTCAGGCAACGCTGGACGGTGAAAAAGCCTTGGGCATTCAGGGCCTGACCCTTTTCGCCTATCTTCTTAACAACGATGGCGGTCGGCCCAACACAGCGCTGGTGGGCAGCAACGGCGGCATCGATAACATTGAAACCGGCAACAATGCGTTCAAGCTGTACGAACTTTGGGCTGAACAGAATTTCTGGGGCGACCGCGTATCGGTTCTGGCCGGTCTGCACGACCTGAATTCCGAATTCTACATCACCGATACCAGCGGCCTGTTTTTAAACCCCACCTACGGCATCGGCACGGAAATGGCGGCAACCGGCGACAACGGCCCGTCGATCTTTCCAACCACGTCTTTGGGTGTGCGCATCAACGTCAAACCGACAGACAATACCTATATCAAGGCCGCCATCTTTGACGGCGTCCCCGGCAACGTGAACAACGGACGCGGGACGCATATCCAGTTCAAAAAGAAAGACGGCGCGCTGGATGTTATTGAAGGCGGGCTGGACGATGAAAATCTGGGCAAATTGGCTGTGGGCGTATGGCAATACACCGGCAAACGCGCCGACCAACAGACCGGAAATCCGGCAACCAGCAAGGGGTACTACTTTCTGGGCGATCATTCCTTCTACAATCAGGACGGAAAAGACATCAGCGCATTCGCCCGCATCGGCTTTACCGCGGGCGATGTTGAATCGTTCAAAAGCAACTGGAGCTTTGGTGCCGTCATGAGCGGCTTCATCCCGAACCGCGCCGACGGACAACTGGGACTGGCAGTGACGAGGGTCCGCAATTCCGATAAATTCGTTGCCGCCAACGCACCGGTGGACCGCACGGAAACCCAGTGGGAACTCACCTACGCCGACAAGCTTCTGCCGTGGCTTTCCATCCAGCCGGACCTGCAATACACGGTCAACCCCGGCACCGATCCAAACCTCAAAAACGCGTGGACCGGCGGCATCCGTCTGGGTGTCGATTTTTGATCTGAAGCATAAGAACCATGAAAAAGGGCCGCATGAAGCGGCCCTTTTTCATTTCTGACGATTTTCTTACGCCGCCATGGCTTTCTTGACGGCTTCGCCCAGGCCGGCGGGAGAATCCGACACCACGAACCCGGCATCGCGCATCGCCTTGATCTTGGCCTCGGCGGTGTCGTCGCCGCCGGAAATGATAGCCCCGGCATGGCCCATGCGCTTGCCCTTGGGCGCGGTCGCCCCGGCGATGAACCCGGCGATCGGCTTTTTCTTCGGCAAGGCCTTGTACCATTTGGCCGCGTCGATTTCCGCCTGCCCGCCGATTTCGCCGATCATGATCACGGCTTCCGTTTCCGGGTCGTCCATGAACAGTTTGAGCGCGTCGATGAAATTCGTCCCGTTGACCGGGTCGCCGCCGATGCCGATGCAGGTGGTCTGGCCCAGACCCGCGGCCGTGGTTTGCGCCACCGCTTCGTAGGTCAGCGTGCCCGAGCGCGAAACGATGCCCACCTTGCCGCGTTTGTGGATATGGCCGGGCATGATGCCGATCTTGCATTCGTCCGGCGTAATGACGCCGGGGCAGTTCGGCCCGATCAGGCGCGTATTCGACCCACACAGCGCCTTTTTGACCTTGACCATGTCCAGCGCCGGAATGCCTTCCGTGATGCATACGACCAGCGGGATTTTGGCGTCGATCGCCTCAAGAATCGCGTCTGCCGCGAACGGCGGCGGCACATAGATGACCGAGGCATTGGCCCCCGTCGCGGCCACGGCCTCGCGCACCGTGTTGAACACCGGCAAGCCCAGATGCGTGGTCCCGCCCTTGCCGGGCGTAACCCCGCCGACCATTTTGGTGCCATAGGCGATGGCCTGTTCCGAGTGGAACGTCCCCTGCGCCCCGGTAAAACCCTGACAGATGACTTTGGTGTTCTTGTCGACGAGTACGGCCATATCCGATCCTGTTGCTGTTCGCGGTGGTTGCGCCACAGGTTTAGACCATTCGCTCCCGCCCGTTAAGCCCCTAATTTCGCCCCTGATTTCGTATATTTAAAGATAAAAAAATAGATTTTTAATACTTTACATATTAGTATAGGGGCACGAAACAAAGCCGATAAAAGGGCCCACGTATGAGCACCAATGACATTCTTATCGAAGGCATTTCGAAAAAGGCCGTCGCCAAGGCAGATGAACTGAACCGCGCCGCGCTGCACAAGACGCTGGGCACCGCCGACGCCCTGAGGGTCGAGGCGTTTCTGGGCGCCAACGTCGATGCGATCGACGCCTTTTTAAAACGCGGCCGCCGCCAGCTATTAAGCGAACGTCTCGACGAACTCAATCTCGCGCTGTCCAGCCGCGACGGAAAAATCAGAAAAACCGCCCTGTTTTCCGCGACCCGTCTTGCGCGCGAATTCGTACGCAAATCCGGCGTGCCCTTCACTGACATGGATGCCGACGGCCTGAAATTCAAACGCGTTTACGCCGCCGACATCCAGGACAAAATGGACAATACCGCCGCCATCCGTGCCGGCGGCTGGGGTTATGCCCGCCTTGCCGCTTCGAATGTGGGCCGTATGCTCGGCACCGCACTCAAACTGGCTTTGTTGCCGCATTACACGGTCAAATTCGCCGCCGATTCCTATGCCGCCGCCATGTCCGCCTTCGGCATCGGCAAAGCCCGCCGCATCGCCGTCCTTGGCGGGGCCGCCGCCCTCGCCGTCGGCGCAGCCGCCGTGCCGGTCAATGCAAAACAATACGCCCCTCTTTTCACCCCAAAGGGCATGGCGATGAGCGCCTTCAAATCGGCCTGCCACGACCCGCGTATTCTGAACGGCTCCACCCTCACCGCGGCGCTGGCCACGTCGATCGACCACCACGATTCCAAAAAAATGGCGCTGTTCCTTTCCGCGCTGGAGGCCGGGGACGCCAACGCATCCCCCCTTGCCGCCTATCTGGTGATGATGAAGGAAACCGGCGCCGGCAACGATCTGGTATCCGGCAACTCATCGGCCCGCGGCCCGCGCCAGTCGATCGACACCACCACCCTGGCATGGATCCACCGCTACGCCCAAAAAACCTCGGCCTACAAATCGGCCAAAGAACGCCTTGCCGCTGGCGGCGACTATGCCCAGAAAGCCGAGGACCGGGCCCTGACCCTCGCAATCGACGAAACCGTCAAAAACTATAGCGGCAAACTTGTCGCGGACGTCAAAAACGGCCGCGTGCCCGCCTATGCGTTCGAGGCGATGAACTACGCCTATCAGACCGTTTTCGGCGGCCAGTTGTTCGGACAGGTGCTGAAGACCGAAGCGCCCTATCTGAACGACGCACGGCTTGATGGCCTGACCATGCCGCAGATCGCGAAAGAGGTCGGACGCTATTACGCCGAAAACCATTTGCTGGGCGCGGCGGGCGGCACGTTCCTGACCTATCTGGTCAAACATCACCCCACCGTGAAAATGAACGATGCCAGATCGCTTGAACGCCTGTATCGCGGCTTCGGCAACCGCAATGCGGCCTTTCAGGAAAATGTCGGCCATTACTACGTCAAGGTCGCCAAAGTGAACGGCCTGTTCCGCCGCGGCGCAAACGTCACCGCCGCCGAATTCGCGGACGCGATCCAGAAATTTGTCGGCACATGGGCCGCAAAAACCCTCAACGGCGTCGAACGCCAACTGGCCCGGGGTGACACCGCCGCCGAAATCTGCGCGGCCGATTCCAAAACCCGCGATGCCCTGCGCGACGCGGTGCCGGAAACGGCCTCGACCTTCGAGATCGGCCTGCGCGGCCTTGGCGTGTGGAACGGCGTACAAAAAGCGCGCGGAGAACTCGGCACCTACTGGACCGCCGCGCTCAACATGGCCAAACCCGCGACACAACCCACCCCCGCTGACGCAGCAAAACCAACGCACGCGCCAGGACTCTGACCCGTATCGCCCTGATTTCCGCAACGCGCCAAGGTGAAACTTGCGTGGGATGCTGGATTCGTGCTGTGCTTTTAAAAAAAGAAAAAGAGTTGAACGGGAGCCCGCATGAAAAATCGCACCACATGGACGCTTGGCGCCGCGCTGTCCGCATTTCTGACGGCATCCGCCGCCACCGCTGGGGAATCGAACCTGCCTCCGCCCCTTGCATCGCGCGCACAGGAAAACGTCGCCGGCGCATGGCCTAAACCGGGCACCGCCAAATACGGTACGGACGATGAGCGCATCGTGCTGATTTACGGCAAGATCGACCGCGAGATGACGGCCTATGTCATTAAACGCCTACGCCAGCTTAACAGCCTGTCGTCAAGCGCGCCGATCGCCATTCACATCAATTCTGGCGGGGGCGAGGTGGATGAAGGCCTTGCGATTTACGACTTCGTCACGACCCAGATTTCGAACCCGATTTCGACCCTGTGCATCGGCGAGGCACAATCGATGGGTGCCTTCCTTCTGACAACGTTGGGCACACCAGGAATGCGCAGCACCATGCCGAATTGCACCCTCATGTACCATCAACCCAGTTGGTCTGCGCAAGGGCGCGTTACGGACATGGTGGGGCGGACATCGCTGGTCAACGGTAATAAAAAGGCGATAGAAACCATCCTCAGCCGCCATACCGGATATACCCGCGCAGAACTGGCCGAAATGATGCGGGAGGATTTTTATATGACCGCGTCCGAGGCCAAGGCGATGAACTTCGTCGATCACGTATCCCCGCCAATCCGGCACGAAGCGGCCGCGCGGCTGCCGGATACACCGCCAAGCGTTTGCGCCTCGGAACTGCGCCGGAACTGGTCTATCTGCCGGAACAGCTCGGCATCCGCCCGCCTGCGGCACTGAGGCCATCTCCAGTCATTGCGGTGCACCCGCAAGGGTGCCGTGACAAGTGCACCCGCAAGGGTGCCGTGGCAATCCACAATTCGGCTATGCCGCTTTTTTGGCGTCCTTGGTCGCCTTGACGACCTTTTCCGCGGCGTCGGCCAGATTGTCGGCGGCGATGATCGGCAAACCGGATTCGGCCAGGATTTTCTTGCCCAGATCCACGTTCGTGCCTTCAAGCCGGACCACCAGCGGAACCGACAGTTTGACTTCCCTCGCCGCCGTGACGATGCCGTTGGCGATGATGTCGCATTTCATGATCCCGCCGAAGATGTTGACCAGCACGCCTTTGACGTTCGGGTCGGCCAGAATGATCTTGAACGCGGCCGTCACGCGCTCGGTCGTGGCGCCGCCGCCGACATCAAGGAAGTTGGCCGGCGTGCCGCCATACAGCTTGATGATGTCCATAGTCGCCATGGCAAGGCCCGCGCCATTGACCATGCACCCGATTTCACCGTCCAGGCGCACATAGTTCAATTCCCATTTATGCGCCTCGGTTTCGCTTGGGTCCTCTTCGTTTTCATCGCGCATGTCGGCGATGTCCTTGTGGCGGAACAGGGCGTTGTCGTCGAAATTCATCTTGGCGTCCAGCGCCATGACCTCGTTCTTGTCGGTCACGATCATCGGATTGATCTCGACGATCGAGGCATCCAGATCGACGAACGCCTTGTAAAGCGCGGCGAAGAACTTCATCGCCGATTTCTGCGCATCCCCCGCAAGGCCAAGCCCGAAGGCGAGGTCGCGCGCGTGGTGCGGCTGGAACCCGGCCGCCGGATCGATCGCGACCTTGATGATTTTTTCCGGGTGTTTTTCGGCCACTTCCTCGATATCCATGCCGCCTTCGGTCGACACCATGAAGGTGACGCAGCTGGTCCCCCGGTCGAGAACGACCGAGCAATAATATTCCTTGGCGATATCCACCCCGTCGGTCACGTACAGACGCTTGACCTCTTTGCCCTCGGGCCCCGTCTGCTTGGTGACCAGCACCTGATTCATCATCGCCTCGGCGGCAGCCTTGACGTCGTCCGCCGATTTGCACAGCCGCACGCCGCCTTTGCCTTCCGGATTGTTCTTGAATTTCCCGGCCCCGCGTCCACCCGCATGAATCTGCGATTTGACGACATAAAGCGGCCCGGGCAGATCCTTCACCGCCGCCACGGCCTCCGCCACGCTCATCGCGGGGATGCCCTTGGGCGTCGCCACGCCGAATTTGGTCAGCAATTCCTTGGCCTGATATTCATGGATGTTCATGGGAATGTCCTTGTTGCGATGCGGTTGCGCCTTTTTATCACGCAGCGCACCAAATGCAAACCATGGAAAAACCGGCCCGGAACCCCTTATGCGGGCTTCATTCCCGTCATTTTGGCGGGCGGCGGCAAAACCCCCGCGATCGGCACGTTACCCCGCGCCTCGACCCCAAGCGCGGCCTGCGCAGCCTCGCGGTTGCGCACATAACGAAACAGATCCTGCGTCGATGGACGTTTAAGCCAGTCCCGGAACCCCGCAAGCCCGGCCTTCAGCTTGCTTACCGTTCCGTGCGCGATATTGATCGCGGTGTTGCGGTCCTCGTTGGCTTTGTAATTGTCCAGCATCGCCCGCACCGCATCGTCGCGGCTCATGATCTCGCCGCCGACCATCTGCGACCCCATGTCGTCGCCCCACAGCATCGGGTGCAACACTTCCGGGTTGTCCATCACCATTCCGCAAACCATATCCCATTCCCATTTATATTTGCGAAACGGCGCGCGCAGATTTTCGATGTTCGGACCAAGGTTAAGATTTGGCCCGTACAGACGCAGCACCGCATCCCAATACGTGCGCCAGATATCGTCGTGGACAAAATCCGGACGATGCGTGCGCGAGTGCGCAACGCGGATTTGCTCGTCGACATCCTCCATATACATCGCCGCCGTTTCCTCGGGATCGACGACGCCCGGACGGGCATGAGGAATACGGCCTTCCAGTATATCCAGAAACGGCGCGATCATCCGGTCGCTCCAGACGTTTATGCAGGCGTCCCGCTGTATCTGAACGGCGCGGAAGGCGCGTTGAATTTCCATTCGCAACGCGTTTTCCGCAAGCCTGCGTATACCCCGGTTTTTGTGCGTGGAATCAGCGATCAGAACGCGCAGCAGGGGTTCGCTTAACGGCGCGCCCGGCTGTGCCAGAACGCTGGCATGGATGCCGCACGCATCGCAGAATTTTTGTATATGCTCTTCCATCAGGCCGCGATATTCGCCCATTTCGAAGTGCCGGTATCTGCGCCGCTGGACACCCATGACTTTGGCGGCTTCGTCCTCGCTCAATCCGCGGTTTTCCCGCCACGCCATGAACGCATTGCACCCGGCGACGATCCGGTGTGCCGCAAGCGCCGTGTCGCCCCTATGCACGAAAACCGGCGCGGGCGCGGCACTGTCAGGCAGCCTGCCGCCCAACCCAAAGCGGACCACAAATTGGAAACCCATTTTGAGAAACGACATTCGATCCATGCCTTTGCCTTTATAAAAAGCCTAGGCCGAAACCGGCGTGATTTTCAAGTTATACGCATACCTTGCGGCCCGAACACACGCGCGGCTGGCCGTGCATAAAAAGGTTCAAGCGCGCGAACGACCCGCGCATCGTCATCACATAACCGCGCAAAGACACAAATATTGCTGAACCCTTGAATCAGGTCCTGCGTCTGCGCGCGCTCGGCCCACGCATCCAGCTCGCGCAGACGTGAATTTGCCACCGCGCGCTGTTCCTGCATCAACGTGTGCAAGGACTGGTTGCCGCGCCAGTGCTCAAGCGCATCGAAAAAGGCGTGACAGCCGGATTCCCATCCATAGACCTGCCCGTTGATGACATGCGGCACATGCCAGCGCTCGATACCAAAACGGCCAGGCTCGTCGATAAACGTGGCCCGCGTATGTGCCAACCCTACCGTTTCGATGCTATCTTCGATCAACGGACCGGCCACATCTTCATCCTCGCATTCCATGCGTGCGAAAAACGCCAGCATCCGCTGCATCCATCGTTCCTGCAGGGACTTCCATTCCCGCCCACCCGCACGGGCAAGGGTGTCTTCCGCTTCGCCCAGCAAGACCTCGTCATCCTGCGCGCAATCCTCGATCAGGCTCAACGTGTCGCCATAACCGCCGACCAGCCGCGCCAAAGGATTGTCCAGCGTCAAAGCGCCAAATGCGCGACGCGGCAGCGCCATATCCGTAAGGCGCACCCGCCCCGCGCGGACCTCGTTCAGATACAAACGCTCCTGCCCGAAAATAGCGACGGTCTTTTCGATCTCGGCCAAAATGGCATCTTGCGCGCGCATACGCTTGCGCGCGTTCAAAAACCTATCCCCCGCGCGCTCGGCCAGCGCCACGGCGACGCCGGTCGGCATCACGTCGTAATCATCCACGAGATCCAGCGGACTGAGCTTGAAATACCGGCAGAACGCGCGCACATCGCCCGGCGTGCTGACAAAGGCGTTGATCTCGATCCTGCGGTAATCTTCCGGATGAATGTCCAAAGCCTGCGCCACATCCAAGGCATCGGCCCCGAAAAACTCGCGCCATTTTTTGAACGCGCTTTCACCCCGCGCGATGGCCTCGCGCACCTGCGCGCGAGGCCCAAAAGGCGCGATAGCTTTCGTCGCGACGGCATCGGCAAAAAGCCGTGCGACAAGGCCCGTATCCGCCACACCCCGACCCTGGTTCATGCCGGCCACCATCCCGCAAAATCGGGAATCCTGTACACATCATCGCCACGCAACCCCAACGCGCGCTCGTCCAGAAACGCCATGATTTCGCGCCGGTTCGCTTCCGCCGCCAAAAAAATCCGTGTTTCGGGCGAACGGCACCACGCCCTGAACGCCTGTGCCGCCTGCAACAGTTGACCGGCGCCTTCCTTGCGCCGAAGTCTGTATGCAAACGCGCGCATGATCATGCGCTGGCCACCCTCCCAACGCATGAAAATAGCGTCATGAGAGGGAAACCCGCGCAAGGGACCCTCTCGCCCCCGGCGCTGCCAGGCACGGTCGATACGCTCAAGAATCTCGCGATTTGAAAGCGTCATGTGCCCCTGCATCACCTCGCCCAGCCGCCAGGCTTTTTCAACCTCGCCCGCCAGCATGCGGCGCACTCGATGAAAGGCCGGATCGTCGAATGTCAGTTCGCTGAGCACCAAAACCCCGGCCTCGGCAATCCCGTGCGCGATCGGCCCGTGCCGCCCCGGATGCACCAACTGGTCGGGCGTGATGTTCAGGGCACCGCAAAACCGCGCCACGAATTCGCCGCCCGGATTGAATGCGCCCTCACGCAGTTCCTTGATCGCCCCGCTCAGACCGCCCCACGCAACGCCCGGCGGCGGGTCGCCGAAATCGTTGACCATCAATGCTGCCAGCCGTTCGTTGGACAGGCACGTTTCCATCATATGCGCGTCATACGGATTGAACCCCAGCGCGATCAGCCGATCGGCGGAAGGAAACGCCACGGTGCTCATGAAATGCTGCCGCAAGGTAGGCCGCCCGCGAACAGTTTCGGGCGGTCCGGCATAGGTCACGGCAACGGTATGGTCGGAGGTCATTTATTCAGAAATATGACAAGAATCTGCATCACGCAAGTTTTCCGTTTACGCGCCATCACGGATTAAAATGACGGATGATCGCACACGCCGCCACCGCCGGCGCCTCGCCCCGCGCGACCGGCACACGATGCACGGCCAGCGCATTGAACAGCGCCATGCGCTCGCCCCGATGCCGCAACGACAACCGCTCCAACCCCATGCGTACCACCGTGTCGGTGTCCCGCCCTTCGTCCGCAATCGCGGCTTGCGCGGCCAATTCATAGGCGCCGCGCCGCACGACATGATCCTGTTGATAATCTCGGAAACCTTCGAGCAGGTTATCGACGATCCCCTCATGCGCGGTATCCAGCAGCACATAGGCATACCGGTCCGTGTCCAGTATTCGGCGATTTTCCTCGCGCAGGATCAATGAGGATGAGATATCGACGACCTTGCCCGCCAGCGCGCCCGTTTTATCCAGCCAGCGCACGACCTCGCTTTCAAAGGTGCGAAACGCAGCCTCGCCGAATTCGGTGCGGAAATATTTCCCGTTCCATAACCGGCATTTTCCTCCGGAACGGGGGTCCGGCTCCGCCGCCGCTGCCAGCGCGTTGAACATATCCGAAAACTCATGTTCGGCCCGCGCCAGAAACCGGCGCATCACCGCGCCTTCCGGATGCGGATCTCTGGATGATACGGCGCGCAGACGGCGGAACGCCTGATCCGTTTCGATGACCTCGCGGCCCAGCATCCGGGCGATCTCCCGGTTCACCGCCTCCTTGCCCGAACCGGGCAGACCGATGATCAACGGCTGGCGTGCGGGATGCACCTTCAGGCCGCCTTGCCCATCTTATCGATCACCTCGACCAGCCCTTTGACCGCATCGACAGATTTGTCGAACATTTTCTGTTCGTCCGCGTTCAGCTTGATCTCGACGATTTTCTCGACCCCGTTTTTGCCGATCACGCACGGCACGCCGATATACAGGCCCTTGACCCCGTATTCGCCGTTCAGCTTGGCGGCGCAGGGCAGAACGCGGCGCTTGTCGCGCAGATACGATTCCGCCATCGCGATCGCGCTCGACGCCGGCGCGTAAAACGCCGAACCCGTTTTCAAAAGCGCCACGATCTCGGCCCCGCCGTCGCGCGTGCGCTGGACCATGGCATCGAGGCGCTCCTGCGTCGTCCACCCCATCTTGATCATGTCAGGCAACGGAATGCCCGCGACGGTGGAATACCGCACCAACGGCACCATCGTGTCGCCGTGCCCGCCAAGGACGAAGGCATTGACATCTTCGACCGAAACCTTGAACTCCTCGGCCAGAAAATGACGGAAGCGCGCGGAATCCAGCACACCCGCCATACCCACCACCTTGTTGGCGGCAAAACCCGTCGCGCGCTGCATCACCTCGACCATCGCGTCCAGCGGGTTGGTGATGACGATGACGAAGGCGTTGGGCGCATTCTGTTTGATGCCTGCGCCAACCGTGTTGACGATGCCGGTATTGATGCCGATCAGGTCGTCGCGGCTCATCCCCGGCTTACGCGGCACGCCTGCGGTGACGATCACGACGTCGGCACCCGCCAGCGCGCTGTAATCGTTGGAACCCGTGACCGACGCGTCGAACCCTTCGACCGGCGCGGCCTCGGCGATGTCCAGACCCTTGCCCTGCGGCACGCCCTCGGCCACGTCGACCAGAACGATGTCGCCAAGCTCTTTAAGGCCAGCCAGCAGCGCCAGCGTCCCCCCGATCTGCCCTGCCCCGACCAGTCCGATTTTCGCGCGTGCCATATGCCTTGTCTCCTTGCGGTGTGATGTGTTGTGTGCGTGCACGGGATGTTAGCCCGTTTTTCGCTTCGCACAAGTAGGGCGATGAAGCTTACGCCCGCTTTTGCGCGGGAATGCTGGTCAGTTCGCGCGTGATCAGCTTGCGCACAGGTGCAAACGCGTTGCCCAGCCGTAACAACGCATCGCGCGCCATCCGCGCCGGGCGGCGCGTATCGGTGTAAAGCCCGACCAGCATATTGGTCGCAAGGTAAAGCGGATGCGTCGCCCGCCGGTGTGCGCGCGTATATTTCTCCAAAAGCGTCCCCGACCCGATATCCAGCCCCAACCCCTGCGCGCGCGTGATTTCATCCGCCAGAAACTGCGCCCCGCTTAAACCGAAATTGAACCCGTGCGCGGTGACCGGATGCATCCCCACCGCCGCGTCGCCCAGCAGGGCAAAACGCTGGGCATGGAAACGCCGCGCATAAGTGGCGACAAGTGGATAGGCGTGCCGCGTGCCCGCCAACGCCATCGGCCCGAACCGCGCATGGAAACGCTCGGTGACCATGGCGTTGAACGCGGCTTCGTCCATCGACATCGCTTCCTGCGCCCGATCCGACGCAAGCGTCAAAACGACCGAGGATTCATGCGGACTGACCGGCAACACCGCCAAAGTCATGTCCATACGGAAACATTCATACGCGGTTTCGTCATGCGCCTGCGCGTGACCCATGCGGCAGACGATGCACACCCGGCCGAAATCGCGCATCTGGGTGGGAATGCCCATCTTGCGGCGCGTCTCCGAAAACCGGCTGTCCGCCGCCACGACCAGCCGCGCGTTCAAAACGCGCCCGTCGGCCAGCGTCACCCGCGCACCCCTTGCATCCGTGTTTACGGCACGCACAAGCTGGCCCGCGATCAACATGCTGTCACGACAAGTCTTGAATTGTTCGTAACATGCGCGGCGGATCAGATGGTTGCTGGCCAGCCAGCCCAGAACCCCGTCCGCCCGGTCATCGGGAAAGAAATGCAGACTGTAATCCGAATTGCCGTTCAAAACGCGGGCATGCTTGATCGGCGCGTCCAGCGCCTCCGGAATGCGGTCTAGTATCCCCGCCGCACGCATAATGCCGATGGATTTATGCGTCAGCGCGATATCCCGCCCGTCATAGGGCGGCGCACCCAGCGTGGATTCCGCCTGTCCCTCGATGACCGCAATCTTCAACCCTCGCCCTTCCATCAGGCACGCGAAGGAAAGACCGGCGGGACCGCCACCCACCACCACGATGTCGAATTCTTGCGTCTGCGCGCGCGTCATGGCCCCTCCGGCTGATTGCGATCCCCACACATACGCCCATTTTCATGGAATCGTAAAGACGCATACAAATCACCTTGAACACCGGCAAAAACAAAACCGGCCCGTTGGGGCCGGTTCGCAATAACATTGGCTTGTCGCGGGTTACGCGGCTTCGCGCCCGCCGCCCGATTTGAGCGAACCTGCCTTGGCGGCCAACGCCGCCGCCGGGGTAATGCCCGCTTTCATCAACTCCTGCATCTCACGCGCGGCCAGCAGGGTTTTATAGGCGTCCCCCTGCCCGTTCTGGCTGGCGATATGCAGCGCCGTACGCCCGTCCGCGTCTTCGGCCGTCACATCCGCGCCGGCAACCACCAGCATGCGGATTTTCTCGCGGTCGCCCTTTTTGGCGGCGTCCCACAAGGCCTTCTGGATTTCATCTTGATTCATGGTGTCGATCTTCCATTCCTGAATTTTCGAACGGATATTATGAAAAAAATTAAAGCTTGTCAAATTTTAACGCCTCCCCTTTGCGCCTACGCCAAGGGTCGCACCAAACCACACGGAAAGAAAAGAAAATTCTACAGCCCGAAACGCTGCCACGCGCCGCGCGCCTCAATGGCGTCCATCGCTTCGGCGGCAATCCCACCGCGCCCTGCGCGCGTACCCAGCAAAGAGGAAACAAACCCGCGCTCCGGCTCGAACGGCATCAATCGCACCTTGTCGCCGTACTTGTCGTGCATCACCCCGCGCAGATCGCCGACGGCGTCCGCAAGCCCGTTGGCCACCGCGCCCGCCCCGGTCCATATCTGCCCCTCGAACAAATCGGCCTCGGTGCCTTTCAGGCGGTTGCCCCGGCGTTCGCGCACCCATGCGATGAATTGCGCATGGATTTCCTTTTGCAGCGATTCAAGCCGCTGAACGTCGTTTTTTTTCTCCGGCAAAAACGGGTCCAGCATCGCCTTTGACGTGCCCGCCGTATGCACCCGGCGCTTGATGTCGTGGCGGCGGATGAAATCCTCGAACCCGAACCCGGCGGCGATGACGCCGATGGACCCGACGATGCTCGCGGGCTGAACATAAATTTTATCGGCGGCACAGGCCAGCCAGTATCCGCCCGAAGCCGCGACATCCTCGACGAACGCGGTCACCGGCATTTTCTTGTCGGCGGCGCAGTGACGGATCAACCCGGCGATCAGCGACGCCTGCGCGGGCGCGCCGCCCGGCGAATTGACGACGATCGCGACCTCGCGCAGATCGCGCACCGCGAATGCCTTTTCGATCAGTTCGGCATAACGCGCGGCGCACACCGCCCCGCGCCGCATCTGCGCATCTGCGATGACGCCGGAAAGGCGGATGACCGCGACCTTTGGCCGCTGCGCCATGAAATCGCCCACGATGGGCAAGTCGGAAAGAAAGTCCCGCATGGCCGCCACCATAGCGCGCTGGCACGGGTTTTGCTAGATGCCGGGGTATGAAGAAGACCGGCACGCTTATCCTCCTCCTTTCAACCCTGTGGCTTGCAGCCTGCGGCCCGCACATGCGCGAAGGTATCCAGCAGGATAGCCAGGCGCTGGCCGAACGGATGCAGACTTTCGCCATCGGCCTTGATGAGCCATAATCGCGTTACAACGGAGATAGCCCCGATGAAACGCACAACCATTTTTACCCTGACCCTGTGTATCGCCGCACTCGCGCTGGGCGCATGTACAAACACCCTGCACGGCGCGGGTCAGGATATGAAAAACATGGGCGAGAAGGTCGAGCAGATCGCACGCTGAATTACGCGCCCGAAAGCGCGTCCAGCGTTTCCGCCCCGCTCAAAATCCGCTCGGCCTGTGGGCGCCATGCGCCCCCGGCCTCGGTTCCCGTTTCGTGCAGGACAAGGCCGGGATGGATCGTGGCGGGCGTCTTGCGCCCCTTGCGCGCACGGATGACGATGCGCAACGCATCTTCCCCCTCATGCGCATAAAGCGGCCAGATTTCGATGGCCCCGAACCCGCGCGCCGCCAGCGCGGCGACGACCTTGTCGATATGGTCCGCACGGTGGATCAGGCTCAACCCGCCGCCCGGCTTTAGCGCGCGATGCGCCGCTTCTACCCATTCGGCCAGCGTCGCGTCCCCAACCTGTTTGCCCAATTGCCGCGCCCGCACCGTGTCCGGCGTAACCGACCACGTCCCGGCCTGTAGATAAGGGGGGTTGCACACGACGTGATGATATGCGCCCGCCGCGATCGTGGACCGATCGCGAATGTCAGCAACGCCGAAATCCGCATCCCATCCGTTCAGCGCCGCGCTTTCCCGCGCCAAAGCGACCAGTTCCGGCTGGATATCCACGCCGGACAGATGCACGCCCGCCCGCGCACGCACGCACAGACCGGCCGCGCCCGTGCCACACCCCAGATCCAGCACGCGTTCGCCCGCACGCGCGGCACAGCCCGCCGCGACCATCACCGCATCTAACCCGGCACGCAGGCCATGCGCATATTGCAATAATCGCACACGCCCCCCCAGAAGGGTGGTTTCCGTGTACGCCGCAAGTGTGTCCGTCGGGGGGTTTGCCTTTGACATTGGTTTTCGTCTACAACAATGGCGATGACCGCCTTGAAGCACAAGGATTGCCCCGCGTCAAACCCGGCGGCGTCCCCCCTCGACCGTCTGGCCGCGTTGCTGGAGGGGGAAATGGACGCAACCAACGCCGCCATTCTGGCCCGCGCCCGTTCCCACATCCCCTTGATTCCGCAAGTCGCGGAATATCTGATCGCTGCGGGCGGCAAACGCATCCGCCCCCTGCTGACCCTTGCCGCCGCAAATCTGTTCGGCGGCGCGCCCGGCGCGCCGGGACTTGCCGCCGCGGTTGAATTCATCCACACCGCGACCCTGTTCCACGACGACGTCATCGACGAAAGCGCCCAGCGCCGCGGCAAGCCCGCCGCCAACCTGGTGTTCGGCAACAAGGCAGCCGTGCTGGTCGGCGATTTTTTGTTCGGCCGCGCTTTTGAAATGATGGTCGAAACCGACGATTTGCGCATTCTTGCGATCCTTTCCCGCGCCGCGCGCGTGATGTCGGAGGGCGAGGTGCTGCAAATGTCCCTGACCGGCGACATCGACATCACCATCGACCAGTACCGCGACATCATCGACGCCAAGACCGCCGCCCTATTTTCCGGCGCGGCGGAAAGCGGCGCGCTGCTTGCTGGTTGCGACGACACGGGCGCGGCCGCGATGCGCGATTACGGCTATCATCTGGGCATGGCGTTCCAGATGATCGACGACCTGATGGATTACACGGGCCGGACCGCGAAAATGGGCAAGGAATCGGGCGACGATTTCCGCGAGGGCAAGATGACCCTGCCCGTCATTCTGGCGATCGGCAGCGCCGATGACGAAGAACGCGCCTTCTGGACCCGCACCATGCAGGCCCACGACCAGACCCCGGCGGACCTTGAAACCGCCCGCGCACTGATCGCCCAGCACGACGCGGTATCCCGCGGGCGGGACATCGCGCGGGACCACGCGGCCCGCGCCCGCGCGGCGCTTGCCCCCTGCCCGCAATGCGAATTACGCGGCGTGCTTGAGGATGTTCTTGACTTTGTCGTCGCCCGTGACCATTAATACCGCCACATTTTCAGGCATGTCGGAGCATAGCTCAGCCTGGTAGAGCGCTACGTTCGGGACGTAGAGGCCGGAGGTTCGAATCCTCTTGCTCCGACCATTCCCCCACCGCACCACTTCATCCGACGAGGATACGAACCTCCTCCACGTCACGTTTGCGGGCCAAAGGCCCGCAAGGGTTCGAATCCTCTTGCTCCGACCATTCCCCCATCGCACTTCATCCGACGAGGATACGAACCTCCTCCACGTCACGTTTGCGGGCCCAAGGCCCGCAAGGGTTCGAATCCTCTTGCTCCGACCATTCCCCCACCGCACTTCATCCGATGAGGATACGAACCTCCTCCACGTCACGTTTGCGGGCCAAAGGCCCGCAAGGGTTCGAATCCTCTTGCTCCGACCATTCCCCGCTCGTCATTGCGAGCGCGCAAGCGCGAAGCAATCCATAGGATGTTAAATGGAAGGATCCAGCGTCAGGATTTTAATCATCCTCGCAATGACAGAATTTTCTTAATTTCACGTCATGCAAAAGCCTTCGTGAGTGTCAAAAACAACACTGCATAAATGCCAGAAAACGGCCATTTCTGCTTTACGGGAGGGGGTTTTTTATATCCAATTGCACAAAGTTTGTTTTCCGAGGGGAATTTCGACGTGAAAAAACGCCTTCTTGCCGGCACCGCACTGACGGGATTCGTTTTCATAGCTATGAGCGGCACATCCGCTTTTGCATCTTGCAACAACCACGCGCCTAGCAGCAACCAAACAGTAACCTGCTCGGCCACTGGCGGTACCGACAACGCCGGCATTAACGGCTCAGGCAACACCAACATTACCGTAACCCTTAATCCCAACGCCGCCATCTCGACCGCAGCCAATGCCATCGTCATCGGATCTGGCAACATTAACCTTGGCGCCGGATCTTCGATCACCTCTGGCGGTTCCAGCGGCATAATAATCAACGCCACAGCCTCCAGCAGCGTCGATATGGCGGCAGGGTCGTCGATCGCGGCGACGACCTACGGCATCCGCTACACCGCCGGCAGCGCAGCTCTCGGCATCAGCGTGGCGGGCACACTTGCCGGCGGCACCGCCGCACTCGATATCGGCGCCGGTACACTCCAGTTCACCTTGTACGACACCGCCAGCATCACGGGCGATGTCATCGCGGGAAGCGGGGGTGGCGATTCTTTCATACTGGCCGGTACCGGCAGCGGCTCGTTGGATTCAAGCGAAATTGGCGTAGCGGGCCAGTATTCCGGGTTTGAAAGTTTTTCAAAAACCGGCACCGGCACATGGACGCTGACGAATACCGGCTCCGGCCATGTCTGGACCATTTCCGGTGGCACCCTGCGCGGCAGCACGGCCGAGTTCAGCGCGGGCACGACCACGGTCACCGGCACCGGCACGCTCGACATCACCAGCGGCGCAAATCTGGCACAGACAATTACAGGCACCGGGAACGTCTCGGTCACCAACGGCAACACCGTCCTGATTTCCGGCACCAACGACTATTCCGGCGCCACCACCGTCAACAACGCCAGCACCCTGCAAATCAACAGCGCAAACAGCGTCAGCAACACCTCCGGCATCACGCTTGACGACGGCACGCTACAAACAACCGCCACCCTCTCGCTCGACCGCGACTTTACCCTGGGCGCGGGCAACGGCACGCTGCTGGTCGATCCCGGCCAGACCGCAACCCTTTCCGGCAGTATCGGCGGCGCAGGCGCGCTGATTAAAACCGGCACCGGCAACCTGACCCTGTCCGGCACCAACAATTATTCCGGCGGCACCACCATTTCAGCAGGCACGCTTACGGCATCCAGCCTTGGCGCGCTTGGCTCCGGCGACATCACCGACAACGCCGCGCTCACCATATCGGGCGGCGGCACGTTTGCAGGCAACATCACCGGCACCGGGTCGCTGGTTAAAACCGGCACCGGCAACTTGGCCCTGTCCGGCACCAACAATTATTCCGGCGGCACCACCATTTCAGCGGGCACGCTTACGGCATCCAGCCTTGGCGCGCTTGGCTCCGGCGACATCACCGACAACGCCGCGCTCACCATATCGGGCGGTGGCACGTTTGCAGGCAACATCACCGGCACCGGCGCGGTAACGATCAACGGCGGCACGACCGCCGCCCTTTCCGGCACCAACGACTATTCCGGCGCCACCACCGTCAACAACGCCAGCACCCTGCAGATTGCAAGCGCCCTTACCAACACCTCCGGCATCACGCTTGACGACGGTACACTACAAACAACCGCCACCCTCTCGCTCGACCGCGACTTTACCCTAGGCGCGGGCAACGGCACGCTGCTGGTCGATCCCGGCCAGACCGCGACCCTTTCCGGCAGCATCGGCGGCGCAGGCGCGCTGATTAAAACCGGCACCGGCAACCTGATCCTGTCCGGCACCAACAATTATTCCGGCGGCACCACCATTTCAGCAGGTACGCTTACGGCATCCAGCCTTGGCGCGCTTGGCTCCGGCGACATCACCGACAACGCCGCGCTCACCATATCGGGCGGTGGCACGTTTGCAGGCAACATCACCGGCACCGGGTCGCTCGACGTGACTATCGGCGGCGGCGGCACCCTTACATTGACAGGCACGACGGACTACACCGGCGCGACCACGGTCGGCGGGTCGACGATTCTGGCTCTCAACAGTACGAACGCGCTTACCGGCACGTCGCATATCACCTTTACAAACGCCGCCGCCGATTTCACGAGTGCGATGAACGGCCAGACCTTCGACCGCGACATTACGATCGCGGGCACACAGGATACGATCAACATCGATTCCGGCACCACCGTTACACTATCGGGCACGATCGACGGCGCGGGCCAATTCGTGAAGGCCGGTGCCGGGCACTTGATCCTGACAGGCACCAAAACCTATGCCGGCGGCACCGACGTCACCAACGGGCTGCTTAGCGTTAACACCACCATTACCGGCGCGACCACGGTCGGCGGCGGGGGCAGTATCGGCGGCACCGGCACCACCGGCGACCTGACGATCGACAACAACGGTACACTTGCGCCAGGCAATTCGATCGGCACGTTCAACGTCGCAGGCAACCTGATCTTCAATTCCAACGCCTCGTACGATGTCGAGGCTGATGAAAACGGCAATGCCGACAAGACCGTGGCCACTGGTGCCATCACCATCAACGGCGGCACGGTTAATGCAAATGCGGCTTCTGGCATATACAGGCCCGTTACGACTTATACCATTTTACAAGGCGCGTCGGTCACCGGCGCCTTCGACAACGTCACCGACAACCTGGCCTTTCTGGACCCATCGCTGGTTTACAACCCGGACAGCGTGCAACTGGTGCTGACGCGCAACAACAATCCGTTTGAATCCGCCGCAACAAACGGACAACAGGCAGGAATCGCCGCCGCCGTCGAAGGGTTGGACCTTGGCAACGACCTGTATGACGCTGTCGTCGTCTTGCCGGTTCAGGACGCGCGCCACGCATTCGACGCGCTTTCAGGCGGACAGACCGCCGCCGTTTCCGGCGCGCTTGGTGCCGGCATGTCGCGATTGCGCGGCGTGCTGGGTTATCACCTTGCGAATTTGACGCTCATGGGTTCATCGGGATCTGTTGCCTCTGCCGCACCAGCGGCTGACGATGCCGATCCCGGCTCCTATGTCGCTGCCTATCTGGAGCCGTCAGACGGCCATGACACCACCGGCAGGAACATATGGATTCAGGGTATTGGTTCTTTCGGTGCCACCACTGATCGCGGCACCACGCCCAGCAGCGCCCGCCACAGCGCGGGCGCGATCGCGGGTATCGACATGCCGTTTGAAGACGACGGTTATTACGGCATCTACGCAGGCTGGGAAAGCGGCGGGGTGAAAACCAATGCCCTGCACTCCAGCTCAAACATCGATTCCTATCATCTCGGCGCCTACGCGACCCATAGCCTGCCGCACGGCCTCAATCTGGCGGGGGGCCTTTCCGCCGCGTGGCACGATATCAGCTCGCGCCGCGTAATCGAATTCACCGGCTGGAACACGCGTGCCACCGGCGACACCAACGGTCAAACCTATATGGCATTCGCGGAACTTAGCCGTGATTACGATGTGGGCGGCGACATCGCCTTCGCCCCGTTCGCCGATGTCAGCGTCATTCACAACCGCATTGCCGGATTCGCCGAAACCGGCGGCGGCACCGCGAACCTGACGGTTCAGGATACACACGCCACGACGCCCTCGCACACGCTGGGCCTGCGTCTTGGTCATCTGGGCGGCGCGGGCGCCGCGCGATATAAAATTGGTGCAAAACTGGGCTGGATGCACAATTACGGCGCGCTGGCCGACAAGACGACCCAGCGGTTTTCGACCGGTACCGTCAGCTTCTCCGACCTTGGCCCTGCGCGCGACCGCGATGCCGCTGTGCTGGGGCTGGACTTCAACGTGTATATGGATGCGGCACTTACGGCCTATCTCGGATATGACGGCACCTATTCCACCAACAGCCGCGACACCAGCCTGAGCGCCGGAGTCAAAATCCGCTTCTGATGGTGAACATCAGGCGGCGGGCTTTGTATCCGTGCGCATATCTGCGCCTGCTTCCGCCTCTGCATCTGGTGCGACTTGCGCTGCTTGCGTTGCCTCCGTCGCACGGTGCAGGAACATTTCGGCCAGCGCGTGATACAGCGATTTGGGCGCGATCAATCGGCTGATCCCTGTCGCCATTGCCGCCGTCGCGATCAACGCCACGGGTAAGGATTGCTGCCCGGTGATTTCCAGCACGATGATGAACGCCGTGATCGGCGCCTGCGTGACCCCGGCGAAATACGCGGTCATCCCCAGGATGACGACACCTGCAAGCGTCGTATGCGGGAACCACGGGGCCAAAGACGCCCCCAGACCCGCGCCGACCGACAGGCTGGGCGAGAATATCCCGCCCGGCAGACCGCTGACGCCCGAAATCGCGGTTGCGATAAATTTGCCGATGGTAAACAGCCACGCGCCGTCGGTATGGCCATGCAACATCTGCTCTGCCTGCCCGTAACCGGTGCCATAAGTCGCCCCGTGCGTTAGGATTCCGATGCACGCGATGACAAACCCGCACAGCGCGGCGAATATCACGGGATGGTTCAGCCCCTGCCGCGCGCATAACCTGCGCATCAAACGTCCGCCATCGACAAGCGCCCAGGTGAACAGCCCGCCCAAAAGCCCGCCAGCCACCCCGACAAGGAGAATCGCCGGCAGGTCGCGCAACATGCTGTAATCACCATCGGCATAGCCGAAATAACTGTAATTCCCCAAAACCGAAAGCGACGCGACCCCGGCGAACACGATCGCGGTCAGCACGATGCTGCTATAACGGTGCTCGAAGGCACGGGCCATTTCCTCGATCCCGAACACGATCCCGGCCAAAGGCGTGTTGAACGCGGCCGCCACCCCCGCCGCGGAACCCGCCAGAATGACGCTGCGCGTCATCTCGTTGCTCATGCGGGTAAAGGATGCGCTTAAATACAAAAGCGCCGCGCCCACCTGCACGGTCGGCCCCTCGCGGCCGATCGACGCGCCGCCCAGAAGCCCCAGCGCGGTCAGGGCTATTTTGCCGAAAATGACTCGCGGACCCAGAAGATATCGTCGCGCCTCGGGCGTTTCGGCCGTACGCGCCGCAATGGCTTGCGGAATACCGCTTCCCGCGGTGCTAGGAAAGAATCGTATCGTAACCCATCCGACGAGGGCGAAGATCGCGGGACAGATGATGAAGGGCAGCCAGTCGCCGTGCGAAACCGCGCCCGAGAACAGCTTTTGCGCGTAATCCGCGACATAGGTGAATCCGGCGGCGATCAACCCGATGATCACCGCCCCGATCCAGAAAATCAGGCGATTGCGCCACAGCGAAAGCGACAAAGCGCGCTTTCCGGCCTTGTATATGTCGTGCTGGTTCATGACGCTGGCAAAGAAAAACGATATGAAGCGACAGTGTAAAACAAATCCGCTTTGCCCGTAAACCCGCGGCACAGGATCAGGCCCCATTAACGTCATGCAAGATTTCACTGGCATATAAGCGTCCGAACAGGCATAAAAGCGGCGATTTGAACGCCTGACCCCGGTATTTTGACAATGTCCCTGCGCAACGTCGCCATCATCGCCCACGTCGACCATGGCAAAACCACCCTCGTCGACCAGCTTCTTAAACAGGCTGGCTCCTTTCACGCCAACCAGCACGTTGCCGAGCGCGCGATGGATTCCAACGATCTGGAAAAGGAACGCGGCATCACCATTCTGGCCAAATGCACGTCGATCCTTTGGAAGGATATCCGCATTAATATTGTCGATACACCCGGCCACGCCGATTTCGGCGGCGAGGTTGAACGCATCCTGAGCATGGTCGACGGCGTGGTGCTTCTGGTCGATGCCGCCGAATCCGTTTTGCCGCAGACGAAATTCGTGCTGGGCAAGGCGCTTGGGCGCGGCCTGCGCCCCATCGTCGTCGTCAACAAGGTCGACCGTCCCGATGCCCGCCCGCATCTGGTGCATGACGAGATTTTCGATCTTTTCGCCGCTATGGACGCCAACGACGAACAGCTCGACTTCCCGATGCTTTTTGCATCGGGTCGCAACGGCTGGGCCGTGAAGGATCTGGAGGACGAGCGCAAGGATCTGACCCCGCTGTTTGAACTGATCACGAACCACGTCCCCGCGCCCACAGTCGATACCGACGCACCGTTTTCGATGCTCGCGACCATTCTGGAATCGAATAATTTTCTGGGCCGCATCCTCACCGGCCGGGTTGAAACCGGCAAGGTCAGGATGAACATGCCCTTCAAGGCGCTGACCCGCGAGGGCAAGCTGATCGAACAGGGCCGCATCACCAAAATTTTGACCTTCCGGGGGCTTGATCGCGTCCCGGTCGAGGAAGCCGAAGCGGGCGACATCGTATGCATCGCGGGCATGACCAAGGCGACGGTCGCCGACACGCTGTGCGATCTGGCGGTTGAAGCGCCCCTGCCTGCGACACCGATCGACCCGCCGACCATCGCGATCACGTTTTCGGTCAACGACTCGCCGCTGGCGGGGACCGAGGGCACCAAGGTCACGGGCCGCGCCATCCGCGACCGCCTGTTCGCCGAGGCCGAGGGCAACGTCGCCATCCGCGTGCGCGAAACCGACGAAAAAGATGCCTGCGAGGTCGCGGGACGCGGCGAACTGCAACTCGGCGTGCTGATCGAAACCATGCGCCGCGAAGGCTACGAACTCTCCATTTCCCGCCCGCGCGTGCTCTTCAAAACGGATGAAACCACGGGCCAGCGCCTCGAACCGATCGAGGAAGTGCAGGTCGACGTCGACGAGGAATTTTCCGGCACCGTGGTCAACAAGATATCCGAACGCAAGGGCGAGATGACCGATATGCGCCCCTCCGGCGCGGGCAAGGTGCGCTTGACCTTCCTCGCCCCCTCGCGCGGTTTGATCGGCTATCAGTCCGAATTCCTGTCCGACACGCGCGGCACCGGCATCATGAACCGGCTGTTCCATTCCTACGCCCCGTACAAGGGCGCGATCCCGACGCGACATACCGGCGTGCTGATCTCCAACGGCCGCGGCGAAGCCGTGGCCTACGCGATGTGGAAGCTGGAAGACCGCGGCCCGATGATGATCGACCCCGGCGTGCCGGTCTATGAAGGCATGATCGTGGGCGAACATTCCAAATACAACGATCTCGACATCAACATTCTGGAAGGCAAAAAGCTGACCAACGTGCGCGCCGCCGGCAAGGACGACGCGGTCAAGCTTTCCCCGCCCATCCGCATGACGCTGGAAAAGGCCATCGCCTATATCAACGACGACGAACTGGTCGAAATCACGCCCCGCTCCATCCGCCTGCGCAAACGCTACCTCGATCCGAACACCCGCAAGCGCATGGCCAAGGCCGCCGAAGCCGCCGAGGCTTCGGCTGGTTAGTCCTTTTATCTTGCCATCAGACAGCAAGCCCGGAAGAAACTTTTTCCGGTGACCGGCGTTGAAGCAGATCATGCGGGAAACGGCGTGAATCCCAGTGCGCCATACGCGCCGCGTAAGCGGAGCCGATTGCGCCTCCGCCGCTCATGGCCAGTATCACGGCATACTCAAACCATTCCCCAACGTCCCGATGCTTTGGAACGGCGGCGGCCGCATAGAATATACTCATCAGACCCAAAGCACCCGTATACAGCAAAAGCATGTCCCTCATGCCGCTTCTGACGCCGGATTGATAAAGCGCCCGCCGCATTTCCGGGACGCTGGCATCCGGCCTGATTTGATCGTCGGCCACCTTAAAAACCGTGCACAGCCGCGCCCTGAATCCATTGCGTTCTTCCAGATCGTCCATGATCTCTCCTTGGCTTCGGAACAGGAAGACGTGATGCCAGCCCATTGAAAACAAAAATTTCATTATTTATGCAAAAATATGCATAATATGCACATTTTGTGCAAACACCCTCGCATTGAAAGGGAGAGGCGCGGACGATGATTTCCCTGCAACAGTTGCGCGCGGCGCGCGGCCTTCTGAACTGGACACAGCGGCAACTGGCCCGGGCAGCGGGCCTGTCGCTGCGCACACTCAACAGCATCGAACTCGGAACGACCGTGCCCCGCCTCGATACCATGCGCGCCATCCAATCCGCTTTCGAAGCGCAAAACGTTGTTTTCGGCCCCGGTCAGGCACTCCGGCTTCTGGATGAACGGTTGGAGATTGAAAAACACGAAGGCGAAACCTGCGTCGAGATATTGGCGAACGACATCATCGATCAGTTGCGCGGACGCGGCGGCGCGTATTTCGGCAACTATCCCGACGAAGCGGCGCTGACACGGCACAGCCCGCGCTTGTGGGATAAATTCTATGCCGATTGTCATGCCTGCGGTATCAAGGACTATCTGCTGGTCAGGGACGGGTTTACCGATTTCATCGCGCCGCCCAGCCATTACCGATGGCTGCCCGAAGCCGTGCTGGGCAAGCTCAGTTACAGCATCTATCACGACACGGTCAGTTTTCTGATGATGGGGCCGTCGCCGCGGCTGGTCATCATCCGCAGCGCCACCATCGCCGACCATTTCCGCGTTCAACTGACGGCGAACTGGGATGCGGCCATTGTCCCGCCCTTCAACCGCCATCTGGTAAAGGACGAGGACTCGGCGCGGCCATGGACCATGGCTCGTGCCGATGCCATGCGCAAAAAAATCAGGAAAATGGGTTACTGACTCCTCTACGAAACGTCCGCGCTATTTTCCTACGCCTAAAAAATATCAAAATTTCTGCGGGCATTTCGTGTTAGCCTCCGCAACATGGAATCCACGATCCCGCATTTGCGCGAAATTCTGATCTTTTTGACCGCTGCGGGTATTCTGGTGCCGCTGTTCCAGAAATTTCGCATTTCGCCGGTGCTGGGTTTTTTGATCGCGGGCCTGCTGCTCGGCCCCCACGGCCTGGGCAAGATCGCGCAAATCTGGCAACCGGCGGGCGCCTTCGTGATCACGGGGACCGAGGGGGTCCATGTTCTGGGCGAACTTGGCATCGTCTTCCTGCTGTTCATGATCGGGCTGGAGCTTTCCTTCGAACGCCTGAACCAGATGCGCCGCCTTGTCTTCGGCCTTGGCCTGTCGCAGGTCGCGCTCAGCGCGCTGGCCATCGGGCTGGTCGCGTTTCTCGCCGGCAACCGGCCGATCGTCGCCATCGTGCTCGGCCTTGGCTTTGCGCTGTCCTCGACCGCTATCGTCATGCAGCTTCTGGCCGAACACCGGCGCATGGGCTCCAGCGTCGGCCGCGTCAGCTTCGCCATCCTGCTTTTTCAGGATCTTTCCGTCGTCCTGCTGCTGTTCATCGTCGGGCTGGTCGGGCCGGATCTGCCCCATAACCTCAGCTTCTCCCTCGCCGCCACCATGGGAAAGTCGCTGGTCTACGCGATCGGATCGGTGGTCCTGATCGTGCTGATGGGACGCGTGGCCCTGCGCCCGCTGCTCAAACTCGCGGGCAAAAGCCGCGACCATAATTCCGAACTGTTCATCGCCGCGACGCTACTGGCCGTTTTCGCCATCGCCGCGGGCAGCGAGGCTTCGGGCCTGTCCATGGGATTGGGCGCGTTTCTGGCGGGCTTGCTTCTGGCCGAAACCGAATACCGCCACGACATCGAAACCGTGATCCGTCCATTTCGCGGCATGCTGCTTGGCCTGTTCTTCATGTCGGTGGGCATGGATGTCGACCTGGCCGTTCTGCTTACCTACCCGGTTTTGATTCCAGCGGCCCTGCTTGGCCTGTTCGCGCTCAAGGCGGCGGTGATCTATCCCCTTGCCCGTTTCTTTGGTATGGCGCGCGGACGGGCCATCGAACTCGGCCTGCTGCTGGGGCAGGCGGGCGAATTCGCATTGGTGGTCATTAACATGGCGACCGCGAACAGGATGATCGCGCCCGATGCCGCGCAATTCATGCTGATCCTGACCTCGCTGAGCATGATGGTCACGCCGCTGGTCGCCAATTTCGCTTATGGCATCCGTCAGGCGCTGGACGGTGCGGACCTTTCCCCCTATGGCCCCGCCGCGCACCAAATCGATTCCATAGACGGGCATGTCATTCTGGCCGGGTATGGCCGCATGGGCAGCCTGCTGCGCGATGTACTGGCGCGGCAATACATTCCGGTGGTCGCGATCGACACCAAATACGATTACACTCATGATTCAAAAACGCCCGTTTTGCTGGGCGATGCGACCGAAGCCGCGACGATGGAACGCGCCGGCCTGCGCCGCGCGATCGCGGTTGCGGTGATCATGGACAAGGCCGAGGATGCGAAAAAAGTCGTCTCGCTGGTCCGGCGCATGGCGCCCGGCCTGCCCATCGTCGCCCGCGCGCGCGATAACGATCATGCCGCCGCGCTTTACCGGCTGGGCGCCACCGTCACCATTCCTGACGTGGTCGAAGGCTCGCTCCACGTCGCGCAGGAATTGATGATGCGTCTGGGCATCCCGGAAGATCTGGCCCGCCATACGGTCGACCAGCAGCGCGCGGTCGAGGGTCACATCATCGAATCCATGCGCCCGCGTGACGCGCAAAGACCCGACATCAACGCGGATTGACGTTTCGTCTTAAAAGCCGTGCGAAAACACAAGCCGTGGGCAGTGGCGGCGATGTTCAAACGGAAGCGCCAGCGCCGTACCTGCGAAATCGCGCTCCAGCAACCCATGGGCGCGCACGCTTAAAATCAAAAGCCGCACCAGATCCTTAACCAACGGCGAGGTCAGCGCATGCAGCGAAACCGGCGTCGCGCCCGACGGGATGATGGCGGCCCTGCTTTCATACGCCCATACCCCGGCGTCGAATTCCTCGCTGACTTCGTGCATGATCATCTTGGCCTGCCGGTCGCCGCGCTCCAGCATGATCTCGAAAGGCCGCGGCCCGGCATAGATGCCGTCCTTCCACGCGCCCGGATGCCCGATCGGGTGGAAATTGTAGAAATTGAAGGACGGCGTATCGATCAGCCGCCGGTTGATCAACTGCCCGAACGTCCCCATCACCGCAATGTCCGGCTTCCAGACGTTTTCATACAGGTCATAGAACTCCGCGCTTTTGACCTTGCCGAAATACGGCGCGATGCCGATGCTTGCCGTATAATCGGGCACCAGCGATTTTTGCGCATAGGCTTCGTCGTACCGCCAGATGCGCGCCTTGCCGCCCGCATGCGGCAAATCGGGGTCGTCCGTCGCCACGCCCACGATCTCGACCTTGCCCGGCGGCAGGGACGCCAACGCCTGAAGCAGGTTCAGCCCGCGGTAAAAACTGCCGAACACGGCCACGCGCAAAGGCGGTAAATCGTCGTTCCGGTGTCGGACAAAATCGACCAGATAGGAATCAAACCCCGCACCCCCGTCCGGAAACCACGCATCCGCATCGTCCCGCGACCGACTGAGCGCGGCAAAGACGCCACTGTTTCCGGATATGCCTTTCAAACCGCCCGCCATTCGCTGCCCCACCTCTATACCGTCAACTCAAGACTCAAACCGTGGCCGGACATCGTCGCCTCGCGAAAACCTGCATCTTTCAGGATATGCCGCGATGCCAGATTGTTGAAACTGACCATGGCGCTGACGATGCGCGCGCCCAGACACGCCGGAAACTGCGGCAAAACAGCCAGCACGCATTCCTTCATATATCCGCGTCCTCGATGATTGATGCGCGTATAATAGCTCAAAGACCATTCACGCGGACGCCCGCCGTATTTGGCGTTGGCGGTGAACTCACCCGCCAGTTGCCCGTCTTGCCTTAAAAAAAGCCCCGCGACGACCTTGTCGGTGCTTGCCGCGATATGCCCAAGCGTTTCGTCGGCCATCTCCTGCGCCCATGCGTCGTCTGTGCCGGGCTGGCGATAGGGGTATTGGCGTTCCAAAATCATCTGCGCGATCTGCGGCGCGTCCGCCTGCGTATAGGGACGGATGATCAAACGCGGCGTGTGCACCGCTCCTGTTTCGGGCGGCATGAAGCGTTGCGATGCTGAAAGGAAGTCTGCGCCAACCATGCGGGCAGATTAGTCCAAATATTTTAATTATGTCAAATTATTGCTTGAGGTTCTTCAAAATGGCGAACGGATTGCCATCGTCCGCATCATCCGCGGATTTCTTGCCCTCGAACGTATACACCCGCCCCGCCCGGTCGCGATCGAAATCCCGCTCGCGCTTTTTGTCGAAGCGCGGCTTCGACGGGCGATCCCCGTCATGATGCTTGGGTCGCTGCGGCTTGTTGGGGTCATAGGCTTTTTTGGGTGCGTCCGTGCGCACGTTTCGGTCTTCATGACGCTTTTCATGGCCGGCACGCGACTGCCGTTCGTTGCGCTCGCGCGGTTTCCTGTCATGTCCGCCGCGCCGTTCGCGCGGGCCTTGCGGCTGATCGCTCATGCGCCCGCGCCGCAGCATGAATTTGACGCTCACAGGCGCCGGTTTCGGCACGCTCGGGGCTTCGGCCATCACGGCAGCAATCGCGTCGCTCAACGGCGCTTCGGATGCCGAGGCCGGTTCGGGCGTCGGTTCGGAGGCCGGCTCGGATTCCGGCTCCGCCACCGCCGCCGCTTCCACAACAGGTTCCGCGGCAGGCATCTCGGCAGGTGCGGCAACCGCCGCGTCCTCCTTCAAACGGCGATGCCCCATCGCCTCCAGAATCGCGTACAGCCCGTCCAGATTGGTGCCCAGCCATTCGGCATATTTATGCTTGGCCTCGAACACGCCCTTGACCGCGCTGTCGTAAACATCGGTCACCACGCGGTCGAGCATGTCGATGCGGATGGCGCGCGGCCCGAACACCGGGTATCCGATCATGCGGTAGAAATCAGGGTCGATGGCGGCGGGATCGACGACCTCGGACACACGCCCGTCTACGGGCCGCGCCATGGGAAGCGCCTTGTCGTGCCACAACCCCCAAAGCAGCGCACGCATTTTCACCGCCGCCGGCTTCACCAGCGCGGGCAGAAAAGCCAAAATCGGCCCCAGCCGCACGCCCTTGCCGCGCAGCGCCTTGCGCAGATCGGGATCGAGTCCCGCGATCTCGCCCTCCAGCTCCGTGCGCTTGATCACGCCCAGATGCGCGTACAACTTGTCGCCGATGGCGCGCGCCGGACCTTCGGGCAAGGCGCCTTCCCCGGCTTCCTGCTTTAAAAGGAACAGCGGCTCAAGCACGCCGCGCACATGAATGGCCAGCCATTCGCGCGCGGGTTCGTAATCCGTGTCGGGGGACAGCAGCGCCGCGCCCTTCACGATCCGCCCCACCGCCACGCCGGGCAGCGGGTTGGACGCGTTTTCCTGAAAGAAAATCTGACCGTCGTCGGCCAGCGAATACCGCCCGGCGGACTCCGTCGGCTTGGCCGGTGTCTCGATTTTTTCCTCTGGCGGGGCGCTGGTATCGCTCATGCGCTCGGACTATAGGCGTCTTGCGTTCTGCGTGCAATCGGGCAATGTCATGGGAAAGACATCAATACCAGCTATACATCAGGTCGAACAAAAGGAACTTTTATGCCCCGCCCGCATTTTCTCGCCCTGTCCGCATTCCTGCTCCTGCTCGCCCTGCCCGCGGCGGCAACACAGATCGACGTGACACAGGGCGGCGCCGATGCACTTAAGCCCCGCATCGCGACCGCACTCGATACGCTGGCCGGGTCGCTGGGCGCGGCGGGCGTGCGCATGGAACGCACCGGCGAACTGATGGTCGAACCCGCGGGCAATTATTACGCCGTCACCACACCGGCCATCGTGCTGCACATGCCCGGCGGCGGCACCCGCACCGTGGGCATGGTCGCGATCAACGCCATCCCCACCGCCGACCCCGATATTTTCCGCGTCGCCATCGCCCTGCCCACCCCGATGCAGGACGCCGACGCAAACGGCAAGGCTACCGGCAGCCTGTCCATCGGGCGCCAGATGATGAACGGCATCCTCGACACCCGCGCGGCGATGTTCACCCAGCTTGACGCCGATTACCAGACGCTGCGCCTGACCGACAATCTGCACCAGACCGACCTGCAGATCGCCGATGCCGCCGTCAGCCTGCGCCTTGCCGCTTCCGACGCCCTTTGGTCCGGCCCCGCGCAAATGACGTTGACCAACCTGACCTACCGCGCGCCCGATCACCGCTATGTCATCGGCCGCATTGCGGTAAACGCGGCGCTGGACGGTGTCGACATCATCGCCAAATCCACCCTGCCTACAAATGCCGCGCTTTCGCCCGGCGGCTTGGTCGCCGCTTATATCGGGCGCAACGCGAACACGGCGAACATGACGATCGAAGGCGACGACATCACCATCACCTCGCTCATTGCCGGCAAGCCCCAAACCGGAAAAATCGCGAAATTCATGCTAAGCGCCAATCTTGCCGGCCTGAAAACCGGGCTGGCCACCGCGCCCTTCACCCTTGCCGCCAGCGGCGGCAGTGCCGATGGCACGGCCGCGCGCTTCATGCCCGCGACACTGGACGCGCGTGGCACGATCGCCAAACTGCCGCTGGTCGACCTGCTGACCGCCGCCGACACTCATGCCCGCAAGGCCCTGCTTGATAAATCGGCCACCACACTGACTTTGGACGCGCTGGCCCTGAACGCCCCGGCCTATGGCCTGACCGGCAACGCCCTGCTGACTTCAAGCGGTGGCGCGCCCCTCGGTGCGACTGGCGCCCTGCACGCCTCGGTCCGGGGGATGGAGGATCTGGCGGGTTTCCTGTCCGATTCCACGGCCACCTCCGCGCTCGGTCTAGCCGTGCCGCCCGCCGTACCCGCCGCGATTGCGATGGTGGCGATGACCGGCCTGCCCGGCACAGATGCGGGCGGCCAGCCGGTCAAGAATTTCGACTTTAAGCTCGACGCCGACGGCAAGATTAACCTTAACGGCGCTGATGTCTCGGCTCTGGGCCCGCTGTTGCAGGGGCAGCAAAAATAAGCGTCACGCGAGCAGCGCCGCGTTCAGTGACGTCAGCACCAAGCGCCCTGCCTGCGTCGGGACAAGCCGTCCCGGTACGTCGGCCAAAAGCCCCGCCGCCTGCAATTCCGGCACAAGGCCCAGATTGAGCCCGCCCTGTTCAAGCCCGTCCAACGCCACACCCTCGCGCAGACGCAATCCCATCATCAGCCGCTCCTCGAACCGCGCGCGCGCGTCTATGGCCTCAAACGGATGATAGCCGTGCCCATCCGCCCGCACCCGCTCCAGCCACACTTCCGGCGCGCGGTGGGTCCGCGTCGCAAGCCAGTCCGAACTTAAAAACACCCGTCCATGCGCGCCGGGACCGATGCCCGCATATTCGCCATACCGCCAATAGGTCAGGTTGTGGCGGCTCTCGCACCCCGGCCGCGCGTGGTTGGAAACTTCATAAGCTGGCATCCCATGTGCATCCATCATGTTTTGTGTGATTTCATAGAATATTGCCGCCTGATCTTCATCCGGAATCTTAAGACGGTCAGAATGGTACAGCGTAAAAAACTGCGTATTCGGCTCGATGGTCAGTTGATACGCCGACAGATGGTCCCCCGCCATGCTCAGCGCCGCGCGCAATTCGTTTTCCCACGCATCCGGCGTCTGGCCGGGCCGGGCATAGATCAGGTCGAAGGAATAGCGCGGAAAGATCCGCGCCGCCAGATCGACCGCCGCCCGCGCCTCCTCCACGCTGTGCTGCCGCCCCAGCGCGGCCAGATCGGCAGGCACCAGCGATTGCACCCCTATCGACACGCGGTTGACCCCCGCTGCGCGGAAATCGCGGAATTTTCCGGCCTCGACCGAGGTGGGATTGGCCTCCAGCGTGATTTCGCAATCATCGGCCAGCATCCACACACGGCCCGCCGCCGCGATCACCGCCGCGACCGTATCCGCCGCCATCAAACTGGGCGTCCCGCCCCCGAAAAAGATCGACGTGACCCGGCGCGCACCCAATTGTCCAGCGGTGTATTCCAGTTCGCGCAGCAGCGCCGCCGCCCACGCCGCGTCGTCCACCCCTGCCCGCACATGGCTGTTGAAATCGCAATACGGGCATTTGGCCTTGCAAAACGGCCAGTGGACGTAAAGGGCTATGGGTGGAGGCGTGTCCGGCATTAACAAAATTGGGGCTTTATCCTGCGACATGATTACTGGGGATTTTTACACTTTTATAATTTGAATTATCCGTTCCAGATTGGTTATATGCAAAAAAAGAAACAAATAAAACAGCATGGAACAGGGAAAATCATGACAGCGATGGTAGTGGTTCCAAGGGATGAAACACGCCATTATGTCATCGGCAGCGAGGACGGCCTGACCAAACAGGACCTGTTGTATATGCGCCGCCGCGTCAAACAACTGGTGCGTAACCTCAGAAAGAAATACGCCTTTCTTGGCCGGGCATTGGGGGATGAGAACGGCTATCAGGTGCGCGCCGACCTGAATCTGGAATCGCGAACGGTCAAAATCCACTTTGAACGGATCGTTGAAAATCCGGACGCACGAAACATCATCAATACCGCCGCGATACTGGAAGCGTCGGTGGCACTCCTGAAACCCCGCACGCGCGAACAGCTGGCCGCCATGGGGCTGGAAAAAGACCCGGATGTTCCCGTGCGCGCAGTTTCACTCTCGGGCCGCATCATGCGCCCCGGTGTTAGAAATATGCTTCCGATTGAGGATCTGCGCATCCATACCGCGCCGGAAGCCGGCACCGATATATTCGACAAGCTCATCCTCAACGGGTTTATCTATCATCCGCGCGGCGCAAATTACATCCCGCTGTTTAGCGACGAACCGATGGAGCCGATTGGCCGCGGCCTTCGCCGCAGCATGGCGAAACGTCCGGTCCACGCCCTCTCGGAAGACCAGCGTAATTACGTACGCAATACTTTTGGCAAATTTGAAACCAATTTCTACGGCCGCCATGGGCATGTTCTTGAATCGGTCGTTTTCGACGTCGATCCGTTCGACCACAGCTTCCGTATGGATTTTCGCGTCGCCGCGGCCTTCAAAGGCAAGGGTGCCGCCGATTTTTCGCTTCAGGGCGATTTCGATCTTTACTGGCGCAACAAGGGCGGCGACGGCACGGCGCTGTTGCTGAACGTGCGCGGCGGGCTGAGCCGTAAATTCCACGAACGCGCCCGCATGACCGAACCGATGAACATCGACGGCAAAAAACGCGCGGCAGCGTCCGACGCCCTGTTCAACCTGATCGCCATGTCCGGAAAACTCTCCGTGCACGATGCCGGTGTTTCGCGCGAAAGAAAAAAAGAGATCAAATTCCGCCGCCCCAGCGCCGACGAAAGACGGTACGAACATCGCGTCCGGCGACGGGTTGAAGACCTTTACGCGGACAGCTTCCTGCGCCAAGCGCCGGATGCCCTGACGCGGGAGGCGGAACCCGCCGATGATCTGTCCCCTGCGCCCGCCGATGCGCCGGTGGATGCCGCCGCGCTTAGCCACATATTCATATCCGCCGCGAGCATCAGCAACGACGGATCGAGCTGGAAAAAATCGCCCGCGCCGAAAAACCGAAAAAAAGCGACAAGATCCGCGTGGAAAAAACGTAAAAAAGCCAAGCCGTGGAAACGGCATGATGGCGATGCGCGGCGCGCCCGCCTAGAAAACCGTTTCCATTAACGCGGCCAACGCGCGGGCGCGGTGGGAATAAGCGTTTTTTTCGTCCATCGACATTTGCGCGAATGTGCGTGTTTCGCCCGTTGGCATGAAAACCGGATCGTAACCGTGCCCTCCGCTCCCGCGCGGCGGCCAGACGATTTCCCCGTCCACCCGGCCTTCCGCCCACTCGACATGGCCGTCCGGCCATGCCAGCACCAGCACGGCCATGAAATGCGCGCCCCGGTCGGTTGCATCGCCCATGCGTTCATGCACCAGCCGCATCGCCTTCATCGGGTCTTTTTCCGGCCCCATCCAGCGCGCCGAATAAATGCCGGGATTCCCGCCCAGCGCCGTGACACACAGGCCGGAATCGTCGGCCATGCACGGCAGGCCAGATGCCCTCGCCCCTGCCACCGCCTTGATCGTCGCGTTTTCAAGAAAACTCGCCCCGTCCTCGACCGGCTCGGGCAAATCGACATCGACCGCCGAAAGCAGCTTTTCCACCCGCCCGCGCAACAATGTCTCGAATTCGGCCATCTTGCCCGCGTTATGCGTGGCCACCACCAATGGCCCGCCCGCAAATTTGCGCGGCGCGGCGCCTTTTTTTAACTTATTCCGCAATTCAGGCATAACCAAAGTATATCACAAAGCGCCACTCATTGCCCTAACGCTTCCTTTTGCGCTGCGGCGAGTTCACCGCACCCCTTTTTGGCAAGGGCCAGAAGCGCCATCAGTTCGTCTTCCGTGAACGGCGTTTTTTCGGCGGTGCCCTGCACCTCCACCATCCGGCCCGAACCGGTGATGACGAAATTGGCGTCCGTCTCGGCGCTTGAATCCTCGGCGTAATCGAGGTCCAGCACCGGCACGCCTTGATAAATCCCGCATGAAATCGCGGCGACGGAATCGACGATCGGCTCGATCGCGATGACGTTCATTTTTTTCATGTGCGCGATCGCCTGAACCAGCGCGACATAGGCGCCGGTGATCGCGGCGGTGCGCGTCCCCCCGTCGGCCTGAATGACGTCGCAATCGATCCTGATCTGCCGTTCGCCCAGCGCCTCCAGCTTGACCACCGCGCGCAACGCCCGCCCGATCAGCCGCTGGATTTCCTGCGTCCGTCCCGATTGCTTGCCCTTGGCCGCCTCGCGGTCGGTGCGCGTATTGGTCGCGCGGGGCAACATGCCGTATTCCGCCGTCACCCACCCCTTGCCCGTGCCTTTCAGCCAGCCGGGAGTCTTGTCCTCGACCGTCGCCAGACACAAGACATGCGTATCGCCGAATTTGGCCAGACACGACCCTTCGGCGTATTTCGATACGCCGGTCACCAGTTCGATATTGCGCAGGGAATCAGGGGCGCGTCCTGATGGGCGGAGCATGGTTTTTCCTTTGTCTTGATTGGCGATCCCGGCACCTTACAGCCTTCCCGCCCGGCTGCAAGGGGTTTGCAAGCCGGGGCCCCATGCCCTAAATTCCCTGTCATGCTTGCCGAAATGGACGCCCGCGCCCGCGCGATATTCCAGCTTGTCGTGGATTCCTATCTCACCACGCGCGAACCCGTGGGCTCGCGCACGATTTCACAACTTTTGAACACCTCGCTTTCCCCCGCCTCGATCCGTGGCGTGATGGCGGAGCTTGAGGGGATGGGTCTGCTCTATGCCCCGCACACCTCGGCCGGACGCCTGCCCACCGAAACCGGCCTGCGCTTGTATGTCGATGCGCTGCTTGAGGTGCGCAATCTCGACGACGACGCCCGCCGCCATATCGACACGCTGGCTGCCCGCCGCAACGCCGGACCGGATGCGCTGATGGCCGATGCGGGCCGCCTTGTCGCGGGCCTGACCGAGGCGGTGTCCATCGTCGCCACACCCGGCCGCGAAAGCGCGGTGCGCCAGATCCAGTTTGTCGGGCTGGATGCCCGCCGCGCGCTGGCGGTCATCGTCTTCGCCGACGGCAATGTCGAAAACCGCATCATCGGCCTGCCCGACGGCGTCAGCCCGTCCGCGCTGATTGCCGCGACCAACTTCCTCAATGCCCGCTTGAGCGGACATACACTGGCCGCCGCGCGCCGCGCCATCCTTGACGACATCGCCGCGCGTCGTACCGAACTCGACGCGCTCAGCGCCCATGTCGTCGAACAGGGGCTTGCCGTGATCGACCGCCAGACCGGGCGCATGTTCGTGCGCGGCACGGCGGAATTGCTCAACGACGTGCATGCGATCGGCGAACTCGACACCATCCAGAAACTCATCGACCTGCTCGACCAGCAGGAAACCATGGCCAGAGTGATTGAAGCCGCCGAGGGCGGACAAGGCGTGCGCATCTATATCGGTTCGGAAAACCGGCTGTTCAAAAACGCCAACATCGCGATGGTGGTGGCCCCCGCCCGCGACGCGGACCAAAAGGTCGTGGGCGCGGTGGGCGTGATCGGCCCGACCTATATCAATTATGGCCGTATCGTGCCCATCGTCGACGCCACCAGCCAAATGATCGCCCGGCTTCTGGGCTGAAATCCTGACGCGGTTCTTGATCCTGCGCCCGCAACCCTCTAAATAATGTGCCATGACCGAAGCCGCGAAGCACAACGAAGACACGACGCCCCAGCCCGAAGCCGAATCCGCCGCGCCCATGGATGCCGGCACCGACGCCTTGCGCGCCGAACTGGCCGACGCGAAGGACAAGATGCTGCGCGCGCTGGCCGATGCCGAAAATGTCCGCAAACGGGCCGAACGCGCCCAGATCGACGCAAGCAAATTCGCCGTGGCGGGTTTCGCGCGCGACCTGCTCGACGTCGCCGACAACCTGCGCCGCGCGATCGACAGCGTTCCCGCCGCCCAACGCACAGACGCGATCGAAAACCTGCTTCAGGGGGTTGAGGCGACGGAGCGCGCGATGCTGTCCGCCTTTGAAAAAAACGGCATCCGCAAAATCGCCCCCGCCGCCGGCACGTTCGACCCCAATATTCACGAAGTGATGTTCGAGGCGGAAGTCCCCGGCAAAAAACAGGGCGAGATCATCCAGCTTGTCGAATGTGGTTACATGCTGCACGAACGCCTGCTGCGCCCCGCGCGCGTCGGCGTCGCCAAGGGCGATCCCAACATCCCCGCCGCCCATAGCCTCGACCAGTCGGTGTAGACACCCCCGCCGGGCGAATCTGTTACGCTTGGACCGGTTATGCCATCCAATCCGTATACGGGTTCTCTCCATGAAACGCCCCCGCCTTTCCGCGCTCGCCTTTTTCGCCGTCTTTTCCGCCGCGCTGCCTGCACACGCGCAACAAGTTTCACAACCCCTGACCGGCGCGGTATGGGCCACCACCGACTACGTCAACCGCGGCATTTCGCGCTCCGACGGGCCCGCGCTGCAAGGCCGCATCCAGCTTAACCACGCGCCCACCGGCCTGTTCGCCGGGGCGGCGGCATCGACCGTCGACCTCAATACCGACCCCGATGCAAATGTCGAAACCGTCCTGTTCGGCGGTCTTCAGGGAAATTACGAAGGCATCGATTATAACGGAAAACTTTCGTGGTACGCCTATCCCGGCGGCAACAACGGCAAGGAAGATTACGTCGAACTGGCGCTGACCGGCGGTTACGATTTCGGACCGTTCTATGCATCGGGCACATGGGCGTTTTCGCCCGATTACATCAACGGGTCCGGCGCATCCTTCTATTACGGCGCCGATCTGGTCGTGCCCGTCGTCTATGACCTCAAGGCCAAGGCGCATATGGGATTCCAGTTCGTCAACCGGGACAACAGCTACATTCAAAGCGGCGCAATGGATTGGGGTCTTGGCCTTTGGTACAACTACGCGCCGTGGGATATGGATATCGGCCTGCAATACACCGACACCGACCTGTCCAAATCAGAATGCCGCGAACATTGCGGCGCCCGCGCCGCGCTGGTTGCCTCCAAGGATTTCGGCATGTAGCCGCCAAAGCGCGCGTCCCGCCCTCAACCCCTTCCCGGCTTGTACGAAGGCACGTAATACGCATCCAGAAGGAATCCAGGATTTCCAAAAGCCCTGTCCTGTACCCACCGCGAATCCCACACCGCTTGCGGCGGCGGATTGTAATGCCGATCGAACAACACCCTCGCCTCCGGTACCGCGTCCAACGCCGGATCCAGCCAGCGCCGCCAGACCACCTCGTTATGCGGCTGACGCGTAAACATCTTGTCATGCTGCGCGGAAACGAAATCGGCCTCTGCCGCGTCCATGTATCTATCAGCCAACGTCGTAAAATGGCGGGCCACGACCACCTTGGCCGCATCCCAGTCATACGGCGTGTTCCAGCTGTCCAAAAAATGTCCGTCCAGCATGCCAGGAAAGACCGCAGTACAGAACACACGCGAAAGGCCACGCACGAACCCTGCCGTCAGGTGTTCATTCATCTCCATGCCCTTGTATCGCGCAAGCGATAGCGATGCGATCACCTCTTCCCCATCGGTAATCGTGACCGATTGATTCAATGGCTTTTTGTGCGCGCCGACGTAATCGTTGAGACTCTCGTTCCATACGGCCAGACGGCGACACCCTTCACCACGACCAAGACAAGTCTTGTAATGCTTCAACCAGAACTGCGGCGCGCGCCGCCCGTCCGGCAAAATTCTGATGATGCTCACGCCGGTACTGCCGCCGCCAAGCGGCACGGTTTCGACCGTATAATCATCCGGCAGGCGCATCAGGTGATAGACATTGGTCAGTGTTTCAGTGTGCGTTTTCAGCAACGTAAACCCCAACGCCTGATAGAGTTTAAGACTCTCATGACCGGCGCTATCCCAATGATCGGAATACGTCACCTTGCCGCGCACGACCGAAAGATAATCGGGCAGCCACAACTCGAACCGCCCGCTTCGCTGTGCGATTCTGTTGAAATCGGCGTTGAAGGATGTTCGGGTCATGACGGCATCGGGCGGTAGACGGGCGGACGGTAATACCCGTCTTGCGTAAAATATGCGCGCGCATCCGAAGGCAGGCGGCGATAGGCGTCATAAAACGCAGCCTGCAGCGCCCCGCGCCCAGCCAGCGCATAATCAACCCATTGCATGGGCACCTGCACACCTGTCGTTGGATTATAATAAGTCGGCAGATAACGCTGCTTTGACGTGTCGGCTTCCGCCGCATCGAAAAATGCGTGCACGAACGGCTCTAAATCCGTGCGCAGTATGTCCAGCCCTTCCGCCCATTGCCCCCGCCGCTGCCAGCTTTCCAAAATCGGGTAATCGTTATACCCCGGTACGATGGCCGCCATCACCACTTGCGCCAGCCACGGCGCAAGAATACGGACCGCGCGATATCCCTGAAAATTGCTTCCGACCCGCTTTAGGTAATCCGCGTCGAATTTGACCTGCGCAACGCGCGCACCGCGATCCGTAATCTCAAGATTACGGGATTCGCGCCCCTTCACGACTTTACGGTCGAACCACGCCTCGACCGGGCGGCACCCCCGCGCGGTGACATATTCGCCCGCATGGCCGCGCACGTAAAACCACGTCTCGCGCGCGCCGTCGGCCAAGGTACGGACGATCTGCGAATAACCCGCCCCGGCGCAACGCTCCAGCGTAAAATCCTTCGGTAGTTCAAGCCGGTAATAAGGCATGCGTTTCGCTTGCTGCGTTTCAAGGATATTGAACCCCAGCGCGTCATAAAGCGCCTTACCGGAACCGAATTCGCAATACGTGATGCCGGGACGGATATTCGCCATCCGCTCGGGCATCCACAATTCGACTGGCGCGTCCGGACTTGCCGTTTTTTTGAATGCCTGCACCGCCTGCGCCCAACGCGGCGGATGCACGGGCGCATCCACCGCAAGCCAGCGTTTATCAGCGGCGATATTGTTAAAATCTATAAAAACACCGCTGCGCCAGTCCGGTTTCTGTGATGCGACATTGCTGGTCGGACCATAGCCATAAACGTTATTCCCCCGGCTGATCGTCGCACCATGACCGTAATTCTGCTTGTAATCAGCAAAACTGCCGGCCAGTCGTGCGACCGTCGCCTTGTTCTTTCCCAACGCTTTTTTGTGTTTGAAATACTGCGCCTCGGAAAACAGCTCTTGCGGATCTTCCTCCAGAAACGCGGCCAGAAAATCCGCCGCCGGGCCAAGCGGCCCCCGGTAATGATCCTTACGGTAAAACGCGGGCGCCACCCCGATGCACACGCGCGAAAGATCGTCCTGCGGCACGTCCCATTCGGGGTTTTCCATGCGCATCAACTGCCCCACCCATTTCAGGCTGGTATAGCCGCGCGCGATCAACGCGGCGCGTACGTTCGGCAACAGATCGTCGAGCGAGAAACGCGAATTGAACGCCTTGCCGTCTTGCGCCTCCATCCTGTCCCAGTGCCGCGACAGTATTTTTTCAAGCTTCGGATGATCGCGGAACAACTGCGCCGTATCGGCAGCCAGCAGGCGGCAGAATACGTCCAGTTCGCCGGGGCTATCTGCTATCGGATCTTTTTGCCCGAATGTCTGCCTTCCGCGTCCGCCGGTCGCCAGCGCCAGCATGACGTGGTAATCGATCTGCGCCTCAGGGTGCAATGCCTTCCACTGATGGTAAATTTCCCGCACGCTGCGATACCCGCCCTCGTTCATCCACAAACGCAGCGAGGGCAGGATTTTATCCGCGACCACCACTGTGCGCGCGCCCGGTGCCTGCACCGGATTCAGATCCATCGACGGCGCGGAAAGCGCCGCGCTTTTTTCTTCCATCGCACGAACGTAATCGTCGATCAGCGCCTGCGGCGCGATCAGCCTCGCCGCCTTCTCCTCGCGCCGCCAATACCCTTTCAGCGCGCGATCGAAACGCGTTTGATCCAAGACCTGCGGCGGAATATCGGCCTCCTTGTAAAACCGCGCGCCGCCCACCGCCTCGGCATACAGCAAGCCACGCTGTTTCATGCCGCGATCCATGACATCGATGACGATGGCGTCAAGCGTTGGATTCGCGGGGTCGATGCGCATGGCGCGCCCGCCGCGCTGCTTCGCACGCACCTGCGAAAGCGTCGGCACGATATTGAAGACCAGGCTGACCGCGCGGTTGTTGTACCCTTCCGCCCAAAGGCGCGGCGTAATCATCATCCGGATTTCGCGCGCGCGGAACGCTTCGTCCAGATCGTTGCATTCGCGCGGGCTCAACCCGCTGTGCATGGCGCGCGCGAACACCGTGCCTTCGGGCATCACCGCGCGCATGAACTTGTTTAAATGCGCGGCCGCGCTTTCCGACTGGTCGATGGTCGCGCAAAACCCAATGCTCGTGCGCGTGAACAGATCCGGCCCGCCTTCCGGGTCTTTCCAATGCAGCATCGTATCGGCGATCTGGCGATACCGCGCGACCTGATCCGTCGCCTTGGCAAGCTGCGCCGGGTCGAAATCCCCCGTCGGCAGGATGCGCACGTCGTCCATCTCGATCCCCGCCGTCATCAAAAGCAGATTGCGGTAGGGCGCGTTGATCCTGCGTTTGACCGCCTCGTCCTCGCCCAGCCGGTAGCTTTCGTGATACCCCGCAGCCGCCAGCGATTTTTCGGCGCTGAATTCCGCGCTCGCGGTCAGACAAATGATCAGGGATTCCCCGTATTGCGCGGTCAGTTCCTGCCGCCGCGCCGAAATCATGCCGTGCCCCTCGTCCAGCACCAGCACGCCGTGCCTGGCCGGGCTAAACACGCCGCGCCCCGTTCCCAGCGCCAGCGAGGTATGCGTGGTCAGTGTCACCGCGGCATTGGCCGTCTTGGAATCCTTGTTGTAGATACCCACCTTCCCCTGCGCGATCCATTGCGGGAAATAGGTGCGGATTTCATCCAGCGTCTGGTTCAAAAGCTTGTTGGTCGGTACCGCATAAATCGCGCGCACATCGCCCAGCGCAATGATCGGATTGATGATCTCTAGCCCCAGCCGCCCCTTGCCGCTGCCGGCGGGCTTTTCGACATAGATCTGCCTCTCGCCATTCAGCACGTCCCCGGCCACGCGCTCTATCGCCAGTTTCTGCGTGTCATACAGGTCATCCCCGCGCCCGCGCCGCTCCAGCGCGGAACGCAGCCGCAAGGCCATCAGGGCTGTAGGAACCGGTGCATTCATGAAATATGAAAAAGCACGGATCCGGCCGCCAAGACAAGATTTTTGATATGAAATTCAAATTGACAGGCAATAAAATATAGGCTTTAATTCCTATATACCGACGGGCCTAAAAGGTTGACCAGACGGCGTGCGTTGCCTAAATCATGGGGCGCGGCCAGTCATTTAAAACGGGTCGCTTATAGGCCATACGGAAACCGGCTTGGGGATGCCGCTTTTGGGTCCCCCGGATTTTGCGAAAAGGAGAAAGAAATTATGAGCGGTAAAATCATCGGCATCGACCTCGGCACCACCAATTCGTGCGTTGCGGTCATGGAGGGCGACAAGCCCAAAGTCATCGAAAATTCCGAAGGCGCGCGCACGACCCCGTCGATCGTGGCCTTTTCCAAGGACGGCGAGCGTCTGGTCGGTCAGCCCGCCAAGCGCCAGGCCGTCACCAATCCGGACAAGACCCTGTACGGCATCAAGCGCCTGATCGGCCGCCGCTTCGACGACGCCGAGGTCCAGAAAATGGCGAAACTTGCGCCCTTCAAGATCATCAAGGGCGACAACGGCGATGCATGGGTCGAAATCGACGGCGAAAAAATGGCCCCCGCGCAGATCAGCGCGATGGTCCTGAAGAAAATGAAGGAAACCGCCGAAAGTCATCTTGGCGAAAAAATCGAAAAGGCGGTCATCACCGTACCCGCCTACTTCAACGACTCGCAGCGTCAGGCGACCAAGGACGCTGGGAAGATCGCGGGCCTTGATGTCCTGCGCATCATCAACGAACCCACGGCGGCGGCCCTTGCCTACGGCCTCGACAAGAAAAACCACGGCACCATCGCGGTCTATGACCTTGGCGGCGGGACCTTCGACATTTCCATTCTTGAAATCGGCGACGGCGTGTTCGAGGTCAAGGCCACCAACGGCGATACCTTCCTTGGCGGCGAGGATTTCGACCACCGCATCATCGATTTTCTGGCCGACGAATTCAAACGCGAACAGGGCATCGACCTGCGCAACGACAAGATGGCGCTGCAACGCCTAAAGGAAGCGGCGGAAAAGGCGAAGATCGAACTGTCCAGCGGCGTCCAGACCGAAGTCAACCTGCCCTTCATCACCGCCGATGCGTCGGGTCCGAAACACCTGAACATCAAGCTCACCCGCGCCAAGCTCGAAAGCCTGGTCGAGGATCTGGTGCGCAAAACCGTCGAACCCTGCAAGGCCGCCCTGCGCGACGCAGGCGTCAAGGCCTCGGACATTTCCGAGGTCGTGCTGGTCGGCGGCATGACCCGTATGCCCAAGATCATCGAAACGGTGAAGGAATTTTTCGGGCGTGAACCGCACAAAGGCGTGAACCCGGATGAAGTCGTCGCCGACGGCGCCGCGATTCAAGGCGGTGTGCTGCGCGGCGACGTCAAGGACGTGCTGCTGCTCGACGTCACCCCGCTCAGCCTCGGCATTGAAACGCTCGGCGGCGTCTTCACCCGCCTGATCGAACGCAACACCACCATCCCGACCAAGAAGTCGCAGACCTTCTCGACCGCCGAGGACAACCAGAACGCGGTCACCATCCGCGTCTTTCAGGGCGAACGCGAAATGGCCGCGGACAACAAGCCGCTGGGCCAGTTCGACCTCGTGGGCATTCCGCCCTCGCCGCGCGGCATGCCGCAGATCGAGGTGACGTTCGACATCGACGCCAACGGCATCGTGCACGTTTCCGCCAAGGACAAGGCGACGGGCAAGGAACAGTCGATCCGCATTCAGGCATCGGGCGGCCTTTCCGAGGCCGAAGTCGAAAAAATGGTCAAGGAAGCGGCCAGCCATGCCGACGAGGATAAAAAACGTCGCGCCGAAGTCGAGGCGAAGAACAACGCCGAAGGGCTGATCCACGCCACCGAGAAATCACTGAAGGATTTCGAGGGCAAGGTCGACGATGCCACCAAAAAGGGTATCGAGGACGCGATTGCCGATCTCAAATCCGCCATCCAGTCCGGCGATGTCGCGGCGATCACCGCCAAGACCGAGGCGCTGGGCCAGGCATCGATGAAACTCGGTGAAATGGCCTATCGCAAGGCGCAGGAGGAAGCGGCAGGCGCGGATGGCACAGCCCCCGCCGGGGACGCTCAGGCGCAGGGCGATTCAGGCACGGCCAAGCCAGACGACGTGGTCGATGCCGACTACACCGATCTGGGCGACGACGGCTCGACCAAGCATTAACGGGGTCCGCCCCTAACCTACCGGCGCCCGCCTTTTTGGGCGGGCGCTCCTTTCGCGGCCATTTGGCCCAATCCTTGCATGGATATTACGGGAATGGTTTATCCGTGCCGGGCATTGGCGATATATCGGCCCCGGCCTATGTTTCGCGAGGGAAGAGTCACATGCTCAACGACACCAACACGCTTACACGAGTTACCGCCTATGACATTCTCGGCATCGCTCCCGACGCGCCGCAGCGCGAGGTGCATTCCGCCCTACGCAAACTGGCGCTGGCATGGCACCCCGACCGCGTGCCCACATGGCGCCGGGGCGAGGCGACATTGCGCTTTCAGGCGATCATGGACGCCTATAACAAGCTGCGCACGGCCGACGCGCGCAGCGCCTATGACAGCGCCCTTTCCGCCGCGGGACATAAACCCAAAGCTGCCTTGCGCAGGACCGTGGCGCCGGGCAACGACAATTTACCGCTTGTCACGCGCGCCCGCGCGTGGCTTAAAGCAATCGAAACCGTTTTCTGGCCGATCCGTCGGTCGCGATAAGGCGGGGCGCGCCGCGCCCCCGGTAAACTTGGGGATCTTGGGGTAAATGGCCGATACGGGTTATTACGACGTGCTGGGCGTGGCCAAAACCGCCACCGACGCCGAAATCAAATCGGCGTTCCGCAAGCTGGCGATGCAATTCCATCCCGACAAAAACCCCGGCGACAAAAAGGCCGAGGCGAAGTTCAAGGAAATCAACCACGCCTACGACATTCTGAAAGACTCGGAAAAACGCGCGGCTTACGACCGCTACGGCGCGGCGGCGTTCGAGGGCGGCATGGGCGGCGCGCGCGGCGGCAACCCCTTCGGACAGGGCGGCAACCCATTCGGCCAAGGCGGATTTGAATTCAACTTCGGCGGCGGCGCGGGCGGATTTTCCGACATTTTTGAAGAAATGTTCGGCGACATCATGGGCGGCGCGCGCGGCGGACGGCAGGGCGGTGGCGCGCGCGGCGGCTATCAATCCGGCGCGGCGCGCGGATCCGATTTGCAATACGGCGTCGAAATCACCCTTGAAGACGCGTTCAAAGGCACCGAGAAAACCATCCGCGTCCCCACCTTCGCGGCTTGCGATACCTGCCACGGATCGGGCGCCAAGGCGGGCACCAAACCCGAAACCTGCCCGACCTGCAAGGGTCAGGGCCGCGTGCGCGCGCAACAGGGTTTCTTCACCATCGAACGCGGCTGCCCCACTTGCGGCGGCGCGGGTCAGGTAATCAAGGAAAAATGCACCGCCTGCGGCGGCGCGGGCCGCGTGCGCCGGGAAAAGACGCTCAAGGTGAACATTCCTTCGGGCATCGAACACGGCCGCCGCATCCGCCTTGCCGGCGAGGGCGAGGCCGGAGCCAATGGCGGCCCGGCAGGTGACCTGTATGTTCTGGTCAACATCAAGGCGCACAAGCTGTTCACGCGCGAAGGCGCGGACCTGCATTGCCGCGTGCCGATCGCGATGAGCATCGCCGCCCTCGGCGGCGCGATCGAGGTGCCGACCATCGAAGGCGGCCGGGCCGAGGTCAAGCTGCCTGCCGGCACCCAGACCGGCCAGCAATTCCGCCTCAAGGCCAAGGGCATGTCGATGATGCGTTCAAGCGCGCGCGGCGACATGTATATCGAGCTGTTCGTCGAAACTCCGGTGCACCTTTCCAAAAAGCAAAAGGAATTGCTGGCCGAATTCGCGGGCAACGACCCTTCCGCCAACTCGCCGGAATCCCAGGGCTTCTTCAAAAAGGTCAAGGAATTCTGGAACGATCTGACCGATTGACCCCGTGACCATTACCTATCGCCTTGCCGAAACTGAACTGGACCGAATGCGCTGCGCGCATCTGCGCGGCATTGTATTCGGCGGAGAACAAAACAGCCCGGTCAATCTGGACATCGACGAACACGAAGAAACGGCACGACATTTTCTGGCGATGGACGGCACGGAATACTGCGCCGCCGCGCGCTGGCGCATACCGGAACCCGGTATTGCAAGACTGGAACGCATCGTCGTGCACCCAAACTGGCGCAAAAAGGGCATCGGCCATAGAATTGTCCGCGCCATGTTGGACGACGTCGAAAAATCCATGCCCGAATGCCGGCTCATCCGCCTGTGCGCGCAGGATTACGCGATTCCATTTTACCAACGTCTGGGTTTCGCGGTGGTCGGCGACGGCTTTCTGGACGAAACCGATTACCCCCATCACTGGATGGAAAAACCGGCCTGACCGCCCGCGCAACGCCCGTTTTTTGAAAAACGATATGAAAATGGGTTGACTCACCCGCACGCCCGGTAACAATGAGCTGACATAAAACGGGGAGAAACCATCCATGCCCAGCCTGTCCCTCGCCCTGCGCGACGCTGCCGCAAATCTGCTCGCCTTTGGGGCCAATCAAAAACAATATGACACCCGCAATAAGTTCGTACGCACTCTGGCCAGCATTTTCAATCAAGCGGCCAACGACCCACAGGCGGCCGACGCGGTGATCCACCTTCTGGAACAATACGCGGTGCTGGACCCTGCACAGGCCACGGAAAATCTGTTGCGTTTTGCAGGCTGGATGGCCCAGGACATGCGCGTCGCTAAAATTTACCCCAAACTGGAATCATGGGCGGAATCCGGAACGGCACAGGCCTATTTCCATGATTTAATGAACAAATATGTCGACTGGACGCACGAGGAACCGGGGTTGCTCCATCTGGTCGGTGCGCTGCATTACGGAACCGATGCGCTGACCTCCGAAAACGCCGATCTGTTCACGCGCATCTCGACGCTTCTAGCCAGACGCGAAGACCTGCACGATCAGGTCGCCCCGGTGATCAAGGCGCTGATCGAACGCGCCGACATCCCGCAGGAGATCAAGGCCCGCGCCCTGTGGACACTGGAAAAATCGCGCGATCTTCAGGAAGATATCGCCGCACTGGACGAAGACTTTTTCACGCGCGCAGCCTTCCCGGTCTACAGAGCCCATATCGAAGAAAAGGAATCCCTAGGCGAGCAGATGAAACGCATGCGCACTTCGGTTTTCAGCCTTACGCAGGACAACCGCCTTGCTCCCGTTGTGTTGGAGATGTTCGACACAATCCACGCCCGCGTTCTTAACCACCCGACGCAGATAGAAGAATACCGGAACAACGCAACCATCGCGGCCGATTTCGCCCACACCATCGCCACGGATGCCTCACCCGATTTCCCGGCGCTGAAAGAGCGCGCCTTTGCCGTATCCCAGCCGCAAGCCATCGCTATAGAAAAATCAAAAGCATCAGACGCGATTGAGCGCATAAACGAAGTAAACCGCTTCAGAAAAATCATTGAATACGCAATTTCCTACGCACGCGCCGAACGTGACAAAAAAATACCGCCCGCGCGCATTGAACGCATAATCGAACTGATCCTTCCCACTTTGGATACCGTGCTGGCATTGCCCGCCGAACAATCGCAGGAAATTCTAAAGGATATTCAAAAAACGCTCTTCGACTACAATATCCCCCAACTGCACAACGCCGTGTTCAGCCACCTGTTTGAAAAAATACCAGCGACCGAACGTACGAAGTTTCTGGATGGACTGACATCCCCCGATGCGTCCGGCCGGTTTTCAAAGGCGCTCGAAGATTGTTTCGGTATTCCATTTCACAAAATTACCGCCAACATGGTCGAAACAATTCTGGCCGCGCTACCCGACGATGCCGCACGCCTCAATTTCGTTTACGACGAGGCATTAGGCGGCACGCTGCCCGACGAACGTTTCATCGGTCTGGTCGCATCCGTATCGGCGCAAAACGCCGCTCTTGCCTGGCCGGTGGTGCGCAGTGCGTGCGAATCCGCCTGTAATTTTCTGGATTTTGAGGAATCTCAGGACGACCGGGAACAGCGCCAACAAATCCGCCTCCTCACGGGCCGCACGCTTCAGGCCTACATGCCCCATGCCTACCTGCTGCCCCCTGAACACGGACCTGCCTTGGCCATCGTTCTGGACCGCGTGCTGGAAAAGGCGCAAACGCAGGATTTCGGCCTGACACGGGAAGATCTCACGGACATGGAGCTATTCGTCCATAATTACGATGGACCGGTCACCGCCAGACACCCGGCCTTCGCGCTGAAAATCGAACCCGCGAAAAATCCGGCGCCCGCCATGGCCTGACGCGCTGCCACGCGCCCTTTGCTGAAAATCGACATGCGCGCGTCCGGTTTTTGTTGCGCGGCGAATCTTCCTTGCGATATTTTCAATAAAAAACAAGGAAGGACGCCATGTCGGCCCCCGCGAATACGCCTGTCGATACCCCAAAAAACCTGCTGCGCCGCGCTTTCGACGCGGTGCGCGCTTATGCCCGCGAAAACAGGGGCCAAACCGGCGCGATCGCAGCGGCGGCGGGTTTGATGGTCACGACGTCGCTGACCGCCCCCGTGCTGGCCACGACCGCGGGCGCGGGCGCCTTGATGGCTGCGTCGTTCTACCTGCTTGCCAAGACCAGCGATGCGCTGGTCGACAGCGCGGCCGCACTGGGCCGCAAGCTGAACATGTCCGAATTGCTGATCGGTCTGGGGCTTGGCGCGCTTACCTCCCTGCCCGAACTTCTGGTGTCGTGGAACGCGGTGCGCGATGGCGTACCCGCACTGGGGATCGGCAACATCGTCGGCTCCAACATCGCGAACATTCTGCTGATTCTGGGCGCGACCGCAGCGGTCAAGGCATTGCCCGCAGCCAAGGGCAATGCGTGGAAATTCAACACCGCCGCCATGGCCTGCGCCACCGGCCTGTTCGCCCTGCCCTTGATGTACGGCGCGATGCCGCCGGTGCTTGGTGCCTCGATGCTGGGGCTAAGCCTCGCCTACGTCGTCGGCAGCTACGTCTTCAACAAACAGGATTTGAAAGCGGCCAAAACCACCGCCGCAAAAAAACAAGCGCTGGAAACGATCGAGCCACATGCGCTCCCCGCACCCGATTCTGCCGAACCCGGCCATCCGGATGCCGCGCCCGCATGGCTGAATACCGTATGGGGCCTTGCCGGTCTGGGCGGTCTGATGGTTTCGGCCGACATGCTGGTCGCGGGCGCCTCGCGCTTTGCCACCGGCATCGGCATCACCGAAGCGCTGGTCGGCACGTTGGCCGTCGCAATCGGCACCTCGCTGCCCGAACTGATGGTCAATATCAAATCGGCCCTCAAGGGCAAGGGTGAGATCGGCCTGGGCAACGTGCTCGGCTCCAACATCTTCAATATCCTGATGGTCGGCGGATTCATCGCCAAGGAAGGCGTGAACGTGCCCGCAAACTTCATCCCCCAGGCAACGCCGACGGGCCTGCTTAATTTCGCAGCCTTCACGGCATCGGCCGGTGCGCTGGCTTATACCCTGTTCAAGAACAAGGGCGCATTGACCCGCAAACAGGGGATGATCGCGCTGGGTGCTTATGCGGCCTTCGTCGCGGCATCGGTAATGCTGGACCCAGGGGCAAGTTCTGCCCCGCCTGCCCTACAACCGTCCGCGATATCCGCGCCCGCAAACCCGAAACTTTAGGCAATGCCGTGGAAATAACCGTCTGGGATTTCAATGGCGTGGTCGTCGATGACATCGACGCGCATCGCATCGCCTTCAGCGCCGTGCTGACCCGGATATTCAACAAGCCGCCGATTGATTGCATTGATGACACGCGCCGTCGCACCACCGTTCCATACAGCGCGGGCTTTCTTGCCGCCGGCATCGACGAGGCGGACCTTAAGGCCCGCCTGCATGAGATCGACAACCTGTACCATGGTGCGTATCTGAATCACCCGCACGCCCTGCGGGCGCGTGACGGCATATATGATGCGCTGGCCGTGGTCGAACAATTGGGCGGGCGCAACATCCTGCTTTCGAACACACGCCCCGATGTGCTGGAACACCAGCTCGACCAACTCGGTCTTTCCCGTGCTTTTGCTTGGAAATCCTGCTGTGAAAAACGCATGGAAACGGGGTTCCGCTTTTCAAAATCCGGGCGGCTTCAGGCCTATTTCAACGGACTTTGCCAATCGCCCGTTCGGGGGATCATCGTCGGCGACTCGATCGAGGAACCGATGGTGGCCAAGGAACTTGGCCTTGCCAGCATCGCACTAACCGGCGGCTGGTTCGACCATGACCGTCTGGCGGCCAGCGGCGCGGACTATCTGGCGCATTCGCTTGCCGAAGTCGCAAAAATCATCCGCACCCACCGTTTCACCCTATAACGATCGATTTTCGGTCTAACGCGGCGTCATGCGCACGACGCGCGGATCACCACTAAGATACCGCACGTCTTCGGGCGTCATATCGCCGACGATCAGCCCTTCGTCTGCTCTCAGGTCTCTGCTGGCAACCCCGCACAATCGCGCCAGATCGCAAAACAGGCACGTCAATGCACGATCGCCCACCGTCTTGATGGCGACTCGAACCAGACGTCCCTCGGCTTCGCAACGTAAAAGGTCGTTACGCAGCCCCGGCGCCATAACGTCTTCTGAATCTTCCGGCATAAATCTCGCTCAGGTGAAGGAATAAATCTACACGCGCAAAAATGGGTGCTTCGCATCCTGAAATCAATCCATGCCACCAGAATGTCATATGCGACCCTGTAAAAATTCAGGGTAAACATCCGTGGAACAATCAGGGGCGCGCAAGCCCCAACGCGCCCGCCCCGGCGCGAACGCGCCTGGCCCAGGCATCAAGCGTGCCGTCCACGCCAAAGGTGACGTTGTTTTCCGCGCCACGCACGTTGTTGCACAACCCAAGCCCCAGCCCGCCGCCGCATGAGGTATGATCCAGCGCGACACTGAACGTGATGCCGGGCAACAACTTTGGAAACTCCATTCCTGCTTTCGCATAAATCTCGAACAGAAAACGCGAACCGGTATGGGCTTTGCCGTCTGGGCCGGGCCTCGTATGGATCAGCCTCTCATAGGCCGAACTGCCGGTCTTGAGCGAAGGGCCGACGCCCGCGCCAAGCGTAAATGCCACCGCATCGCCTGCATACGGCGTAAAGTTCAGCATCGGGATCAGGAAAACCCGCGTATGGCCGTCATTGCCGAAATGCTGGTTGACGCCCAGCATCACATCGATGGCCGGCTTGAAGAGTACCTGCTCGAAACGTTTGAGCGTATAGCTGGCATCCGCGCCGATCGTATAGGTATCAAGGAACGAAGCGCGCCCCGGATGCAGGAACAAAGCCGATGTCTGGCCCTTGACCGCGCGCGCGAAACGAACGCCAAGTCGCAAGCGGCACGGATCCAGATTCCACGGCATCGACCAGCCCGATTGCGCGCCGCAACCTGTGTTCACCAGCGCCGCCGCATTCGGCAGCCCGCCATAAGAATTTTTATCCGCTGCCTGCGCACCCGCCAGCCCGGCCCCTAGCGCAAGAAATGCGCCCGACACCGCCCCGGCGATGCGCCCGAAAATCCCTGATACCATCACACCCTCCGCTTTATATGCCCTTTTTTGTTTGAAACATATATAAGCGCGAATATGTAATATGTAAACAAATTCAACTGCGCGATATTGACGCACGTCTTACGAAATGGCGCACCCTGGTCAAAGCCGCAGAGCATTACCATCCAGAAAGCAAATATGACTCAGGCAACTTTTTCGATCATCTGGTCAAGGCAGGCCATCACTTGCTCGGACGCCAGTTCGAGAAGCCGGTATTTCTCCATGGCCTCATCGAGGTTCCCGCGCGTCGCAAACTCAAGTGCCTCGACCCCATACCGATGGACGTCCCGGTGTGGCTGATGCAACGCTTGAAAGGCGGGATGGTTTTTATAGCTATCGGCTTCGGAGCCCACACACCACTGACCAAGATGACAGGCCGTGTCGTCCTTGATTTCCTCAGGCTTCATGTGCGCTCTTCCGGCCATGAAATCGAGAAGTCGCTTCTTCCAGATAATATGCTCGGCCTTGGCCAGAAACAGGTGCTTGTGGGGTATGTCGCGATTCCCAAGCATATTCAGTAGCGAGAAGATTTCCTTCTCGATATTCCCAAGCGCGTTGGTGCTGGTTTCAAGCGATGCGCTGTTTTGCTGCGTGCGCAGGGCGACCTGTCGGATGCTTTCCGAAATCTGCATGGTCGCGCTGGATTGATGGCCCAGTTGTTCGGAAATATCGTTCATATACTGAGTATTTTTTTCGACAAGCGCACCAACATCCTGCATCCGTGCGGCCATGGCTTGCATCGCCGCACGGCCTTTGCCGATGGCGTCGGTGTTGCGGTTCATCGTCGTGACGATGGCGCTCATTTCCTGCTGCAGCCTGCCGATCCGCGCGCCGATATCCTCGGTCGCCTTGGCTGTCTGGCTTGAAAGATTCTTGACCTCGTTCGCCACCACGGCAAAACCCTTGCCCGCTTCACCGGCGCGCGCGGCCTCGATCGTCGCGTTCAGCGCCAGAAGGTCGGTCTGACCCGCGATGTCCTCGATCGATGATAATATCTGCCCGATGGCCTCGGACGCCTGCGAAAGCTGCGTAACGCGGGTGGCTGCGTCATCCACGTTTTTCTCCACTGCCTGAAACTCATTCATCGCGGTGCGCACGGCGCCCCGCGCGTCTTCCGTTATCCGTAGCACGTCGTTGGAAGCAACCACGGCCTCCGCGCTTTTTTCCTTCAGGCTTTCGATTACCTCGACAACATGCTGGGCGGAATGTGCCATGCCTTCCGCCTCCTTCGTCGTGGCGCGGATACCGCGAATGAAATCCGTGTTGGCGATGGTCCCTTCGTTAACGGTGATGGAGATCGTCACCGCGTCCTCAAGCATGGTTTTCTCGAAGGACGAAAGCTCGCCCTTGCTTTTTTCCATGGCGGCCAGCGCCTCGTTGACGCTGGTGACATACTGGCGAAACTCGCCGCGCAACCCGCGTGTGACGATTTTCCTGTAAAACCGTCCTTCCAGCGCGGCGCGCATCGCGGCATTCGCCTCCTTGGAAAAGGCTTCGGCCAGATCCATGAAACGGTTGATGTTGCGCAACATGTCACTGTCCGTGCTGTTGCCGCGAATGCCAAGGACACGGACGCTCAGATTGCCTTCGGCCGCCTGCGCTAGCGTCTTTGAAGCCTTGTGGACGTTGACCGCCATCCGCAGAAGATCGGAAAGACCAAGAAGCGCTAGTACGGACGCACCGCAGGCAAGCCCGGCAAGCGTGGCATCCCCCTCGCGATACAGCGCGATGCCGACGCCCCCGGAAAGACAGGCGCCGACAACGCACGCAATGCCCGATTTAGAGACTGAAAACAAGCTCGTCATAAGCCATCCCTTTATCGGCAAGAAGGTTCAAAACCATGTTGAAGGATGACTGCATGCCTTCCTTGCGGTTGGCGAAACGCGCTTCCTCCTCCAAAAGCGCGGCATAGACCGGAGAAATCGCATCGATCGCCCTGCGCTCGACCGACCGGCGGAAGGACGTATAGCCGACCAGTTCTCCATTCGGGCTGTAATCCGGCGTAACATGCGCGAACACCCAGTAATAATCGTCGTGCTTGGAACGGTTGACGACGTAGGCGAAAATTTCATGCCCGGCCTGAATCGTATCCCAAAGCAGCTTGAACACGCAGCGCGGCATGGCCTTGTGGCGCAAGATGCTGTGCGGCTGCCCGATAAGTTCGGATTCCGAATAACCCGCGATGCGCATCAGCACATCGTTGCAATAGGTAATCCGGCCCTTGAGATCCGTCTTGCTGACGATGACGTCGTCCTCGCCCAAAAACAATTCCTTGCCGGTAAGCGGCAGCACGCCCATGATTCGCACCTATGTAAAAAAGACAAATGAAATTATGAGGTTAGCTGCACTGTGTGTCAATGCACGGAACCAAAAACAAATAAAAGTCGAAACGGCGGCGAAAGGGCGAAAGAAGGCGGGAAATTTCAGGCGGTTCTTATGAATCGAAATTGATGCGCCCGGCCTCGACCACATGCGGCAATTTGCGAACATGCGTCTGGATCGAAAGCACGTATTCACCCAAAAGCCCCAAAAACAGCATCTGCATCGCGCCGAAGAAAAACACCCCGATCAGGATCGGCGCGGTCCCCATGCTGAACGTGTCCCACGCCACGATCTTTGCGATGAAATACCCAGCCGCGCACAGCAGGCTTAAAAATGCGACGCCGAACCCGACCAGTGTCATCAGCCGCAACGGCAACTTGGAGTGCTTGACGATGCCCAGCATCGCCATGTCGTAAAGCGAATGGAAATTCTGGCTGGTCACGCCGCGCTTGCGGCGCGGCTGGACAAACGGCACGGTGGCGATGGGAAAACCGATCTCGCACACCAGCCCGCGAAAATACGGATAGGGATCGCCCAACCCGCGCAAAATGTCGATGACAGCGCGATCGAACAAGCCAGACCCGGTCGCGTTCTGCACCAACGGAACGTCCGATATCCGCGCGATGGTCCTGTAATACAGGCGCCGCAGCCAGAACATCAAGAATGCCTCCTCGCTTTCCGGCTTTACCGCCATCACGGTTTTGAAGCCTTCCTCCCATTTCGCGGCGAACTGCGCGATCATTTCCGGTGGATCCTGCAAATCCGACGCGATCAGCACCACCGCATCCCCGCGCGCCTGCAACAACGCGTGGAAGGACGAACGGATATATCCGAAATTGCGCGCGTTCAGGATCACCTTGACGTGACGGTCGCGCGCCGCGATCGCGCGCAGCATCTCGACCGTCCGGTCGGTCGAGCAATTATCGATGCAGATATGCTCGTAATCGTAAGGCAGGGTCTGCATCACGGCGGCGATGCGCTGGCACAGCTCCTCGATATTATCCTGCTCGTTGTAAACAGGCGTGACGATGCTGATCGTTTTTTTCATGAGGCCTTCCCGGTGGTGAATACGAAACGCTGGCACAGATAATAGGTCAACACCGCCTGCGGCAACAAGACCACCAGTCCGGCGGCGTAATCGTTCAGCCCGCACTGCTGCAAAACCGCGATTCCTCCGACATTGAACCCATAAGCCACGGCATAAACGCCCACGAAATGCACAATGCGGCTATTGTCGCCTGACCGGAACACCAAAACGCCCGTGGTCTTGAAATTGAACAAAACGCCAAGGACCAGCGCCACGCCCGACGCCAGCGCATAATGCGCGCCCGACGCGATCATCACGGCATAAACGCCGTATCCGAACAGCGTGTTCAAACCGCCCACGGCCAGAAAGCGCACGAACCGCGATTGCAGGACTGCGTGCAAATTCATATTCCCGCCTCGCGATACCACGCCAATGTACGCATGATCGCCTCCATCGCCGGCACGCTGATCGTAAGCCCAAGCTCATCGCGCGCGCGGGCAATGTCCGGCACGTACCACGCGGGTGCCGCGCCCGGCACCGGACTTCCGTGCACGTTGATTACAGGGCTGGAAATCCCCGCCGCCTGCGCGACCATCTCGGCCAATGCCAGAATCGACATCCCCTCATCCGAGCCGACATTATAGGCGCGCGCACCCTGCCCGCGCGCCAGAATGGCCCAAAGCCACGCCGCCAGATCGACGCCGTACATATACGAACGCCGCGGCGTCCCGTCGCCGCGAATGTCGAACACCCCGCCCGCCAGCGCGTCGCGGATGAAATTCCCCGCCGCGAACTGCTTGTCCAGCGCCAGATGCGGCCCTATTTGCGCGAACACCCGCGCGGACGGACACATGATGCCGTGCGCCGCGCCATAGGCCGCGCCCAGCCATTCCGTCACCGCCTTGCCGATCCCATAAGCCGATTGCGGCTGATCGGTCCGCGGGCCGCCACCATAAGTTTCCGCCACATGCGTCATCCCCGGCGGGATCGGACCGTACACCGCCCCCGAACTTAAAAGCAGCACCCGCCGCACCCCGCGCGCAACGCAAAAATCCAGCACCCTGCGCGTCCCGCCCACGGTGACGTCGAATGTTTCAAGCGGCGCATGTTCCGCGATCACATCGGTCGCGGCATGGATTGCGAAATCGAACGCCCCGTCAGGAAACACAAAATCGCGCACGTCGCCTTGTATGAATGACAGCACCGGGCTGGCGGCGATTGCGGGACACAGCTGCGCGAACCTGCCTGGATCGCGGCTCAACACCACCGCCCGCACATTCAGCTCCAGCGCGGCATCGGCATGAACAAGGCTTTCCAAAAGCCAGCGGCCGACATACCCCGTCCCGCCGGTCACGAACAGCCGCGCACCCGCAAGCGCCCGCAAATCGGGATCGGCCAGCGTTGCGATCGCATCAAGGTCGCGTTGCGGTATGACGCGTTTTTTACCCAAGGGCCAGAACCTCCCCGATCCGTTCGTCGAAACTCAGAGTATTGCCGTGATGCGTGGCCGCCCGCCATGACAACAGGGATTTCAGAACAACGACCAGCGCCATGATAGACACCTCCACCCCGCGCCCCAACCCGGTTTTTTCAAGGATATCCCCGCCGTAAAGCGCGCGGTTTTCAAAAAATGTCAGCCAGTACAGATAATCATACCCCGCCACGCCCCAGAACGCGTCCTCCCAATCCACGGCGATCAGCGTTCCACCATGCACCAGAATGTTCTTCGGCCCCAGATCGCCATGGCACGCCTGTTTCGGCAATCCCGGCAATACGGCCCCCAAATCTGAAAAACGCGACTGCACGGCCTGCGCGCAAGAAGGCGAAATCATCCCCGCCGCCAGCATCGCCGCAACCCCGGCCGTTCCGCGCGCCAGCAACGCCGCCAGCGTATCGCCTTCGGGAATGCACCCGCGCCCATCAAGCCGTGGCGCATATGCGCGGGTCAGGGAAAGAATATCGGTAAGGACCGGGCGCGCGACCGGCGGCGCCAGCCGGTCCATCACCAGCCATAACCGCCCTGCCGCCTCGCGGCTTTCAACCCATAGCGCATCGCCATGCGCCTGCGCCAGAAGCCGCGCTTCCTTGGCCAGATCGCGCGCATCGGCGCGGTGTGTTTTTATGAAGACGGGCTTTGCGCCCAGCCGCGCGGTGTAACAGACGCCGAGCGTCCCGCCGCCGACCGGCGCCACCGCCGAAAGCCCCGCGCCCAGTGCATCGCCCAGCATACGGAAGGAATTTTCGTCCGGCGCAGGCAGGCGCACCCCCGCATCCACCCCGCCGGCATCGTCGAAATGCCGCAGCTTACTCAGCACGGTAATAAGGCGCCAGGTAATCGATCTCGTCGTATTTGAAATGCCGCGCCAACGCCGTGGTGCCCTGAACGATCTGCGCCTTTTCCGCGTCGTTCAGCTCGTCGATCACGGCCTTGTTGTAATCCCTCGTGCTTTTCAAAACCGTACCCCACGGTGCGATGCTTTCCTTGATCTCGACCCCATTCCAGCTTGGATACAACATTGCAGGCTCGAACCCGACGCCGATGAACGACGCCACGTCGCGCATGAACGTCTCCTTGTTTTCGACCAGATCCTCGTACCGGAAGATGCGCACGTTTTTGGGATACATGCGCGCGAACATCTCCACCGTCGAGTGATAGATGTTCCATGTGATCAGGTATTTGGTCAGCGGCTGTGGGAACGGGCGGCGCTTGGTGTCGCGATAGGCCGAAAACGGATTGCGCACGATATGCATGATGCGCACATCCGGGAAATCGCGCACGATGCGGTCGGCGTCGATGCCGATCGCGGGCGAATACCCCACATAATGCATCCCCGCGACCGGCTTGGCGTAATAATTCGTCCACGCGGCGAAGGTCGAACGGAAAAACGCCTCGATCACGCGCGCGCGGCGATGCGGCCATTCCGTGCCAAGAAAATCCGTGAACGCCTTGATGCGCGCGGCCTCGTCCAGCTGGCAGTCCGCGTCCTTGAACTTCGAGCCGTTGCGCTTGCGCAAAAAGGTCTTCAATTCCTCGTCGATGATCTGTTCGTACAATTCGCCCGCGCTCAACCCTTCGGGAAATTCGGGATAGCGGTACTGAACACGCTCGACCGAGGCCAGAAAATCGTTGAAGCTGCGGTTCCCCAGCTGCGATTCAAACGGATACACCAAAAGCTGCGAATGCCCGTCCAGATGCCGGTGGGTGACGTTCCCCCCGTGCTCGAACCCCGCGGACACCATGACCAGTTTAAAATCGCTCATAATATGAAACCCTTATCTTTCTTGCAGTGCTGGTTTATCGCGTTTACCGGCCTTCAGGCAAGCCCGTTAAGCCTCGCCGGTAACGATCAACGGGATCCTGAATCGCGCGTTCGGTCAGATAGGCAAAGACAAGGCTGGCCGCAACCGCCCATCCGACCAGCGCCAGATCCGCAAGCCCCATGGCCTGCCCCAGCACCACCAAAAGGAAATGGTTGAGGTAGACCCCATACGCGATATTGCCCAAAAACAGGTCCAGCCGCGCGCTCGCGCGCTGGAACAACAGCACGCACCCGCTGCACAATACGGCCAGCATCGCGGCATGATGGCGCGGCCCCCCGGTTTCAAGACTGGCATCCCCCATCACGAACAATGTCCCAAGCATCGCCGCCAGCACCGCGTAGCGGAACGGGTATACCCGCGCCTTGATCGCCTCGACCCGTGGATCGACCGACACCAGATACAGCCCGTACCCCAAAAGGAAATACGCAAAATTCCCGACCGGCAGGAAATACGCCATGCGCCAGCCGCCGTAATACAAAAGCGCGTATTTGATGACCATGAATACGACGACACCAACCGCACAGCGAAACACGCTCATGTAACGAAACAGCAACGGCACGCTTGCGTAAAACAGCAACTCGCTGGCGATCGACCATCCCTGCCGCACCGGCAAAAGAAAATGCAACGGCTCGGCCACTGATAAAATATCCTGCCCGAAAATCGCAACGACGCTGGCCCACACGCTGGCCAAGGTCGTCGTGCCTATATCCGGCTGCGCGTGAAACAGATCGAAGACGTGCCGGTAATCGCCCGGCTGTCCGCGGACGGCGAACGCGCACGCCGCCGTGACCAGCACCAAAAGGGCATAAGTGGGATAAAGCCGCAAAAACCGGTTCAGGTAAAACAGCCGCGCACCGTTTTCGATCCGGCTGTATCTGGTCGTATACACCGCCGCCATGTACAGGCCGGAAAGAACGAAAAACGCCTCGACCGCCGCCAGCGGCCCGATATCGCGCATCGCATAACCCGTATGCGAAACCAGTACCAATAAAGCCAGAAAGAACCGGACAAAACCCATCAGCGACCGCCGCCCGCCACACGCTGCATATAGGCGTCGATGTCGCCCAGCGTTCGCGCCCGCATGTCCGCCCCCGCCAGATGCGCCTTATGCCATGCCACGATGCGTTCCAGCGCGGCGTCCAGCGTCCACACACCGCGCCAGCCCAGTTTTTCATGCGCCTTGCCGGAATCGAGCGTCAACAGATGCGCCTCGTGCGGTTGCGCGCGCGCATCCAGCGTCCACGTTGCGCCATCGCCCCACAGCCCGGCCATTTTTTCGACGATATACCCGACCGGGCGCGCATCCTGCGCATCGGGGCCAAAATTCCAGCCTTGCGCGAATTCCGGCCCCGAAGCGTACAATGCCTGCGCCAGCGTCAAATAGCCCGCCAGGGGCTCCAGCACATGCTGCCACGGCCGCACGGCATCGGGTGCGCGGATCACGACCGCCTCGCCCGCACCGAACGCGCGCACCATGTCGGGGATCAGTCGGTCCACGGCCCAGTCGCCCCCGCCGATGACATTGCCCGCGCGCGCCGTGGCCACCGCCACGCCGTGCCGGGCATAATCGGCAACCGGGAAAAACGAATTGCGATACGCCGCGCTTACCAGTTCGGCGCAACCCTTGCTGCTGCTGTACGGGTCGAACCCGCCCATCGCGTCGTCCTCGCGATACGCATAGTCTTGTTCCCGGTTCTCATAGCATTTGTCGCTGGTGACGTTGACGACCGCGCGCACGCCGGGGCTTGCGCGCACAGCCTCGAACAGATGGACGCTGCCCATTACGTTGGTGGCATAGGTTTCGACCGGCTGCGCATAGGACAACCGCACCAGCGATTGCGCCGCCATATGGATGACGATTTCAGGCCGCGCATCCCGCATCGCGCGCGCCAGCACCGCCGCGTCGCGTACATCGCCCGTAATCGAATTCATGTCGCGCGCGACATCGGCCACGGTAAACAGGTTCGGTTCGCCCGGTGCCGCAAGCGCATAGCCCGTAACCTCCGCCCCCATATGACGCAACCACAAAGAAAGCCACCCGCCCTTGAACCCGGTATGCCCGGTCAGGAATACGCGCCGCCCCCGCCAGAATTCTGCGTTTACGCCCATTTTTTCCCCGGCGTTCACGCCCATCTTTTCCATGGCGCCCTGCCACTTTGCCACAGATCCTCCAGCAATGTCCGGTCGCGCAGCGTATCCATCGGCTGCCAGAACCCGCGATGCGGATACGCGGCCAGCTGCCCGTCATTGGCCAGCGTTTCCAGCGGCTCGCGCTCCCACACCGTGGCATCGTCTTTCAAAAGTGCCAGCACATCGGGCGAAAGCACGAAAAACCCGCCATTGATCATGCCGCCGTCACCTTTGGGCTTTTCCTTGAAGGTCGTGACTTTACTGTCGGCGCGGATGTCCAGCGCGCCGAAACGTCCGGGCGGATACACCGCCGTCAAAGTCGCCTTGACGCCCTGCGCCTTGTGAAAGGCGATCAGCGCGTTGATGTCGATATCGCTCACCCCGTCGCCATAGGTGAAGCAGAACGCCTCCTCGTCGCGGATATACGACGCCACGCGCTTCAACCGTCCGCCGGTCATCGTCGCTTCGCCCGTATCGACGACGGTCACGCGCCATGGCTCGGCGTAACGGTGATGCACCTCCATCGCGTTTTTCGACATGTCGAACGTGACGTCGGACGAATGCAGGAAGTAGTTCGCGAAATACTCCTTGATCAGATAGCCCTTGTACCCGCAACAGATGACGAAATCGTTGATCCCGTAATGCGAATAGATTTTCAGGATATGCCAAAGGATGGGCTTGCCGCCCAGCTCGATCATCGGCTTGGGCTTGAGGTGTGTTTCCTCCGACATACGCGTGCCCAGACCGCCCGCCAGAATGACCGCCTTCATGGTTGCGTCCCTTTCGCTTGTTCGCACGCGGCGCGTGCCTGCGCCGCCCCGCGCGTAGGTTTCAGGAAATATTGCGGGCCGCGCGCGGCAAAACCGCCCGCCCCCGAAGGAGTAGCGAATTCCGCCGTTTTTGCATAGCCGCTATCGATATGCGCGCCCTGAGCCGCCATCACCGCCCGGCCATCCAGCGCGCGCGGCCCGCCCGGTTCGACCAGCAGCCACGCCCGCGCAAGATCAGCGCAGGATTCGTCTTTCAATGTCATTACCGCCAGCCCGTCGCTACCCGGATAGGCCCCCACCAGCCACGGCTGCCCCAGCGCGCGGCCGCCAAGCGCGAAGATGGTCGTCGGCGACTGCCCGGTCAGATCGATGACCGGCGTGCCGGGTGTAAAACCATTCGCCTGCGCGACCTGCGCCGCCGCCGCGAAGTAATCGTGAAAACCTTGCGTCAGCATTAAATGCCCGCCGCCGACCGCTGTATCCGCCCGCATCGCCCGCAGGCTTTCCGGCTGGCGATATGGCGTGCGGATGCCGTTGTGAATCATCGTCCCGCTCCAGAACAGCAGCACGAAGACCGGCACGAACAGCGCCGTTTCCCTGTACCGCCGCAAGGGCGTCAACAGCACGACACAGCCCAGCGCCCAGAACACGCAGGCCTCCGCCCCGCGCTCCCAATAATTCCCGTTGGTCCCGAAGGCATAGATATAAGGCAACGCCATAAGAAACAGGCCCAGCGTCAAAACCGGACGCGGCCACGGCAGCGGCGTCATGCGCCGCGCGAACGCATAGACCGCCCAGCCCGCCCCGGCCAGAATGCCCGACGCCAGCATCACCGTCCCGCGAAAACCGCCCAGCCAGACGCCCGCGATCATCGCACCGATCAGGGCCGTGACCCCGGCGCCGACAACCGCCGGTACGAAACCGATCCACGCCCCCCCGATGGTCGCCCCCGCGCCCAACGCGACGAACAGGTATTCGCGCTTGCTCAACACCAACCCGTCGATGCGGAATATGCCCATCAGGTCTTGCCCGCTGCCCAGAACGCTGGCGGCATCAAGACTGTGTGTGATGCGCGCCACAAAACCGCCAAACGACCCGTCGATCGCCAGCGCCGACGCGGCCAGAAGCCCGCCTGCGATTGTCACCGCGACCGGCAGATACCGCCAGCTCCGGCATTGCATCGCATACAAAGCGGCAGGCACGGCCAGCGCCAGAAGCGCGGCGCTGCTCGGCTTGCCCATGCAGGTCAGCCACCCGCCCAGCCCGATCATCGCCCAGCCCGTGATCGCCGCCCGCCCATCCCCATCCGGGCGCAGCGCCTGCATCACGCCCCAAAGCGTGACCAGCAAACCCTGCAAAGCCAGCGTGTTGTAATTGGGCGTGACCAGCCCCAGCGTAAAAACCCCCATCGCCGCCGCGCCCAACCCAATGGCACGGCAAACGGCATCGCCCCGCCGCGTATCGGGCATGGCCGTGCGTAAGACCTGAAACGCCGCCATGACTGCCAGCGCATAGGTGATGACGACGTTCGCGCGGCGATACAGCGCGATATCGCCCTGCGCCAGAAGGTAAAGCGGATGATAGACGAACCCGAAAAACGACAGCGGCATGTTGATCGCGTAATCCTGCGGATGCGCCGCGCCGGTCAGGTAAAATCCCTCGTCCGTGAAATCCAGCCCGCGCCCGCAGAAATAAAAAACCCACGCCACCAGCGCAACCCCGCACAGCGCCGCAAGCCCGCACAGGAACCCATGCGCCGCCGCGCGCGGGACAGGCGGAACGGACTGGCTGGAACGTGAAAAATCCATGGCGCGACACTACACGCCAACCACATGATAAAAAAGGGAAAACTACACAAAAAATGCCGCTAAACCGCATCTTAAGCACTTCGTTGCTATAAATGTTTTACGGGATGCATGTGTGGACCACGAACATCAAAGGCAAAATCCGGGAAATCTTTGGCAAGGTTTCCGGCATGGCGGGCTTTAGCCCGAATCGCCGTTTTCCGCCACCCGCGCCGGACACCACCCCCGAACAACGCTTTGAACAGGTATCGGGCCTGCCTTTCGATGCGGTAAAGCCGCTTCTGGCTTACGGCTTGCCCGATGATACGAAGATCGACATCGATTTTGCCTGTTCCGCCGGCCATGACGACAAAAAAACCAGTTTCAAAATCGGCCTGATGGCGGAACAGGGGGACGGCCTACTGCTCGAATCCCTCGCCGTCGATTTTACCATCGGGATACTCAAGCCGGATATCATCAAAACCTATGGCACCATACGCGGACAGGGATATGGACGCAGGGCGCTGGCCAATGCGGCGCTTTTCGGACAGGCGCTGGGGTTCAAAAAAATCGACCTGTTCGCCTCGCTCGAAATGGGCGGATATGTATGGGCCAAGGCCGGTGCCGAACCCGCCGCCGACCAGCGTTACGATCTTTCGCGCTACATCCACGCGCAACTCGACCGGCTTCAAGATGTCCTGCCCGAAGCCGAATATGCAAGGGCACATGAATGGGGCCGCCTGAGGCACGCGGGCGACCTGCAAAAACTCGCCGCCATGTCTTACGATGTAAGTGCGTATAAAGACCGCCTGCATGAGGAAAACACGGCCACCCGCAGGGCCAGCCAAACAAAAGACCCGGAGGATTACACAAACGAAGGCTTTTTCAAGAATGGCGTAACACTGGGCCAGTTTTTACTGGTCGGCACCATATACAGCGCGAGCATCGACTTTCACGAAACCCGGCAAATGAAGACGCTGGCCCGGTACGTGGACGGCCCGACAAACCTTGCCGACCTCCCGCCCGAATTGCGCACGCAAATACGAACGCCGCGGCGAAACCGCGCCAACAACCACAGCGGGCTCAACAAACGACAGGAATAACGGTCGGGGAAAAATGGTCGGAATGACAGGATTTGAACCTGCGACCCCTTGCACCCCATGCAAGTGCGCTACCAGGCTGCGCCACATTCCGGTCAGGGGCAGGTTATACCGATAACGGCGGCCCGATGCAACTGAAAGCCGGGGGTGCATCACCCCCCGCGCCGCCTCCGCCTCAGGGCGCGGTTTGCGGTTGCAGCAGGTTTTCGACCTCGGCCTTGTGCGCGCTTAAAAAGGCGCGCTTCTGGTCGGGCGTCATCGCCTTCCAGATCGCAAGGGCTTGCGCGTTCTGCGCCGCCGCGTTCTCCCCTGGTGTCGGATCGGACGGGTCCGTTTTTTTAAGCCGCTCGGCCTCGATTTCGTGGCGGCGCGCCAGAATCTTCTCTTTCTCCACCGCCGGCAGATTGTCCCAATACGCCTGCCGTTGTTCCGGCGTCATGTCGCGCACGCTTTTATGCGCGCCGATGGGATGCGCGGCTGGCGTGGTGCCGTCCCCCGCCCATGTAATCGTCGGAGCCGACAAAAAACCAACCGCCACACACACGAACGCAAGATGCCGTATCATGCCCAAAAACCTCTGGAATGTTTTACGAAGGCTATTACAGCGCGTATGGCGCGTCAAAGCCTGCTGGCAATACGCGCCACACATGTGTGGCGCGCCGCAGATCCGCGCGCGCCCATAACCACGATCTCGACATTGCGCCCTTCCCCGGTCGCATGGACGGCGATGTTCGAGCCGCTGGCGTTGATATACCCGGTCTTGGCCTTGTCCACCTTCAAGTCGCGCGTAATAAAACGCTGCAACATGGCGATATGCCCGCGTATCAAGGCGCCGATCGTGCGCTTGCCGTTGATCTTTTCGCGCAGGTCGAACCCGCGCGTCCCTAGAAACTGGGCGAATTTGGGATAGGTTTCGTCGATATGCCGCATCAGGGTCGTCATGTCGCGCGCCGTGCTGACATTGTGCGGATCGGGCAGACCGGAGGCGTTGGCGAAATGGGTACGGTTCATGCCGATCGCGCGGGCCTTTTCGTTCATACGCGCGACGAAGGCCGCCTCGCTGCCCGCAATGTGCTCGGCCGCGGCGCGGGCCGCGTCGTTGGCCGAACGTACCCCGATCGCGAAAAGCGTATTCCCCAATGACAGTTTATGCGTACCAAGCCGCCGGAACACTGCCGAAAGATTGACTGGTGAAGCGGCCAGCGCATGTTTGCTGAACGACACCTTGTCGTCCATCGCGATCCGCCCC